>NZ_JBIVPA010000007.1:0-478692 GCF_044754405.1 Streptomyces sp. NPDC093089
ACTAATCTGGCGTTGATTTTTGGCACGCTGTTGAGTTCTCAAGGTGCGGACGCTTCCTTCGTTCCTGTTTCCAGGCCCTCCGGGCGCTTCCTTCGGTATTTCGTGTTTCCAGTCTAGCAGATCCGATTTCCGTTTCTGCCACCCGCTGGAGCGGGCTGCTGGGATTGGAATTGGCTTTCGCTTTTCCCGTTCCCGGCGGGGTCAAACATTACCAGGCTTTCTCGGTCCCGCTGACCACGTCCTCCGCGAGCATGCAGAGGTGTAGACCACTGGGGTTAGGATCTGGCTTGATAGGTGCTGCCGACCCGCGACTCAAGGCCGCGTTGGGGTCAGGCAGGAGTACGACAGTACATCCCACCGCCAGTAGAGGCAAATCATCGCTGGTGGTCCCTAGCTCCGCCCAACTGGTACGTCTCGTGCGGAACTGGGACTTCCTATGACATACGCTTCAGAACAGTACGCCGTCCAGGACAGGTAGTGACGGCGCCACACAATCTCCGCCCCTGGGAGGCTTCCCATGACAACCGTGACGTCGCCGCTTGTTGGACGCGCCATCGGTCTCTCCGCAGTTCCCGACCCGGTCTTCTCCGGTGCGATGGTCGGTCCGGGTACCGCCATCGATCCCGTGCGCGAGCCTTCGGAGGCGGTGTCCCCCATTGACGGGGTCGTCGTCTCCATGCACCCGCACGCCTTCGTCGTCGTCGACGATCAGGGACACGGTGTGCTGACCCATCTGGGCATCGACACCGTCCAGCTGAACGGGGAGGGCTTCGAGCTCCTCGTGAACAAGGGTGACACCGTGACGCGCGGACAGGCCGTCGTGCGCTGGAACCCGGCCGCGGTCGAGGCCGCCGGCAAGTCCCCCATCTGCCCGATCGTGGCCCTGGAGGCCACTGCGGACTCGCTCGTCGACGTCGTCGAGGACGCCGACGTGAAGGCCGGCGACCAGCTCTTCGGCTGGAACTGAGCCGGTTCGTCCTGGTGACGACCGCGAGTTCGACATTCAACGCGGCGGCCGGGGCCGTCGCTCAATCGGAGACGGGTGAGATGGAGACAACGCTGCGAGGCGTCGGCGTCAGCCACGGGGTGGCGATCGGCGAGGTCCGGCACATGGGCACGGCGGTCCTCGAGCCGCCGGCCAAGCAGATTCCGGCCGATGAGGCGGAGCGCGAACAGGGGCGCGCCCGTCAGGCCGTGGAGGCTGTGGCTGCGGACCTCAATGCCCGGGGCAACCTGGCCGGTGGTGAGGCCCAGGCGGTGCTGGAGGCCCAGGCGATGATCGCCCAGGACCCGGAGCTCATCGCCGACGTCGACCGCCGGATCGCGGTCGGCAGCACGGCCGAGCGCGGTATCTACGACGCCTTCTCGCACTATCGCGAGCTGCTCGCGGGTGCCGGTGAGTACATGGCCGGGCGGGTCGCCGACCTCGACGACGTGCGGAACCGGATCGTCGCGCGGCTGCTGGGCGTGCCGATGCCGGGCGTGCCGGACAGCGACGAGCCGTACGTGCTGATCGCGCGGGACCTGGCGCCGGCCGACACGGCGCTGCTCGACCCGGCGCTGGTGCTCGGCTTCGTGACGGAGGAGGGCGGGCCGACCAGCCACAGCGCGATTCTGGCGCGGGCGCTGGGTGTGCCGGCCATCGTGGCGCTGCCGGGTGCGGGTGAGCTGGCCGAGGGCACGCTCATCGCGGTCGACGGTTCCACGGGTGAGCTGTTCGTGGACCCGAGCGAGGAGAAGAAGGCGGAGCTGACCGAGGCCGCCGCCGCGCGGAAGGCCGCGCTGGCGACGTCCAGCGGTCCGGGTGCGACGTCGGACGGTCACAAGGTGCCGCTGCTGGCCAACGTCGGTGGTCCGGCGGACGTGCCCGCGGCGGTGGAGGCCGGTGCCGAGGGTGTCGGTCTGTTCCGTACGGAGTTCCTCTTCCTGGACGACAGCAAGAAGGCGCCGTCCGAGGAGAAGCAGGTCGAGGCCTACCGCAAGGTGCTCGAGGCTTTCCCCGAGGGCCGTGTGGTCGTGCGGGTGCTGGACGCCGGTGCGGACAAGCCGCTGGACTTCCTGACGCCGGCGGACGAGCCGAACCCGGCGCTCGGTGTGCGGGGTCTGCGGTCGCTGCTCGACCACCCGGACGTGCTGCGGACGCAGCTGACCGCGCTGGCGAAGGCGGCCGAGGGGCTGCCGGTGTACCTCGAGGTCATGGCGCCGATGGTGGCCGACCGTACGGACGCGAAGGCGTTCGCCGACGCGTGCCGTGAGGCGGGGCTGCGGGCGAAGTTCGGGGCGATGGTCGAGATTCCCTCGGCCGCGCTGCGGGCGCGCTCGATCCTGCAGGAGGTCGAGTTCCTGTCGCTGGGCACCAACGACCTGGCGCAGTACACCTTCGCGGCCGACCGCCAGGTCGGTGCGGTGTCCCGGCTGCAGGACCCGTGGCAGCCTGCGCTGCTCGACCTGGTGGCGCTGTCCGCCGAGGCGGCGAAGGCCGAGGGCAAGAGCTGTGGTGTCTGTGGCGAGGCCGCCTCGGATCCGCTGCTCGCCTGTGTGCTGACGGGTCTGGGGGTCACCTCCCTGTCCATGGGTGCGGCGTCGATCCCGTACGTACGGGCGACGCTGGCCAAGTACACGCTGGCCCAGTGCGAGCGGGCCGCGGCCGCGGCGCGTGCGGCGGACACGGCGCACGACGCGCGGATCGCCGCGCAGGCGGTGCTGTCCGGGGAGTGATCCCGGGCGTCCGGCACTGATCGAAGGGGCTTTCCGTCATGTGGGTGATGGGAGGCCCCTTCGGCATGTGCGGGGTCAGTGGTGGAAGGGGTGGTCGTCGTCGGGGTCGGGGGTGAGGGGGAAGCCGGCGCGGTAGGCGACTCCCGGTTCCGGGGGGAGGGGTTCGCCGGTGCGGGCGTCGGTGCAGTAGGCGGCGAAGACCTCGGCTTCGGTGAGCGGGGTGAGGGTGCCGTCCGTGAGGCGCCAGCCGTGGAGGTGGTCGGGGACCTCGGGGGTGGCGGTGCGGAGGACGAGTCCCGCAGGTGCGGCGAGGGCGATGCCGGCGGCGAGGACGGCGGTGAACTCGGTGGTGCTCGAGTCGTCCGGTCGGGTCGTGCCGTCGGTGTGGAGGACGGCGAGGAGTTGGTCGTCGGCGGCGGGGACGCTGCAGACGAGGTGGTGGGTGCCGGGTCCGGCGGCTTCCAGGAGTCGTCCGAGCAGGCGATCGGCCCGTTCGAAGGCGGCGCGGCCGATGTCCTCGCCGCAGTCGGCGCAGGAGCCCGCGGTGGCGAGGACGGTGGTGGCGTACTGCCAGGTGGCGTGGCGGACGGCGGTGTCGACGAGCTCGGGGAGGAGGGCGGTGAGGGGCTGCCCGGTGTAGGTGACGCGGGCGCCGGTGGCGGCGAGGTGGGCGGTGAAGCGGCTGCGGCTGGTGGGGTGGTCGGGGTCGAGGGCGGTCTCGGTGCACCAGGCCGCGTACTCCTCGGGGTCGAAGAGGGTGACGGTGGTGTGGCCGCCCTGGCCGGCGAGGGTCTTGAGGAGGGCCTCGACCTGCTGGAGGTAGGTGGTGTGGTCGTCGAAGGCGAAGGTGCGGTAGCGGCGCATGGCCGTGAAGTCGTGCTCGTCGGCGAGGAGGCCGACGGTGCTGGGGACCTCGCGGCGCAGGGCGCGGCGGAGGCGGGTCGTGGTGGTGCCGGTCCGGGTCATGTCTCCCCCTGGTGACGCTTCGATCAGTGCTCACTCACCGTAACCTTCGCCACTGACAGTGACGGTCCGGTGAGGCGTCGGCGGACCAGGCGGTGCTGTGCGGCGCAGGTGGCGACGAGGGCGGCGCCGAGGAAGGGCCAGGCGAGGGGGCCGGCGGAGACCAGGCCGGTCACGACGAGGGGGCCGGCGAAGCGCTGGGTGGACTGGGCGAGGCCGTGGACGCCGAGGTAGGCGCCCTGGGCGTCGTCGGGTGCGAGGGCGATGGAGATCTCCCAGGACGCGATGGTGTGGAGCATCTCGGCGAAGGTGAGGACGACGGCGGCGGTGACCAGGGCGGTGACGGCGAGGGTGGGGCCGCCGAGCGGGGAGACGGCGAGGCAGAGGGTGCCGGCGGCGAAGAGGGTCGCGAGCGGGGTGAAGAGGCGGCGGGCCGCTTCGGTGGTGCCGCCGTAGCGGGAGAGCGGGACCTGGAAGACCACGACGAGGGCGCTGTTGAGGACCATCAGGAGGGGTGCGAGGCCGACGGGGGCGTCGGTGGCGTGGACGATCCAGAGCGGGAGGGCGACCTGGAGGATCGAGTCGTGGAGGAAGAAGACGGACTCCCCCGCGGTGAAGGCGAGGAAGCCCCGGTCGCGCCAGGGGTTGGAGCGCTCGGCGGCGGGGGGCGCGTCGGTGGAGGCGGCGGCGACGCGGGAGGGGGCCGGGGAGGGCGGTTCGGCGCAGCGGAGGGTGAGGGCGGCCATCACCAGGTAGGAGAGGGCGTCTCCGACGAGCAGGAGCTGGAAGGCGGTGGTGGAGCCGACGGCGAGGGCGGCCGCGGCGCCGAGTCCGCCGAGGGTCCAGCCGATGTTGGAGGTGGTGCGGTTGATGGCCTGGTAGCGGACGCGGTCGGGGCCGGCGACCCGGGCCGCGTACAGCTTGGTGAGGACGTTGGTGGCGCGGTCGGGGAGGGCGCCGGCGGCGGAGAAGAGGACGAGGAGGAGGTAGTCGTCGGTGGTGAGGAGGGAGAGGAGGGCCGCGGCGCGCAGCAGTTGGGTGCAGATGATGACGCGGACGAGGGGGAAGCGGTCGGCGAGTCGGCCGCCGAGGGGGGCGCCGGCGATGCCGGCGGCGCCGGAGAGGGCGACGAGGAGGCCGACCTGGGCGAGGCCGAGGCCGGTGACGTAGGTGAAGTAGAGCGCCATGGCCGTGGACCAGAGTCCGCTGCCGCACTTGTCGATGAAGCCGATGACGAGCATGCGGCGTCCGTCGCGGCCTCCCGGGATGCGGTCCCTGAAGGGTGGGCGGGGCGGGCGGGTGGTGCGGCTCATGGGTCCCCCTTGCGCATTCTTTTGTATTGATACATAATTGGTTACGTGGCAGCACAATATGTGATCGAGGGCACGACAGCCAAGGGGATTTCCGCGTCCGTCGAGCGGGGCGTGGCCGAAGGGGGGCTGGCTCCGGGAGACGCCCTGCCTCCCGTGCGACGGCTCGCCGACATGCTGGGGGTGAGTCCGGGGACGGTGGCGACGGCCTACAAGGAGCTGCGGCAGCGGGGGCTGATCGTCACCCGCGGCCGGGGCGGGACGGTGGTGGCGGAGGCGCCTTCGGTGGCGTCCCGGCGTCCGCCGCGCGTGCCCGACGGTCTCGTGGACCTGGCCGGCGGCCATCCGGATCCCGCCTTCCTGCCCGTACTGCGGCCGCCGTCGGCCGTCTCCCCCGTGTACGGGTCCCATCGCGCGGCGCCGCGCCTGGCCGTCCTGGAGGACCTGACCAGGGAGTGGTTCGAGCGGGACGGGGTGCCCGCCGAGTACGTGACGTTCGCGCACGGCGCGCTCGACTGCATCGCGCGGCTCCTGTCGACGGAGCTGCGGCCCGGTGACGCGGTGGCCGTGGAGGATCCCGGTTTCCACCACCTGCTCGACCTGGTGCCCGCGCTCGGGCTGCGGATCGTCCCGGTGGCGGTCGACGGGGAGGGGCTCGTACCGGACGCCCTGCGGACGGCGCTGCGGGCCGGGGTGCGCGCAGTGGTGTGCAGTCCGCGGGCCCAGTCCCCGACCGGGGCGTTCTTCACCCGGTCGCGGCGGGACGAACTGGTCTCGGTGCTGAGGGAGTTCCCCGAGGTGCTCGTCGTCGAGGACGACCACAACGCGGAGATCGGCGGAGCGGCGGCCCACACGCTGGCGGCGGCGGGGCTCGGCCGGTGGGCGCAGGTGCGGACCGTGTCGAAGCACCTGGGCATCGACCTGCGGTGGGCCGGGGTCGCGTGCGACGCGGTCACGGCGGCGCGCCACGACGGGCGGATGCTGATGACGTCGGGCTGGGTCAGCCACGTGCTCCAGGAGACGGTGGCCGGCCTGTTCGCCGACCCGGCCGTACGGGAGCTGGTGGCGGCGGGCGAGGCGGCGTACGGGGAGCGGCGGGCGGCACTGATCGACGCGCTCGGCGCACACGGGATCCGTGCCGTCGGCGCCAGCGGGCTGAACGTGTGGGTACCGGTGCGGGACGAGTCGGCGGTGGTGAACGGGCTGCGGACGCAGGGCTGGTGGGTCGCGGCGGGCGCGCGGTTCCGGATCGCGGCGCCGCCCGCGGTACGGATCACGACGGCGACGCTCGCACCGGCGGACGCGGTGCGCCTCGCGGCGGACTTCGCCGAGGTGCTCGGGGACGCGCAGGCGACGTACGGCGGGTGACGTGCCCGCAGGTGACGCGCGGACGCTCCGGGGAGGGTCGAGGCCTTTCCCGGAGCGTCGGCGCGTGTCGGGGCGCGGTGCGGTTCAGCGGGTGCGGTAGGCGTTGCGCAGGGTCTGGGTGAGCGTGTTGCCGTTCGTGTCGGTGAGTTCGGCGCGGAGCGAGACGGTCCGGCCGGCGGCGGGGGTGCGGAAGCCCACCTGGCCGTCGACGACGGGGACGCGGGTCCAGGTGGCGCCGAGGTCGGTCGACATCGACACGGCCAGGGACCGTACGCCGGTCGTGGCGGCCGCGCCTTCGACGGTGACCGGGACCCGGACGGGGGTGCCGGCCGGGGCGGTGCCGTCGAGGGCGAGGTCCGGGGCGAAGCGGACGGTGCTGAGCGGGAGCGCGGTGGGGCCGGAGGTGCCGGCCGAGGCGAAGGTCCAGGACGCGGTGACGCGGCCGCCGGCGCTCGGGCCGCTGCCGTGGGTCGCCGTGGCGGTGAGCCTGTACGCGGCGCGGCCGGGCGTGGTGGTGAACCGCGCGCGGCCGGGGTCGCCCTGCCGGGTGCCGATCAGGACGCCGTCGCGGTGGAGCGTGGTGGTGGCGCCGTGGAAGCGGGGCGCGCTCGGGGCATGGCCGTCGCCGTCGGCGAGCAGGGGGATGTCGAGCGCGAGGGTGTCGCCGTCGCGGACCCCCGCCGGGCGGGCGCCGGGCGTGCCGGCGAGGACGGGGCCGAAGACGGCGTTGCCGAAGGTGTGGGTGGTGGTGGCGCCGGCGCGTACGGCGATCCCGTCGGCGGAGTAGCGGTTGGGCGGCGTCTCGGGCGCGGCGGGGCCGGAGTGGGTGACGTCCCACCGGCCGCGCTCGGGGGTCACGAGGACGGTCGCGGTGTCGAGCGGCTCGAGTGGGGAGGCCAGGCCGATCGTGGGGCCGGCGCTGGGCTGGATCGAGACGAATCCGGGGTCGGTCGATCCGTCGGGGGCGGCTCCGCGGATCCTGACGGTGGCCAGGTCGGCGGTGGCGGGGCGCTTGACGAGGCCGGTCAGGGCGCGGCCGGAGGTGAAGGTGTAGCCGAGCGCGTAGTCGGCGCTCGCGCCGGACCAGTAGGTGTCGAACCATTCCTTGACCGAGCCGGACTCGGCGTCGGGGCCGAGGTGCGCCACGCGCAGTCCGTCGCGCGCCACCATGACGTTCGCGGAGCGGGTCGTGCCCTCGTGGGTGACCTCGACGACGGCGATGCTGTTCAGGTAGCGGGCGGCCCGGTCCGGCGGGCGGACGTCCACCGGCGCGGTCGTGCGGGCGTCGACGGTCACGGTCGTGTCGCCGGTCAGGTCGAGGCGGGGCTGGACGACCCAGTCGGTGCCGGTGGCCGGGTCGGGGCCGTTCAGCGTGGAGTCGAGCAGGTAGCGGCCCTTGGGCAGGCGGACGGTGACCGTGCCGGACGCGTCGTAGGGCGCGGCCTCCTCGGCGGCTCCGGGGCCCGAGACGCCGGTGACGTGGGTGAGGTAGCCGCCGGTGGCGGCGCCGGTGCGGTCGAGGTGCCGGATCGTCAGCGCGTACGTCTCGGGGGTTCCGGTCGCCGCCACGGCGCTCGGGGGCAGTGCTGACAGGGTCGTTCCGGCGAGGACGGTGGCGACGGCCAGGTTGCGCAGGACCGTGCGGCGGCTCGCGCCGGGGGTCGTGCGGCCAGCGCCCGCCGAGCTCGCGGCCGGGTTCGTACGGGGTGCGTTCCAGTGATCGTTCATGCTCAGCACTGCTCGCGGCGGGCCGGGCGTTCCCGTGACCTGGGCCACATCGGCGCGGCGTGTGGCCCAGGTCACGGGAACCCGGACGAACCGGCGCCCAGTGCCAGATGTGGAATCACCTATGAGAGATCGTTTCCGCGCCGGGGACCCCTCGGCGCTCGGCGAGGCGTACGACGAGCACGCTCGTGTGCTGTACCACTACGCCTACCGGGTGTGCGGGGACCGGGCGGCCGCGGAGGACGTCGTCTCCGCCGCGTTCCTGGAGGCCTGGCGCTGCCGCGACCGGGTGCACGCCGACGGCGGGAGCCTGCGTCCCTGGCTGCTCGGCATCGCCACCAACATCATGCGCGGGGCCGCGCGGGAGGCGCGCCGGCGGGACGCGGCGCTGGCCAGGCTCCCGGAGCGGGGCGTCCTGCCGGACTTCGCCGACGACGTCCTCGCCCGGATGACGGACGGGGAGCAGGTACGGGCGGCCCGCGTCGCGCTCGGCAGGCTCCGGCGGCGTGAGCGGGAGGTCTTCACCCTCGTGGTGTGGGCCGGCCTCGACTACGCGGCGGCCGGGGAGGCGCTCGGCGTCCCCGTCGGGACCGTGCGGTCCCGGTTGTCCCGGGCCCGCGAGCGGCTCCGGAAGCTCGCCGAAGCGGAACTGCGGGCGGCGCGGCGGCGGGAGCGGTCGGCGGCCGTCGCGGTGCGCTCGGGCGGGCGGGTGGCCGCGCGCGGTGCCACGGCCGGGGGTCCCGCCCCGGGGCCGGGCGGCGTGGCCCGCGCCGCGGAGGTCGCCGCTGGATCCGCGTCGGAAGGCCGGGCTTCCCCGGGTGTCGGGGCGCTGCCCGTACCCGGGTCCGAGCTGTTCGACGTATCCGGGGTACTGCCCGGATCCGGGCCCGGGCGCCTCGACACAACGGGGGCCCCGCCCGGGCCCGGCCGCCTCGACGCAACCGGGCCGACGCCCGGATCCGGTACCGCGCCCTTCGTCGGGTCCGGCGCCGTCGCCGTCCGCTCGACCGTCCGACCGGCCCTCGCGCCCCGACCCAACACGGAGAACCAGGCATGAACGCCTTCACGCCCCGCACGACGCACGCGGACACGGACGACCTCCTGCGTTCCGAGCTCACGGAGTTGCTGCCCCCGCCGCCGGTGCCGGACCTGACGCCGGAGCGGGAGCGGCACCTCAGGTACGCCGTCCTGCGGACCGCCCTGGAGGCCGGGGACGGCGTGGGGGCCCGTCCGGTCCGCGCGGCCCGTCCGCGGCGCGGGCGCGGGCGCGGTTGGATCGCCGCGCCGGCGGTGGCCTGCGCGGTGATCGCGGGTGTCGTCGTGCTCGCGCCGCGGGAGACGCCGGCCGGGTCCTCCACCGGGCGGGTGTCGGCCGGGGAGTCGGCGTCTCCCGACGCCGTGCGGGTCCTTTCCGGAGCGGCGCTCGCCGCGGCGGCGGCGCCCGCGCCGGACGCCGGGCCCGGCGGCTACGTGTACATCCGCAGCCTCGTCGCGTACGCGGGGCGCGGTGCGGACGGCGGGACCGCCGCGCTGCCGCCGGCGCACCGGCGCGAGGTGTGGCTGTCCTCCGACGGCAGCCGGCCCGGGCTGCTGCGCGAGCCCGGGGTCGCCGACTCCCCGCTCGGCGCGGAGCTGCCCGTGTACGAGCTCGACCACCGCGGGGCCACCCCCCGGAAGTCCACGCTCGCGACGGCGCCGCCGTCGGTGACGAACCCGACGCACGCGTACGTGGCGGCCCTTCCCACGGATCCGGACGTGCTGCTGCGGCTCGTCCGGGACGGCACGCGCGCGGGTGGCGGCGACGCCGACCAGCGGGCGTTCACCGCGATCGGGACCCTGCTCGCGGAGACCTGGGCCCCGCCGAAGGTCACCGCCGCGCTGTACGGGGCGGCGGCGCGGATCCCCGGCGTGACCGTGCTGGCGTCCGCGCGGGACGCGGCCGGGCGCGAGGGCGTCGCCGTGGCCCGTACCGCTCACGGCGAGCAGACCCAGTGGATCTTCGACCGGAGGACGTCCGCGTTCCTCGGGGAGCGGACCGTGCTCGCGGAGGACACGTCGGCCGGACGTGCGGGGACGGTGCTCGGGGTCTCGGCGGTGCTGGTCAAGGCGGCCGCCGGTGCCACGGGAGAGCTGCCCGAGGGGGTTGACGCGAGGGGTTGACGTGAAGGGTCGGCCAGCCCGGCAGGTCGGCCGGAAGGGGCGGCCCGTACGGCCGGGGGCCCGCTGATCCTGTCGGATCGGCGGGCCCCCGGTCGTGGGCGGGAGCGGCCGGGGCCCGTCACGGCCCCTGCCGCGGTCTGCCGGGCGGGCCCGAGCCGAGCGGGACTTTCCGGACAGGACCTGACGAGCTCGTCAGCCGCGGCGGTTGGCCGCGAGGGACTCGTAGAAGTGGAGGAGGCCGAGGTCGTCGACGGAGCCGGCGTTGACGGCCTTGGCCAGGGGGGTGCCCTGGAGGAGGCGCTTGACCGGGACCTCGATGCGCTTGCCGGTGAGGGTGTGGGGGACGCCGGGGACCTCGATGATCTCGTCGGGGACGTGGCGCGGGGAGAGTTCGCTGCGGATCGTGCGCTTGATGCGGCCGATCAGTTCGTCGTCGAGGGTGGCGCCTTCGACGAGGTGGACGAAGAGCGGCATCCAGTAGCCGCCGTCCGGCTCCTCCAGGCCGATGACGAGGGACTCGCGGATCTCCGGGAGGCGTTCGACGGCCTCGTAGATATCGGCGCTCCCCATCCGGACGCCCTGCCGGTTGAGGGTGGAGTCGGAGCGGCCGTGGATGACGACCGAGCCGTGGTCGGTGATCGTGATCCAGTCGCCGTGGCGCCAGACGCCCGGGAACATCTCGAAGTAGCTGTCGCGGTAGCGGCTGCCGTCGGGGTCGTTCCAGAAGTGGATCGGCATCGAGGGCATGGGGTTGGTGACGACCAGTTCGCCGACCTCGCCGATGAGGGGCTTGCCGGACGGGTCCCAGGACTGGAGGTCGGTGCCGAGGCCGGCGGCCTGGAGCTCGCCGATGTGGACCGGGAGGGTGGGGACGGCGCCGGCGAAGCAGGAGCAGACGTCCGTGCCGCCGCTGACGGAGGCGATCCAGAGGTTGTCGCGGACCTCGTCGTGCAGCCAGCGGAAGCCGTCGGGGGGTAGCGGCGAGCCGGTGGTGGCGACGCACTTCACGGCCGAGAGGTCGAAGTCGCGGCCCGGGTGGACGTCCGCCTTGGCGCAGGCCATCACGTAGGCGGCGGAGGTGCCGTAGAAGGTGGCGCGGGTGCGTTCGGCGACGCGCCACTGGGCGGCGGTGTCGGGGTAGCCGGGGCTGCCGTCGTAGAGGACGACGGTCGTGCCGGTGAGGAGGCCGGAGACGAGGAAGTTCCACATCATCCAGCCGGTGGAGGTGTACCAGAAGAACACGTCGTCGGGGCCGAGGTCGCAGTGCAGGCCCAGCTGCTTGACGTGCTCGACGAGGATGCCGCCCTGGGACTGGACGATCGCCTTGGGCAGGCCGGTGGTGCCGGAGGAGTACAGGACCCACAGGGGGTGCGCGAACGGCACCTGCTCGTAGACCGGCTCGACGTCGGCGGCGACGAGGTCGTCCCAGGCGAGGGTCCCCTCGGGGGCCGGGGTGCCCAGGAGCGGGATGTGGACGACGGCCCGGAGGGTGGGGAGCTCGGCCCGCAGTTCGGCGACGGTGTCGCGGCGGTCGTGCTCCTTGCCGCCGTAGCGGTAGCCGTCGACGGTGAAGAGGACGACCGGCTCGACCTGCTGGAAGCGGTCGAGGACGCTGCGGGCGCCGAAGTCCGGGGCGCAGGACGTCCACACGGCGCCGACGGCGGCGGTGGCGAGCAGGGCCACGACGGACTGCGGGACGTTCGGCAGGTAGCCGCTGACGCGGTCGCCGGGGCGTACGCCGAGGGCGCGCAGTTCGGCGGCGAGGGAACCGACCTGGCGGCGGAGCTCGGCCCAGGTGGTCGGCGCGGGGTCGTGCGTCTCGTCCACATGGAGCAGCGCCGTGTCGTGGGGACGTTCGTCGGCGGCGCGCAGGGCGTGCTCGGCGTAGTTGAGGGTGGCTCCGGGGAACCACTCGGCGCCGGGCATCGCGCGGTCGCCGAGGACCCGCTCGTACGGGGTGGCGAAGCGGATGTCGAACCATTCGGCGATGGCCTGCCAGAAGGCTTCGAGCTCGTCGACCGACCAGCGGTGGAGCGCCGGGTAGCCGCCCTCGGCCGGGGCGCCGTGGTGTTCGGCCGCCCAGGACTGGAAGCGGGTGACGGCAGCCGAGGCGATGCGTTCGTCGTCCGGCTGCCAGAGCGGATCGGTCTGGGCTGATGTCATCGGGTGGCTCCCTGGCTGTACGCGGGGTCGGCGTGTGTCGGGCGCACGTGCTGGGGTGTGCGCGTGACGCGGCTGACAGGACGATGCCATGTGATCGTCTTTCGCACCAGGGCTGGCCGCCCATGGTCGGCCAGTTGAATATGTGCTCCCACCATGGGTGAACGGAAGTTGAACGAAGCTTGTATCGCCCCAGGTGGGTGGCAGGGTGATCGTCATGGACGGTCGTGAACGGGTGCGTTCGATCAAGGTGTTCGGTTCGATCAAGGTGTTCGGTTCGGTACAGGGGTTGCGGACGGTACGGGCGGCGTGGCGGCGGCACCGTGCGGACGCGTGGGGGCTGCCGCCGCGCGGGGCGGAGCGGGCGCGCGTGCCGGGGCTCGCGGTGGAGGCGGAGGCGGGGCCGGGTGGGGGAACCGTCCGGTTCGCACGTTCCTCGCTGCGGATCTGCGTGTCGGCGGGCGGCACCGTGTTCTGGGGTTGGGACGGGGCCGGGCCCCTGCCCTCGTACGCCGTCGCCGCGGGGGCGCCTGAGCCTGATCCGCGGGCCGTGCTGGAGCCGGACACGGACGGCGGGTGGCGGATCGTGTCCGAGCGGGTGACGGTCGCGGTGTCCCGGCACGGGGCCGTGGAGATCCGCACGCCCGGTGGGGTGATGCTGCGGCGGGACCTGCCGCCGCGCTGGTGGGAGCCGGTGGCCGGCGGAAAGGACGAGCGGCCCGGCGGGACGGAGGCGCGGTGGGTGCAGCGCAGTGAGGTGCCGGCGGACGCGCGGTTCTTCGGGCTCGGCGGGCGGTCGGCGGGGCCGCGGCTGCGGAACGGCTCGTACCGGCTGTGGAACACGGACCCCAAGGGGCGCTTCACGCCGGGCGACGATCCGCTGTACATCACGATGCCGGTGCAGTTCGTGGTCGCGGACGCCGGCACGCACCTGGCGTTCCACGACAACTCCTGGGAGGGCCGGGTCACGCTGGCCGAGGGCGAGGAGGGGGACGGCTCGGGCCACGACCGGCCTGGCAGCGTCGAGGTGCGGATGGGCGGCGGGCCGCTGCGCTGCTGGGTGGTGGTCGGCACCCCCGCGCGCGTGCTGCACGGCTGGGCGGCGCTGACGGGCGCGCCCGCACTGCCGCCGTCCTGGGCGCTCGGCCCGCAGCACGCGCGCTGGGGGTTCGGCAGCGCGCGCGAGGTGCGGCGGGTGGTCGCCGGGTACCGGGAGCGGGGGCTTCCGCTGTCCGCCGTTCACCTGGACATCGACCACTACGACGGGCACCGGGTGTTCACGGTGGACCGGGAGCAGTTCCCCGATCTGCCGGGACTCGCCGCGGAGCTGCGGGAGCAGGGCGTGCGGCTGGTGTCGATCGTGGACCCGGCGGTGCCGGCCGAGCCGGGGAACGCGGTGTACGAGGAGGGGCGGGCGGCCGGGGCGTTCGTGCGGGACGGGCGGGGCCGGGAGGTCCACGGCGAGGTGTGGCCGGGCACGTGCGCGTATCCGGACTTCACCGATCCCGCGGTACGGGAGTGGTGGGGCGGGCTGTACGAGGAGCGGCTGCGGCAGGGCTTCTCCGGCGTCTGGCACGACATGAACGAGCCCGTGTCGTTCATGCCCTTCGGTGACCCGACGCTGCCCCGTTCGGCGCGGCACGACCTGGACGGACGGGGCGGTGACCACCGGGAGGCGCACAACGTGTACGGGCTCGCGATGGCCCGCGCCGGCTACGAGGGGCTGCGCAGACTGCGGCCCGACGAGCGGCCGTTCCTCTTCTCGCGTTCGGGCTGGGCGGGCATGCAGCGGTTCGGGGGCACCTGGTCGGGCGACGTGTCGACGGGGTGGCCGGGGCTGCGGGCCTCGCTCTCCCTGGTCCTGGGGCTCGGACTGTGCGGGGTGCCGTACTCGGGGCCCGACGTGGGCGGCTTCGACGGGAGCCCGTCACCGGAGCTCTTCCTGCGCTGGTACCAGCTGGGGGCGTGGCTGCCGCTGTTCCGTACGCACGCGGCGATCGACGCGGGGCGGCGCGAGCCGTGGGAGTTCGGGCCCGAGGTCCTGGAGCACGCGCGCGTGGCGCTGGCCGAACGGGAGCGACTGCGGCCGTACTTCGAGACGCTCGCCCGGCTCGCGCGGATGACGGGTGCCCCGTACGTGCGGCCGCTGTGGTGGGGGACGCCGGAGGACCGCCTGCTGCGGGACTGCGAGGACGCGTTCCTGCTCGGCGACTCGCTGCTGGTGGCGCCGGTCCTGACGCGGGGGGCCGACCGGCGGGCGGTCCGGCTGCCGCGCGGGCACTGGTACGACACGGCGACGGGGCAGGTGTACGAGGGCCCCGGGCAGGTGCTGCTCGACGCCCCGCTGTCCCGGGTGCCGGTGCTGGCCCGGGCGGGGACGGTGCTCGCGGTGCGCGGCGACGACGGCGGCCTCGCCCTGGAGGTGTGGGCGCCCGCCGCGGGGCGGACCGGCGGCGGGCTCGTCGTACGGGACACGGGGGACGGCTGGGAGCCGGCCGAGATCGAGCGGTACCAGTCGCGTCTCGTCGACGGCCGGGTGGTCGTCGAGCGGGTGACGGACGACGGGGTGGAGGAGGCGGGGCTGCCGGTGCGCGTCAGGGGCCTCGACGGCTGGGGGACGCGCCCGGCCGCCGGAGCGGAGGTGCCGGCTGCCCGGGCCTGAGACGCGTGCGGGTCTCGGCCGGGCGGCTTGGGCCGCACGGGGTGGACTTCTCGGCCGCACGGGGGGCCGTGAGCCGTCCGGGGTCCGGTGGGCTCTCGGCCGCACGGGGTGGGCCGTGAACCGTCCGCGCCGGGCCGTCGGCCGCACGGGGTGGGCCGCCGGTCGCCGGTCACTCGTAGCGGCCCGCGAACCATCTGCGTACCGCCTCCGTGTGGAGGGGGAAGGCCAGCTCCTGGGGTGAGTGGAGCACGTGGTGGCCGCTGGTCTCGTCGGTGGGGACGGAGGGCGGGAGGGTGGCGGCCGGGCGGGGCGGGAGGAGGCCGAAGAGGAGGAGGTGGCCGGCGGGGGAGCTGAGGGCGTCGGCCAGGCGGACGTCGGCGGCGGAGGCCGTGATGCCGGTCTCCTCGCGCAGTTCGCGGGCGACGGCGGCGCGCCAGTCCTCGGCGTGGTCGATGAAGCCCCCGGGGAGGGCCGTACCGCCGCGCATGGGCTCGATGGTGCGGGTGATGACGACGAGTCCGGTCCCCGGTCCATCGGTGACGGGGAGGAGGGCGACGGCGACGGGCAGCGGGTTGCGGTAGGCGGTGTCGCCGCAGGCCGGGCAGGTGCGGGGCCAGCCGGCGCCGGCGGTGTGGGCCGCGCCGCAGGAGGAGCAGTGGGAGTCCTTCACGGCCCGACCGTACGCGATCGGCCTTGCCCGCGTACGCGATCGCCCGTTCCCGCGTACGCGATCGTCCCTTCCCGCGTACGCCACATCGGCCTTCGCCACGTACGCCATCGGCCTTTCCCGCATACGCGATCGCTCTTTCCCGGCGCTGCCGGAACTGGTAGACGGTGCGCATGACAGGACTCGCATCCGCTTTACGTACCCTCGCCGTCACGGCCGCGGCCGGGCTGCTCGCCGTCTCGGGAGCCGTCGCGGCCCCCGCTCCCCCGGCGTCCGCCGCGCCGGAGCCGAAGGCGCCACGGGAGTTCGTGGCGCTGAGCTCGGTGGACCGGACGATCATCCAGGAGATGCGCTACACGACGGCGCACAACTTCGTGGGCGAGCCGGTCGACGGCTACCGGCAGCCCTTGTGCATCCTGACCCGGCCGGCGGCCGAGGCGCTGCACCGCGCGCAGGTGAGGCTGCTGGCCCGGGGCTACTCGCTGAAGGTGTACGACTGCTACCGGCCGCAGCGGGCCGTCGACCACTTCGTGCGCTGGGCGAAGGACCTGGCGGACGAGCGGATGAAGGGGGAGTTCTATCCGCTGGTCGACAAGTCCCGCCTGTTCGCGGACGGTTACATCGCGGAGAAGTCGGGGCACAGCCGGGGTTCGACGGTGGACCTGACGGTGGTGCGGCTGCCGGCGGTGCCCACGCGCGCGTACGTGCCGGGCGAGCGGCTGGTGGAGTGCTACGCGCCCCGCGAGGAGCGGTTTCCGGACAACTCCGTGGACATGGGGACCGGGTACGACTGCTTCGACACCCGGTCGCACACCGACGACCCGCGGATCCAGGGGGTCCAGCGGGCCAACCGGCAGCTCCTCAAGGGGGTGCTGGCCGAGCAGGGCTTCGTGAACCTGCCGGAGGAGTGGTGGCACTTCACGTTCAAGCCGGAGCCGTTCCCCTCGACGTTCTTCGACTTCCCGGTGGCGAGGCGGTCGGTGGCCGGGCACTGAGTCTTCCGCGTCGGGGCCGGCCCGTGCCACACTCCTGACGGTTCGTCAGATCAGTGGTGATCGGCGGTACGGGAGGCCTCGATGGCGCGGACGCGCAGACCGGTGGTGGACGGCTGGTTCACCGACGACACCGTGCCGGAGGCGGAGTTCCGGCTGCTCGGCACCCGCTGCTCGGCCTGCGCGTCGGTCTTCTTCCCGCGCGAGGACGGCTGGTGCCGCAACCCGGGCTGCCCCGGCGGCGGCGAGCTCGCGGAGGTGCCGCTCTCGCCGCGCGGCCGGGTCTGGTCGTACACCGACGGCCGCTACCGCCCGCCCGCCCCCTACGTCTCCGACCCGGAGGCGCCCTGGGAGCCGTACACCCTCGTCGCGGTCGAGCTGGCGGCCGAGGCGATGGTGGTGCTCGGGCAGGCCGCGCCCGGCGTGTCGACGGCCGATCTGACCGTCGGCACGGAGGTCGAGGTGGTGCCGGGGATCCTGAACGAGGACGACCGGCACGTCTGGACCACCTGGAACTGGCGGCCCGTGGCACAGGAGCGGCGGGAGGAGCGGTCGTGAACGACATCGCCGTCCTCGGGGCCGGGATGCACCCGTGGGGCAAATGGGGCCGGAGCTTCGTCTCGTACGGGACGGCCGCCGCCCGCGCCGCGCTCGCCGACGCCGGTCTGGAGTGGTCCGACATCGGCTCGGTCGTCGGCGCCGACACCGTGCGGTGCGGATACCCGGGATACGTGGCCGGGGCGACCTTCGCCCAGGCGCTGGGGTGGCAGGGGGCACGCGTCACCAGCGTGTACGCCGCCTGCGCCTCGGGCGGCCAGGCCATCGGGACCGCGCGGGCGCAGATCCTCGCCGGGCTGGCGGACGTGGTCCTGGTCGTCGGCGCGGACTCGACGCCCAAGGGGTTCTTCGCCCCGGCGGGCGGCGAACGCCCGGACGACCCGGACTGGCTGCGGTTCCGGGTCCTCGGGGCGACCAACCCCGCGTACTTCGCGCTCTCCGCGCGCCGCCGGATGGACCTGTACGGCGACACCGCCGAGGACTTCGCCCGCGTGAAGGTGAAGAACGCGGCGGTGGGGGCGCTCAACCCGCTCGCCCGGTACCGGAAGGCGGTGACCGCCGAGGAGGTCGCGGCCTCCGCCGTCGTCGCCGACCCGCTGCGGCTCCTCGACATCTGCGCCACCTCCGACGGCGGCGCCGCGCTCGTGCTCTCCAGCATGGAGTTCGCACGGCGCCACGGGCACCCCGACCCGGTCCGGGTGCGGGCGGTGTCCACGGTCTCCCCCACCTACCCGAAGGCGGTGCTCGACCTCCCCGACATAGCGACCGACTCGGCGGTGGCGGTCTCCCCCGCCGCGCGCACCTTCCGCGCGTCGATCGCCCGCGCCGCGTACGAGGAGGCGGGGATCGGGCCCGACGACCTGTCCCTCGCCGAGGTGTACGACCTGTCCACCGCCCTGGAACTGGAGTGGTACGAGGACATCGGGCTCTGCGCGGCCGGCGAGGGCGCCAAGCTGCTCCGGGAGGGCGCCACGGCGCTCGGCGGGCGGCTGCCCGTCAACACCAGCGGTGGGCTCGCCTCGTTCGGGGAGGCCGTGCCCGCCCAGGCCATCGCCCAGGTCTGCGAGCTGACCTGGCAGCTCCGGGGTACGGCGGGCGACCGCCAGGTGCCCGGGGCGCGGGTCGGCGTCACCGCCAACCAGGGTCTGTTCGGGCACGGCTCGGCGGTGGTGGCGGTGCGCTGAGGGCGCGCGGCGGGCGGTCCTCGCGGCGTGGGTCGACGGTCGCCGTCCGCCGAGGGCGCGCGCCCGGTGCTGGTCGCGGAGGAGGCCCCGGTGGGGGCCTCCCGTCAGGTCGTCGCCGCCGCGTGGGTCCGGTCGGCGAGGACGAGGGCGTGCTCGACGACGGCCACGAGGACGTTCTTCACCGACTCGCGGTCGCGCGCGTCGCACATCAGGAGCTCGACCTCCGGGTCGAGGTCGAGCGCGCCGCGCACGCTCTCGGCGGGGAACCGCTGCGCGCCCTCGAAGCAGTTGACGGCCACCGTGAACGGGATGCCGCGCCGCTCGAAGTAGTCGATGGCGGCGAAGCTGTCCTCCAGGCGGCGGGTGTCCGCCAGGACGACCGCGCCGAGCGCGCCCTGCGCCAGCTCGTCCCACAGGAACCAGAAGCGGTCCTGGCCCGGCGTGCCGAAGAGGTAGAGGACGAGGTCCTCGCGGAGGGTGATCCGCCCGAAGTCCATGGCGACCGTGGTGGTCGTCTTGGCCTCGACGCCGTGCAGGTCGTCGACGGGACGGCCCACCTCGCTGAGGATCTCCTCGGTCCGCAGCGGCCGGATCTCGCTGACGGCGCCTACCAGCGTCGTCTTGCCCACCCCGAAGCCGCCTGCGACCAGGATCTTCAGGGTCACCGGTTCGACGAAGGACTTCTTGCGGCTAGAGCGCCCGAAGGCCATTGATCACCTCGCGAAGAATGCTCACGTCCGGCAGCTCGGCCGGCGGAACGGGGCGGGTCACGTGGACGAGTTCGTCCTCGACGAGGTCGCCGACGAGGACCCGGACCACCCCGACGGGGAGGTCGAGGCCGGCGGCGAGCTCGGCGATCGACTGGGGCTGCTCGGAGCAGCGTTCGACGATCTCCACGTGTTCCGGGGAGAGCGTCTGGTCCCGGCCCGGGTCGTCCGCCGCGGGCTCGGGCACCACCACCGCGATCAGGTCGAGCCGGTGGCGGGTGGCGGCGCTGGTCCGGCCACGGGTCATCGCGTACGGACGGACCACGGGCCCGGCGTCGTCGTCGAACCAGTGGTGGTGGCCGGGGGTCCGGCCCTGCTTCAGCTGGTTCCGCTCGGCTGCGTCACTCATGCCGTCCCGCTCACCCTCCCGAGGGCAGGCCGGTCCGGGGTGCCGTCGTGAGGTGGGCCCCGACCCGCTTCACCATCAGCGTCATCTCGTAGGCGACCTGGCCGACGTCGGAGTCGGCGTCCGCGAGCACGGCCAGGCAGCTGCCGTCGCCGGCCGCCGTGACGAACAGGAAGGCGTCCTCGAGCTCGACGACCGTCTGGCGGACCTTGCCCGCCTCGAAGTGGCGGCCGACGCCCTTGGCCAGGCTGTGGAAGCCGGAGGCCACCGCGGCCAGGTGCTCGCCGTCCTCCCGGGTGAGCTCCTGGGAGGCGCCGGTGGGGAGGCCGTCGCTGGAGAGCACCAGGGCCTTCCGGATGGAGCCGACGCGCTGGACGAGCTCGTCGAGGAGCCAGTTCAACTCGCCGTTTCCGTGTCCGTGGCCGGAGGTGGTGCTGTGTGCTGCGGCGTTCGGTGCGGTCATCGACCGTCCCCCTCGGGTGTCGTTCCTGGTGCTGTCGGGTCGTCCTGGCCGGCGTCGTGCCGTCGCCCGCGCTGCCAGCCTCGCTGCATGGCGGCCATGCGCGCGCGTACCTCCTCGGCGTCGCGCTCGAAGGACTCGGGTCGCTGGTCGTCGGCGGTCGTACGCGATCCGGCGCGCGCTCCCGTGCCGCGGTCGGCCGGGCGGTCGCCCTCGCGCAGCTGCGGCGCGAGGCTCGCCTGACGCACCCGGCGGGGCAGCCCGCCGAACGGGTCGTGGCTCTCCGGCGGCACGAGGCCGTCCGGTACGAGGCCGTCCGGCAGGAGGCCCGCCGGCGGCACGGGGCCTTGCGGGGGTACGGGGACGAGGGTGGGGCCGGTGGCGCGCGCGGAGCCGGTCGGGGCGTCCTGGCCGGCGCGGTGGGCGTGCGGCCGGGAGGCGCCGGGGCGCTCGGTCGCCCCGCCCTGGTCGGGGTGCGCCCGGCCGGGAAGCGGATGGGCGCGCTCCGGAAGCGGGTGGACGCGGTCGGGCCCGCCCGCGCGGTCCGGCTCGTCGACCCGGCGGCCGTGGTCCACGACGAGCGTGGGGGTACGGCGGCGGGGCAGCGGTACGGGGCCGGCGACGGCGCCGTCGGCGGGCGCGTCGTCCTCGCCGCGGCGGGTCGTCTGGTCCGGGGCCTGCTGGTGCTGCTCGTTCGCCGGCGCGAGTCCGCCGCGGCGCCGGTCCCGGGGCCGGAAGAGGCCGCCGCGCTCGCTCTCGGTGTCGAGGAGGTCCGCGGACCGGTCGATGAGCACGTCGAAGTCGTCGCTGCCGAGCGGGGCCTCCAGCTCGACCGGGCCGTCCAGCGGGACGGGCGCCTCGGCCGCGTCCGGCACCCTGGCGAGGGCCGGCCGGCGGAGCGGCATCGTGCCGCTGTCGGGGGACGCGTCCTCGGGCCTCTCCACGCGCTCCAGGGACTTGCGGTCCAGCCGGAATCCGGCGCCCTGGGTCTCGGGGGCGTCGGTGAGCAGCGCGGCCGGGATGAAGACGACCGCGGTGGTGCCCCCGTACGGGGAGGTCTGGAGCGAGACCCGGACGTTCTGGCGCTGGGCGAGCCGGCTGACCACGAAGAGGCCGAGGCGGTCGGTGTCCGAGAGTTCGAACTCGGGGGTCTCGGCGAGCCGCAGGTTGGCGTCGAGGAGGGCGTCCGGGTTCATGCCGAGGCCGCGGTCGTGGATCTCCAGGGTGAAGCCGTTCGCGACCCGCTCGCCGAGCACCTGCACGGCGGTGTGCGGGGGCGAGAACACGGTGGCGTTCTCGAGGAGTTCGGCGATGAGGTGCGTGAGGTCCGCGACGGCGGGACCGCCCACGCCGAGGCGGGGCAGCCGGCGCACCTCGATCCGCTCGTAGTCCTCGACCTCGGCGACGGCGGCGCGGACCACGTCCATGAGCTGGACGGGCTTGCGCCACTGCCGGGAGGGGGCGGCGCCGGAGAGGATGACGAGGCCCTCGGCGTGCCGGCGCATGCGGGTGGTGAGGTGGTCGAGCCGGAACAGGTCGGCCAGCTCGTCGGTGTCCTCGGTGCGCCGCTCCATCGTGTCGAGGAGGGTCAGCTGGCGGTGCAGCAAAACCTGGTTGCGGCGGGCGAGGTTGACGAAGACCTCGGAGACGCCGCGGCGCATGTCGGCCTGCTTGACGGCGGCTTCGACGGCGGCGCGCTGGAGGGTGTTGAGGGCCTGGCCGACCTGGCCGACCTCGTCGTCCCCGTACCGCAGGTGGGGCACTTCGGTGCCGACGTCGACCTGCTCGCCGGCGGCGAGCCGCCTCATCACGCTGGGCAGGCGCACGCCGGAGACCTCTTGGGCCTCCTTCTGGAGGCGCCGCAGGTCGCGGACGAGTTCGCGGCCGATGCGGACGGAGATGGCGATCGAGGCGAGCAGCGCGAGGAAGCCGAGGACGCCGGCCACGCCGACCTTGAGGAGGACGCTGTAGGCGGCGGGCTGGACGCGGTCCTGGTAGCGGTCGCCCGCGGCGGTGTTCTCGCGGGCGAGGTCGTCGAGGACGGGGCTCGCCTGGTCCTGCCAGCGCGCGGCGGTGACGGCGCGCGGGCTGTCGGTGGCGCCCTCGGTGATGATCGCGTTCTCGGCGGTGCGCAGCGGCTGGGTGTCGGGGCTGCGCCAGAACTTCTCGAAGCGCTCGCGCTCGGCGGCGGGCAGGAGTTCGAGGTTGACCGCGTAGAACTGCTCGCGGTTGGCGACGAGGTCGGATATCGCGCGGATCTCCTGCGTGGTGACGCGGTCGGCCACGAGCGCGGACAGGACGAGGGCGTCCTCGCGGGAGAGCAGTTCGCGGGCGCGGGTCACGCCGACGAGCGCGCGGCCCTGCTTGTCCATCTCGACGTTCTCGAGGGCGTGCAGGGTGACGAGGAAGCTGTAGCAGGGGTCGACGAGCCGGTTGTAGAAGTCGAGGGCCTGCATGCGGCCGATGCTGCGCTTCTCGACGGAGCGGCGCAGCGAGGCGAGGCCGTCGAGCGCTTCGAGGAGGGAGTTGAGGCGCTGGGCGGTGACGGGCCGCATCTCCTCGCGTACGCCGGGGTCTTCGGCGTTGGCGCGGATGCGGGCGATCTGCCGGTCGGTGGCCCGGCGGGTCTCGCGGAGGGAGTCGAGGGCGTCGGAGCCCCGGGGGTCGGCGAGGTAGATCAGCGACTGCCGGCGTTCGAGCTGGATGACCCGTGCGGTGTCCTCCAGGGGGTAGCCGACCTTCTCGACGATGTAGCCCACGTCGAGGAGTTGGTCGGCCTCGCGGCCGGTGAGGACCGTGGCGAAACCCCACAGACCGGTCAGGGAGACGAGCGGTACGAGGAGCAACGCCACGATCTTCCGGCGGATGGACTTCCCGCGAAAGCGCATGGCCTCCCCCTGCTCGGCCCCCGCGCGCCACGGAGGTCCTTCACGTTCGTGACATCCGGCGTCAACACGCGGCGTCAACCTTCGGTTTCAAACAAACGGCGGCGCGAGCCTACTACTGCATCACGGCCATCTCGAAGGCACGTCCGCGCGATTTTCAGCCTGTCGAGTGAGCGTTGATCATGACTTGTCCTGGTATTCGGGGAGTTGGGATCGGCCACTGTGGCGTAGGACACCTGATGGCATGCCATTCCCCCCACCGGCGGGGATGGCTGGAAGTGTTCGTTCCGGTCGGACTCCGGTCGCGTTCACCCCGGGGCGGGCGAAACCTTTTCCCTCTGCCGTGCGTCAATAGGTACGGGGAGGGTTCTGTCCGCGTAAAGGCGCTCACAACGGGCAGCCAACCCTGAGGGTCTTTCAGCGGTGGGGAGTGACGGAACAATGGAACACGAGGCGCGGTTCGCGCGTCAGTTGTGGGTGGAGGACACGAAGGGCCGGCAGCGGATGCCGGACCCGGTCCGGAACGCCGCCGTACGGGCCGTGATGATCACCTCGGTGACGCTCGTCCAGGCCGTGGTGGCGTTCTACTGCACGATCGCCGGGGCCTGGCTGGCGTTTCCGATGACCATCAGTTCGGTGGTGTCGACCGTCGTGGCCACGTGGAGTGTCCTCGACGTCTGGATCACCCGCCAGGTGTGGCGCCAGCGCAACGGAGTGGTGTCGGAGCCGAGCAGCACGGCGCGCCAGGCACGCCGTGAGCGGCGCGAGGAGGGCCGGTCGGAGACGGCACAGTTGTCCGAGGCCGCCTGATCCCGCGGACGACGGCGAACGGCCCGGCCCCGTGAGGGGGCCGGGCCGTTCGTGCGTTTCCGGAGGTGGACGGGTCGTTCGTTCCCTGAGGGGGACGGGTCGTTCGTGCGTGCCTCCCGTCGGCCCGTCCGCTTCCCGTCAGGACGAGGGGACCGGGGCGGGGTCGTCGGACTGGTGGCGGCGGAACATCCGGGTCGCGGTGATCTCGCCGTGGACGGCCTCCCCCTCCGCGCCGGGCTGCGGCAGGCCGGGGCGGAGGTGCTCCTCCACGCTGATGTACTTCAGTCCCGCCCGGAGGTCGGCGTCGTTGCGGAGCCGGATGACCAGCGGGAACTCGGCCAGCGCGGTCGTGTCGAACAGGCCGGTCGTGTACAGGAGCTGGACGCCGAGGGCGTCGGACACGGCCCGCTGGAGTTCCAGCAGGTACGTGGCGTTGGCACGGCCGATCGGGTTGTCGAGGAAGAGCGTGCCCGCGTGCCGGTGCTTGTCGCGGCCCCGATCGTTGGAGCGGAGCGCCGCCATCGTGCAGTACAGGGCGATGGCGGCGGTGAGCAGCTGCCCGCCGGAGAAGACGTCACCCATCTGCCCGACGGGCACCCGCTCGGCGCGGAGCACCGCGTCCGGCTTGAGGATCTCGACGGAGACGCCCTTGGGTTCGAGGGCCGCCTGGACGCCCCTCAGCAGCAGGGACATGCCGTCGCGCCGCAGGTCGGAGTTCTTCTTGACGGCGGCGCGGGTGGCCTCGTCGACGACCTCGCCGAGCCGCTCCGCGAGGGTGGCCTGGTCGGGCTCCTCGAAGCGGATCCGCAGGAACTCCTGGCCGGACCACTCTCCGAGGCCCTCGGGGAGCCGGGAGAGCCGCTGGGCGGAGCGGAGGGTCGCGAGGGAGGACTCCACGAGGCCGCGGAGCCGGTCCACGATCGAGTCGCGGTTGCGCTCCAGCTGCTCCAGCTCGTCGGTGAGGACCCGCAGCCGCGGGGCGAACGCCTCGGCCCACTTGGCGGCGTGCTCGGGCAGCGCGGACGCGGGCAGTTCGCGGATCTGCTGGCGGGCCGGGGTGCGGACCTGCTCGTAGCGGGTGGAGTTGGCGTGCCGGACGAGGACGTCGCTCGCCTCGCGGACGGCCGCGTCGGCGGCGGACAGCTCGGCGGTGAGGCCGCGCAGCGAACGGCGCGCCTCGGCCGCCACCGTACGGGCCTCCTCCAGGGTGCCGCGGAACGGCTCGGGCTCCTCCCGCTCCTCGTCCGCGTGGTCGCGGAGCAGGTCCCGCAGGAGGGCGGCGGTCTCGTCGAAGCCGCCCGCCGCGTCCTCGGCGGTCCGGTGGTCCCGGAGCAGGCCGGAGTGGGCGGCGCGGGCCGACTCCAGGGCGATGGTGCGGGAGGCCAGTTCGGCGGTCGCGGTACGGAGCAGGGCCTGCGCCCGCTCGGCGTCGGCGGGGACCAGCTCCTCGGGCAGCTCGGTGTGCGCCTCGCCGTCCTCGGGGGCCAGGCGCTCGGCCTCGCCGCGCAGCCGGCCGAGCTTCTCGCTCGCCTCCGAGGCGCGGGTCTCCAGCATCTGGACCAGGGCCTCGGCGCGCGCGGCCGCGGCCTGGCGGGAGGGGCCGTCGGCGCCGTCGGTGGACTCCAGGAGCTGTTCGGCGCGGGTGCGGACCTTGTTGGTGAGGCGGTCGAGCTCGGCGAGGGCGGCGGACTCGTCGCTCTCGGCGCGGGCCTGCTCGGCGCGCAGGTCGGCGCCGACGCCGACCTTCTCGTACAGCTGGGACGCGGCCCGGTACGCCTCGCGGAGGGTGGGGAGCGCGGTACGGGGCGCGGCCGGGTCCTCCGCGGGGAGGGTGTCGGGGGCGCCGGCGATCTCGGCGCGCTCGGCGCGCAGGGCGCGGGCGGTGCGGTGGGCGTCGTCGGCGGCGCGCTGGGTGGCGCGACGGTCCTCGTCAGCGGCCCTCGCGCGCTCCAGGCAGGTCTGGGCGCGGGCCTCGGACTCGGTGGCGTCGTCGGCGAGTTCACGGAGCTTGGCCTGCCAGGCGGAGCGCTCCCGCAGGCGGAACGCCAGGCCCGCGAGGGCGTCGGCGACCCGGCGGGCGCGCTGCGCGGCCTCCTGGCGCTCGTCCCTGACCTGGGCCGCGTCGGTGGCGGCCTCGTCGGCCTCCGCCCGCGCCGTGCGGGCCTCGTCGAGGGTCGCGGCGGCGGCCTCGGCGGTCTCGCGCGCGGTCGTGGCGACGGCCGCGAGTTCGGCGAGCATGCCGGGCGGGCAGTCGGCGCGCCAGGCGCCGATGCGGGCGGCGAGGGCGCGGTCGCCGGCGAGGCGGGAGGCGAGGGCGCGGATCTCCTCGTCGCGGGCGGCGGCGCGGGCGCGCAGGGCGTGGCGCTCCTCGTCGGCCGCGTGCTCGTCGTGCATGGCCGGGTTCGGCGGGACGAGGAAGACGCCGGTGTCCTCGGCCGACTCCCGCGCGGGCACGGGGGCGAGCAGGGCGGCGGCGGTGCCGACGGCCACGGCGGAGCGGGGCAGCAGGGCGGCGGTGCCGAGGACCTCGCGGGCGCGCCCGTACGAGACGGGGTCGGTGATCACGACGCCGTCGACGAGTTCGGGGCGGGCGGCGAGGACGCGGGCGTGGTCGGCGGGGTCCACGGCCTGGGCGAGGTAGCGCCAGCCGGGGAGGGCGGGGATGCCGTGCTCGCCGAGGAACTCGACGGTGGCGAGGACGTCGGGGCCGGGCGGCAGCAGGCCGCCGTCGCCGAGGGCGCCGAGGATGCGGGAGTCGTCGGCCGCGGCGGTGCGCAGGTCGAAGAGCTGGCGCTCGGCGGAGGTGACGGCCTGGTCGAGCATGGTGCGGAGCTCGTCGGCGTACCGGTCGAACTCGGTGACGGTGAGCGGTCCCTGGGGGGCTCCGTCGTCCGGCGCGGAACCCTCGGCCGGGCCGGACGGGTCGGCGGCTCCGGCCGCGCGCTGGCCCGGGAGCGGCGAACCCCCGGCCGGGCGGGCGGGGAGGTCGCCGGCCGGGAGGCTCAGGAGGTCGGCGAGGCGCTCCTCCGCGGCGAGGGACTCGGCGGCGCGGCGCTCGGCGTCGTAGGCGTTCCCGGCGGCCTCGGCCGCGTCGGCGGCGCGGGCGGCGGCGAGTTCGGCGCGGGATTCGGCGCCGGCGGCCTCGCGGGCCCGGTCGGCCGCCGTGCGGGCGGCCTCGCGGGCCGTGTCCCAGGCGGCGACCGTGGTCTTCTCCGCGTCGCTCGCGGCGAGGGCGGCGCGGGCCGGGTCGGCGTCGGGCGCGGAGTCGTCGAGCCAGCCGGCCCGTACGGCTTCGGCGGTCTCCTGCTCGACCTCGGCGAGCCGCTGGCGGAGGTGGCCGGCCTCGCTGCGGGCCCGCTGGGCCTCGGTGGCGGCGGCGGTGGCGTCGCGGTGGGCGGTCTCGCCGACCTCCTGGAGGGCGGTGGAGCGCTCCTCCTCCTCGGCCGCGCGGCGCTCGCCCTCCTCGGCGGCGGTGGCGAGGGCCCGTACGAGGTCGGCGGCGGCCTTGGCCCGGGCCGCGAGGGCGGGGGCGGCGTCCCGCTCGGCCTCGCGGATGGCGGCGGCCACGCGCGCGGAGCGGTCGCCGGCGGCGCGGTGGCGGAGGACCGCTTCGGCGGCCTGCCAGGCGGAGTGCAGGGTGCGGGCGTCGGTGAGTTCGCGGCGCTGGGAGGCCGCGCCCTTCTCGCCGGCGGTCAGCGCCAGGGAGGCGTGCCGGTAGGCGAGTTCGGCGGCGATGAGGGCGCTGCGACCGCGGGCGGTCTCGGCGTCGTCGACGGCGTGCGCGGCGGAGGTGACCTGCTGGGCCAGCTCGGCCGCGCGGCCGCGCTCCTCCGCGGCGCGGGCGGAGAGCCTGCGGGCGAGGGTGCGGGTGCGCCGCTCGGCGCCCGCGTGGACGTCGCGCGCGTGGGACCGGGTTCCGGCGGCGTCGACGATCCGGCCGAGGAGGTCCACGGAGCCGGCCGTGAAGTCGCGCTCGGCGGTCAGTTCGGCGCGGCGGCCCAGCTTGTTGCCGAAGCCGCCGACGAGGTCGGCGAGGCCGTCGGTGTCGCGGGTGTCGGTGACGGCGCGCAGCAGCAGGTCGGTGAAGTCGGAGTCCTTCTTGACCGCGAAGAGGCCGGCGGCCTCGCCCTCGTCGGCGTTCATCTCGCGCTGGTAGCGGAAGAGTTCGGGGTCGAGTCCGAGGTCGCCGAGGTGCTCGTTCCAGCGGTCGTGGATCTCCTCCCAGACCACCTCCAGGTGCGGGTAGGCCTTGCCGGCCTCGGTGAGGGCGTCGCGGAAGCCCTTCATGGTGCGGCGGCGGCCGGTCGCGCCGGAGGCGCCCTCGACGGGCGGGCGGACCGAGGTCGCCTCGGCGACGGGGAGGTTGTCCAGGCTGAGTCCGGGGCCGGGACGGAACGAGTACCAGGCCTCGGCGAACTTCCTCGGGTCGTTGGAGACCTGGCGGCCGCGCCACTCGCTGGCCTTGCCGACGACGACGAGTTCGCCGGTGAGGGTGTGCTGCCACTCCAGGGCGACGTGTCCGCAGTCGTCGGCGAGGAGGAACTTGCGCAGCACGCCGGAGCTGGCGCCGCCCAGGGTGTTGCGGTGCCCCGGGAGCATGACCGAGAAGATCAGCTTGAGGAGGACGGACTTGCCGCCGCCGTTCTCCAGGAACAGCACGCCCGCGGGGGCCGGGCGGCGCGGCGGGCCGACCGGCTCCTCCTCGAAGAACTCCGCCTGGGTGGGGGCGGGGTGGGGCACGGGTGCGCCGACCCCGCGCAGGTCCAGGACGGTGTCGGCGTAGCGCGCACCGGCGGGGCCGATGGAGTAGAGGCGGACCCGGGACAGCTCGTACATGGCGAGGAACTCTCGTGCTCGTCGTGCTCAGGAAGGTCGGTTGCGCGGGGAGGTCACGCGGGGCGGTCACGCATGGAACGGCAGTCCCGCGTCGGCGGCGAGTTCCAGGTCGTCGCCCTCCGGCGGCGGGAGGAGCGTCGCGGATCCGTCGCTGACGGGGACGACGCCGAGTTCCAGCAGCTCGGCCATGGCGGCCGAGCCGGCCATGTCGCGGACCTGGAGCTGGTAGCGGGCCGTGGTGCGGTAGGAACCGCCGCCCTCGTCGCCGGTGCGCTGCAGGAAGCCGGAGTCGGTGAGGAACGCGGCCGCCTTGCCGACGATGCCGGTGGTGGATCCGGCGAGCCTGCGGGCGTCCTTGGTGGCACCGGTGGCGCTGCGCCGGGCGTAGATCCGCCAGGCCGCCTCCAGGCCGGGCGCGTCGGACGCCGGGTCGGTGTTCTCGCCCTGCTCCTCGGCGCGCTGCTCCAGGCGCAGGCAGGCCTGGCGCACGAAGGCGTCGACGCCGTTGACGGTGAGGCGGCCGATGTACGCGTCGTCGGCGAGGTCCTCCGGGCGGGGGAACGCCATCGCGGCGACGGCGAGGTGGGCCAGGCCGTGCAGGAACCGGTCGGCGGAGTCCGTGGAGGCGCGGCGCGCGTAGTCGCCCATGCGGACGGCGAAGACGGAGTCCTCGCCGGCGGTGACGGCCATCCCCGCGCGCGGGGAGACCTCCAGGACGATGAGGCCGAGGCCGGTGGCGACGGCGTCGGCGAGGCGCGCGAAGCCGGGGTCCTCGCGGTAGCGGCGGAGCAGCTCGGTGTACTCGGCGTCGCGGGCCGGGAGCAGCTTCGGCTGGAGCCCGAAGGAGACGAGCCGGGCCGCGTCGGCGGCGTCCGCGGGGGTGACGGCGGACGCGCTGACGCCCCCGGTGGAGGGGGCCGGGTGCTGCGGGGGCTCCTGCTCGCTCCACGCGTCGGCGTACTCGACGTGGGTTTCGCTCACGGCTGGGGCTCCTCGGTACGGCTCTCGTTCGGTACGGCTTCGGTGCTGGTACCGGTGCCGGTGCCGGGTCGCGGCAGGGGCAGCGGGACGGGGGTGACGGCCGCGGCGGCCGTGGAGGCCGGGCGGTCGGCGGGCGCGGGCGGCTCGTCCGTCAGCCGCACGGCCCGTACGGACGGCAGGTCCCGGCGCCGCGCCTGCGCGGCGCGGGCCGGCATCGGCACGGTGCCGAACCGCGGCCGGGCGCCACCGGCCGTGGCGGGCTCGTCCCCCGCGCCGGACGCCTGCGGGGGCGTGGCCTTGCCGTCGCCGCGCACACCGGTCGGCGGGTGCACGAGCACGGCGCGCAGACGCGGACCGGCGGACGGCTCGGCCGCGCCGGTCCGGTCGGCGTCCGGCTCATGGTCCGGTACCCGGTCCGGCTCATGGTCCGGTACCCGTACGGGGTCGGCGGCCGGCTCCGGTACGACGGCGACGGCGGCCGGCTCCTGATCGGGGGCCGGTGCGACGGCGGGTGTTGGTGCCGCGGCGGGTGCCGGTTCGACGGCGGGTGCCTGTGCGGGTACGGCGGGGAGGGCGGCGGGTACGGCGGGGAGCGTGGTGTCGGGGGCGGGCACGGGGGCCTGCGGGACGAGGGTCACGTGGCCTCCGTGCGGTCGGCGGCCATGCCCGCCGCGTCGAGCAGGGCCGTACCGACGATGAGGTCGGCACCGCCGAACTCGGGGTCGTCGAGGGGGGTGCCGTCGTCGACGGCGAAGAGCAGGCGCTCCTCGCCCTGCCGGTAGGCGGTGCCGACCGGGGGGCTCGCCGCGTGGACGGCGAGGAGGGCGACGAGGTACGGCAGGTCGGGGTCGAGGCGTCGGGCGTCGGCGAGCAGGCCGGAGAGGCGGCGCGGGGCGTCGTGCTCCAGGTCGAGCAGGCGCTGGGCGCTCGCGAGCTGCTCCTCGCTGAAGCGGGAGTCGTCGGGGGTGGCGATGAGGTCGGGCTCGGGCATCTCCGCGCCGAGGTGCTCGCGCTCCACGGGCGGGGTGAGCAGCAGGTCGACGAGATCGCCGAGGCGGACGGAGGCGGGGGTGCGCAGTCCGGTGCCGCGGGCGAAGAAGGCGTCGGTGACCCGGGTGGCCTGCTCGACGGGGAGCGGCAGGACGGGGGCGACGAGCTGCCCGTACAGGTCGAGTCCGGTGTACATGGCCGGGGCGGCGAAGGCCTGCCGGTCCTGCTCGGCCCGGAAGAGGGGGCCTGCCTCCAGGAGCCGCGACTGGAGCTGGGTGTGGCGCCGGATGCAGTCCTTCACTATGTCGACGAGCTCGGCGGCGCGCCGCTTGTGCTCGGCCGTCTTGGCGTCGGAGGTGGCCTCGGCCTCGTCGCGGGCCCGGCGGATGTTGGTGAGGATCGCGTTCTCGTGGCGGTAGCGGTCGGCGACGTGGTCGAGCGCCTCGGCGATCATGTCGGGGACGGTGTTGAGCCAGTCCACCGCGCGGACGTTGCGCCGGGTGGCCTCCAGGGTCTTGCGGAGGACCTCGGCGTACTGCACGGTCCGGTAGCGCGCCTGCTCGGCGGCGAGCTGGGCGTCGGCGAGGCGGCCCCGGTTGATGAGGACCTCCAGCTTCACCTCGGCGGCGATCTGGGCGCTGGTGACGTCGGTGTCGAGGGCGCCGACGAGGACGTTGACCGCTTCGTCGGTGGTGCGGAGGTAGACGCCGCCGCCGTATCCGGGGACCTCTTCGATGAGCTTGAAGTCGTAGTCCCTGCGGACGTAGACCCCGTCGGTCCCGAAGGTGCCGTAGACCGCGCGGAAGCCGCGGTCTACGCTGCCGACGTTGATGAGGTTCTCCAGGACCCAGCGGGCCACGCGCTCGTGTTCGGTGGCGGGGCGGGTGGGGGCCTGGGCCGCGACGCGGGGCAGCAGGCGGGCGACGATCTGCTCGTGGTCGGCGCCGGTGTCGAAGTCCATGTTCAGCGTGATGAGGTCGATCGCGGCGAGGGCCACCTCGGCCATCGCGTAGACCGTGTACTCGCCGGCCAGGTTGGCCTTGCGCGCGTCGAGGTCGTGCAGCGGGGCGGTGCACGCGAGCGCGCGGAGGCGCCGCGCGAGCCCTTCGTCGGCGGCCGGACCCTGCGCGGGCCGCGGCCCCGCGCTGAGCTGGGGCGGAGCAAGGTCCGTCGAGGCAGGCGAAGTCACGGTGGACAGATTAGGTCCTCGAACTGACAACGGTCGAAACGGCGCAGATGAGACCGGGCTCCGGGAGGGCGTGCGACCGGGCCGCGGAAGGCCCCGCCGGCGGGGTGGCACGGGCCTCGCCGCGGGTTCCCGGAGGGCCCGGGGGCCGGACCTCGGTGCTCCCGGGGTGCCCGGAGGTCAGTCGGCGGCCGGACCGGTCGGGGCGTCGACGGCGCGGGCGTACGCGGCCGCGACGCGGGTGCGGGACTCGTCGAGGTAGCGGGCGAGGAGCCGTTCGGCGGTGGTCCGCTCGCCGGCCCGCAGGGCGTCCAGGATCTCGCGGTTCCGTACGAGGTAGGGCTCGTGGAGGGCACGCGGGTCGTCGACCACGTGGAAGGCGAGGCGGAGCTCGGCGAGGACGCCCCGCATCAGCTCGTCGGTACGGGCGCTGCCCGCGAGGGCGACGAGCTCCCGGTGGAAGTGGATGTTGGCCGTGGAGACGCCGTTCCAGTCGTCTGTGCGGGCCGCGGCCTCGCCGTCGGCGACGGCGACGCCGAGGCCGTCGAGGGGGTACGGGGGCTGCCCGAGGCCCCGTACGACGGCGCACTCGACGAGCCTGCGGGTGCGGTAGATGTCGTCCACGTCACCGACGGCGAGGACCCGGACGAAGACGCCCCGGTTGAGTTCGTGGACGAGCAGGCGCTCGTGGGTGAGGAGCCGGAAGGCCTCCCGGAGTGTGTTGCGGGACACACCGAGGGCGCCGCCGATGCCGTCCTCGGAGAGCCGCGCGCCGGGCGGGAAGTAGCCCTCCGCGATCCGCGTCCGCAGGATGTCGGCGACCCGCTGCGCCGTGCTCGTGCGCCCGAGCAGCGCGCGGTCGTCCGCCAGTCCCCCGGCCTCGACGGTCGCGTTCGCGTCCACGGCGTCCCTTCCCTTCCTCGCGTCCGCGGCCGAGTCAACCCCAGATACGGGGAGGCGACAACATGCCTCTTGTTGGATTGTTGAACGATCCTTTATTTTGGCGGCCACCGGACCGCCACCGCACCGCCGTCCGACCTCCACCGGCACGGGAAAGGACACGGGACAGACATGGACTCGTCCTCGATCGACCTCAGGTCCCCGATCGACCTCAACGCCGACCTCGGCGAGGGCTTCGGCCGCTGGACGCTGACCGACGACGAACAGCTCCTGTCCGTCGTCACCAGCGCCAACGTGGCCTGCGGCTTCCACGCCGGGGACGCGGCCACCATGCGGCGGGTGTGCGAACTCGCGGCCGAGCGGGGGGTGCGGATCGGGGCCCAGGTGTCCTACCGGGACCTGGCCGGCTTCGGGCGGCGGTCGATGGACGTGCCGGCCGCGGAACTGGCCGCCGAGGTGGCGTACCAGATCGGCGCCCTGGAGGTGTTCGCGCGGGCCGCGGGGTCGCGCGTCGCGTACGTGAAGCCGCACGGCGCCCTGTACAACCGGGTGGTCCACGACGAGCCGCAGGCGGCGGCGGTCGTCGAGGGCGTGCTCCTCGCGGACCGGACGCTGCCCGTCCTGGGCCTGCCGGGGTCGCGGCTCCACGAGGCCGCCGCGGCGGCGGGGCTGCCGGTCGTGTCCGAGGCGTTCGGCGACCGGGCCTATCGGGCGGACGGGTCCCTGCTGCCCCGCGGGCAGGACGGGGCCGTCGTCACCGACCCCGCCGAGGTGGTGGAGCGATCGGTGTCCATGGCCCGGTTCGGGGTCGTGACGGCGCACTGCGGTGCCTCCGTCGCCGTCCGGGCCCGGTCGCTGTGCCTGCACGGCGACACCCCCGGCGCGGTCGGCCTCGCCCGGCGGGTCCGGGAACGCCTGGAGCGGTCCGGCGTACGGGTGGAGGCCTTCGCGTGACCGGCGCGGGGCCCCGGGTCCTGCGGGTGGGCGAGCGGGCGCTCCTGGTGGAGCTGGGCAGCGGTGAGCGGACGGAGGCGTTCCACGCCGAGCTGCTGCGCCGGCGGGCGGCCGGTGCGCTGCCCGCCGTACGCGAGATCGTGCCGGCCGCGCGGACCGTACTGCTCGACGGGGTCGCGGACCCCGACCGGCTGGCCGCCGAGCTGCCCGGCTGGGAGGTGGGGCCGCTCCACGCGCGCGCGGGCCGGACGGTCGAGGTGCCGGTCCGCTACGACGGGCCGGACCTCGCGGAGGTCGCCGCGCTGTGGGGGGTGTCCGCCGACGAGGCGGTGCGGATCCACACGGCGGCCGAGTTCCGGGTCGCCTTCTGCGGGTTCGCGCCGGGCTTCGGCTATCTGACGGGGCTCGACGAGCGGTACGAGGTGCCGCGGCGGGCCACTCCCCGGACAGCCGTCCCGGCCGGCTCGGTCGCCCTCGCCGGGCCCTACACCGGCGTGTACCCGCGCTCCTCCCCCGGCGGCTGGCAGCTGATCGGCACCACGGACGCCGTGCTCTGGGACGCCTCCCGGGAACCGGCGGCGCTCCTCGCGCCCGGCACCCGGGTCCGGTTCACGGCCGTGGACGCCTCGGCCGCCGGAGTCACGGCCGGGGCCACCGCACGCGTGGCGGAGGGCGGGCGATGAGCGACCGTGCCGTCGCCGTGGTCCGGGCCGGGGCCCTGACCACCGTGCAGGACCTGGGGCGCGCCGGGTACGCGCACCTCGGCGTGCCGCGCTCCGGCGCGCTCGCCCCGACAGCCGTACGGCTCGTCAACCGGCTCGTCGGCAACGCGGAGTCGGCGGCGGTCCTGGAGACCACCGTCGACGGCTGCGCGCTGCGGCCCCGGTGCGCGGTGACCGTCGCGGTCGGCGGCGCCCCGTGCCCGGTACGGGTGGACGGGCGCCCGGCGGCCTGGGGAACCGGGGTCCGGGTGGCGGCCGGTGCCGTCCTGGAGATCGGCGCCGCCGTACGCGGACTGCGCTCGTACGTGGCGTTCGGCGGCGGGATCGGCGCCGAACCGGTCCTCGGCAGCCGCTCCACCGACCTGCTGTCCGGGCTCGGCCCCGAGCCGCTGACGGAGGGGACGGTCCTGCCGCTGGGCGCGGAGACGGCCGTACGGGGGCGGGTCGACGCGCCGCCCTGGCCGGGCCCTCCGGACGAGCTCGTCCTGCGCGTCCGGCTCGGGCCCCGCGACGACTGGTTCACGGCCGCCGCCCTCCGCACCCTCGCCACGCGCGCGTACCGGGTGTCCCCGGCGAGCAACCGGATCGGCCTGCGGCTCGAAGGGCCGGCCCTGGAGCGGGCCGTGCCGGGGGAGCTGGCGAGCGAGGGCATGGTCCTCGGCGCGGTCCAGGTTCCGCCGGACGGACACCCCGTGGTCTTCCTCGCGGACCATCCGACCACCGGCGGCTACCCGGTGGTCGGGGTGGTCCGGGAGGCCGATCTGGAGGCGGCGGCGCAGGCGGTGCCGGGGACGGCCGTGCGGTTCGTGCCGGTGCGGTGAGCGGGGTTTCGTGCCGGTGCGGCGAGCGGGGTTCCTGCCGGTGCGGTGAGCGGGGTGACGGGCCTTCCGGTCGGGCGCGTGCGGCTGTGGGGCCTCACGCGTCCTTCGTCGGCGGGCCGTAGCCCCCGCCGCCCGGGGTGCGCAGGACCAGGACGTCGCCGGGGCCCACCTCGGTGGTGGCGGCGGCGCCGAGATGCTCGACCGTGCCGTCGGCGCGCTCCACGAGGTTCTCTCCGAGGGCGCCCGGCTCCCCTCCGGCCATGCCGTACGGGGGGACCCTGCGGTGGCCGGTGAGGAGGGCCACCGTCATCGGTTCGAGGAAGCGGATGCGCCGCTCCACGCCGTGGCCGCCGTGCCAGCGGCCGCGACCGCCGCTGTCCTCCCGTACCGCGAAGGAGTCGACCCGGACGGGGTAGCGCCACTCCAGGACCTCGGGGTCGGTGAGCCGGGAGTTGGTCATGTGGGTCTGGACGGCGTCGGCGCCGTCGAATCCGTCCCCGGCGCCCGAACCGCTCGCGACCGTCTCGTAGTACTGGACGCGCGCGTTGCCGAAGGTGACGTTGTTCATGGTGCCGGAGCCCTCCGCCTGGACGCCCAGGGCCGCGTACAGGGCGCCCGTGACGGCCTGGGACGTCTCGACGTTCCCGGCGACGGTGGCTGCCGGGTGGACGGGCGCGAGCATGGAGCCGGGCGGGACGCGGATCTCCAGGGGCTCCAGGCAGCCGCTGTTGAGCGGGATGTCCTCGTCGACGAGGGTGCGGAAGACGTACAGGACGGCGGCCATGACGACGGCGGTGGGCGCGTTGGCGTTCCCGGGCAGCTGCGGCGAGGTGCCGGTGAAGTCGAGGACGGCGGAGCGCCGTTCGCGGTCGACGCGGACGGCGACCTCGATGACCGCGCCGCCGTCGGTCTCGTAGCGGTACGCGCCGTCGTGGAGGCGGGCGACGATGCGGCGCACGGACTCCTCGGCGTTGGCGCGGACGTGGCGCATGTAGGCCCGGACGACGTCGAGTCCGAACTCGTCGACCGCTCGGCGCAGTTCCTCGATGCCCTTCTCGTTGGCGGCGATCTGGGCGCGGAGGTCGGCGATGTTGGTGTCGGGATCGCGGGAGGGGTGGCGGGCGCCGGTGAGCAGGGCCCGGGTCTCGGTCTCGCGCAGCTGGCCGTCCCTCACGAGCAGCCAGTCGTCGAAGAGGACGCCCTCCTCGTCGACGGTCCGGCTGAAGGCGGGCATGGAGCCGGGGGTGATGCCGCCGATCTCCGCGTGGTGGCCCCGGGAGGCGACCAGGAAGCGGAGTTCGTCGCCGGTGTCGTCGAAGACGGGGGTGACGACGGTGACGTCGGGCAGGTGGGTGCCGCCGTGGTACGGGTCGTTGACGGCGTACGCGTCGCCGGGGCGCAGGTCGTCGCCGCGCCGCCGCAGGACCTCCTTGATGGACTCGCCCATGGAGCCGAGGTGGACGGGGATGTGGGGCGCGTTGGCGATGAGGTTGCCTTCGGCGTCGAAGAGGGCGCAGGAGAAGTCGAGGCGTTCCTTGATGTTGACCGACTGGGCCGTGTTCTCGAGGCGGACGCCCATCTGTTCGGCGATGGCCATGAAGAGGTTGTCGAAGACCTCCAGGAGGACGGGGTCGACGTCCGTGCCGGCGGCCACGCGCGCGGGGCGGGCGGTGACGCGGTGCAGGAGGAGGTGGCCTGCGTCGGTCGCGGTGGCCCGCCAGCCGGTGTCGACGACGGTCGTGGCGTCGGCCTCGGCGATCAGCGCGGGGCCGTCCACGGCGTCGCCCGGCCGCAGGGCGTCGCGCCGGTGGAGCGGGGCGTCGTGGGCGGTGCCTCCGCTGTGCATCCGTACGGTCGTGCCGGGCTCCGGCGGGCCGGCGCGTTCCGTCGGGTCGACGAGCACCGGGCCGAGCGGGCCGGCGGTGCCGACGGCCTCCACGGAGACGGCCTCGACGACGACTTCCCGGTCCAGGGTGAAGGCGTACCGCGCCCGGTGGACCGCTGTGAACGCGGTTTTCATCGCTTCGGCGGGGGCGAGGTCCACGGGCAGGGCCGCGTCCGTGCCGGCGTACCGCAGGAGGACGCGCGCGCGGGTGCTGATCGCCTCGTCGGGCAGTCCGTCGGAACGCAGCTCCTCCCGGGTCCGGTCGGCGAGTTCGTCGCAGAGCGCCGTCACGCGCGCGTGGGTCCCGGGATCGTCGAGCGCCGCCTCGACGGACCGCTCCCGCATCGCGGTGGCGTCGGCGAGGCCGATGCCGTACGCGGAGAGCACTCCGGCGAGCGGCGGGACGAGGACGGTGTCGATGCCCAGGGCGTCGGCGACGGCGCAGGCGTGCTGGCCGCCGGCGCCGCCGAAGCTGGTGAGGGCGTACCGGGTGACGTCGTGGCCGCGCTGGACGGAGATCTTCTTGACCGCGTTGGCCATGTTGAGGACGGCGATCTCCAGGAAGCCGGCCGCGACCTCCTCGGGGGTGCGGCCGTCGCCGATGTCCGCGGCGAGGTCCGTGAACCGCCGCCGCACGACGTCCGCGTCCAGGGGCCGGTCCCCGGCGTCGCCGAACACGGCCGGAAAGTGGGTGGGTTGGACGCGGCCCAGCATGACGTTGGCGTCGGTGACGGTGAGCGGGCCGCCGCGGCGGTAGCAGGCGGGGCCCGGGACGGCGCCCGCCGAGTCGGGGCCCACCCGGAAGCGGCGGCCGTCGTAGTGGAGGACGGAGCCGCCGCCCGCCGCGACGGTGTGGATGCTCATCATCGGGGAGCGCATCCTCACCCCTGCGACCTGGGTGCCGAGTTCGCGCTCGAAGGTCCCGGCGTAGTGCGACACGTCGGTGGAGGTGCCGCCCATGTCGAAGCCGATGACCCGGTCGTGTCCCGCCGCCGCCGAGGTGCGGACCATGCCGACGACGCCGCCGGCGGGCCCGGACAGGACGGCGTCCTTGCCCCGGAAGTGGGCCGCCTCGCGCAGTCCGCCGTTGGACTGCATGAACATGAGGCGGATGCCGGCGAGTTCGCGGGCGACCTCGTCGACGTACCGGCGCAGGGTCGGGGAGAGGTAGGCGTCGACCACGGTGGTGTCCCCGCGCGGGATCAGCTTGATGAGCGGGCTGACCTCGTGCGAGCAGCTGACCTGGGTGAAGCCGGCGGCGCGGGCGGCCGCCGCGACGCGGGTCTCGTGCTCGGGGTGGCGGTAGCCGTGCAGGAGCACCACGGCGGCGGAGCGGAAGCCGTCGCGGTGGGCGGCGGCGAGGGCTTCGGCCACGGCCGGCTCGTCCAGGGGGCGGACGACCCCGCCGTGGGCGTCGGTCCGTTCGGGGACCTCGATCACGCGCGCGTGGACCGGCTCGGGGAGCACGATGTGGCGGTCGAAGAGCCGGGGCCGGTTCTGGTAGGCGATGCGGAGGGCGTCGCGGAAGCCCTCCGTGACGAGGAGGACCGTCGGTTCGCCGCGCCGCTCCAGGAGGGCGTTGGTGGCGACCGTGGTGCCCATCTTCACGACGGCGATCCGGTCGGCGGGCACGGGTTCGTCGGGTCCCAGGCCGAGCAGGAGGCGGATGCCCGCGACGGCGGCGTCCTGACGCCGCGCGGGGTCGTGGGAGAGCAGCTTGCGGGTGACGAGCCGGCCGTCCGGCCGCCGCCCGACGACGTCGGTGAAGGTGCCGCCCCGGTCGATCCAGAACTCCCAGCGCCCGTCCATCTCCCCATTGTGGCCGCGAGGGCGGCGGCGAGCTCGGCCTCCGCGCGCGCGTCGAGGGGCGCGCCGCCGCTGCCGTCGGCCCAGTGGCGCAGTTCGGCGGCGGCAAGCAGGACGAGCTGCGGCAGCAGGTCGTGACTGCGCCGCAGGACCCAGCCGGTGCCCGCGGTGGCGAGCCAGCACAGGGTCTCGGACCGCGTCGGTGGCGGCTCGGCCGGCTCCCGCGCGGGCGGCGCACCGTGCGCGAGCCCCCGGGCGGCGAGGAGCCGGTGGAACTCCGCCGCGACGGCCCGGTGGCCCCGCTCGCCCGGGTGCAGCCGGTCGGCGCTCCACAGGGTGCGGTCGTCGGTCCAGGCCGGGTCGGCGAGGTGCAGGTGGACGGCTCCGTACCGGGCGGAGAGCGCGTGCACGACGGCGTTGACGGAGCGCTGCCGGCGGGCCAGCGGCCGTGCCAGGGGCGGCGGCAGGCCGAGCATCCGGCCGGGATCGGGGAGGCAGGCGGTCAGGAGTACGGCTCCGGCGGCGTCGAGGTCGGCGCAGACGCGGTCGAGGCGGCGGGCGAGGAGCCCGATGTCGAACGTGTGGCGCAGGGTGTCGTTGACGCCGACCACGACGGAGGCGAGGTGCGGCCGGAAGGCGAGGGCGCGGGTGGCCTGGCCGCCCTCGACGTCCGCGCTGAGGGCCCCTCCGGCGGCGAGGTTCAGGAGCTCCGTCCGCCGCCCCTCCGCCGCGAGCCCCTCGGCGAGCAGCGCCGCCCATCCCCGCCACTCCCCGTCCACCTGGTCGCCGATCCCCTCGCTGAGCGAGTCGCCCAGGACGGCGAACCGGAGCGGCACGTAAGGGGCGGAGGCCACCGCCCCGGCCGCCGTCCCGCCCCGGACGGGCCCCTCCTCCGCCCGGCGGGCCGGGCTGCTCCCGGTCATCGGCGGGTCTCCTCGGAGCGGCGGGGGTCGGGGGCGGGGAGGGCGTCGTGGGCCCGGAGGAAGGCGGTGACGGAGCGGTCCCAGGAGAAGCCTTCCGCACGCGCGCGTGCGGCCCGCCGCCGGTCGGCCTCCGGGATGGCGAGGACGCCCCGGACGGCGGTGGCGAAGGCGGCCGGGGTGTCGGCCGCGGAGGCGCCGGCGGTGCCGACGACCTCGGGCAGCGCGGAGGAGGCGCTGGCGACGACCGGAGTACCGCAGGCGAGGGCTTCGAGGGCGGAGAGGCCGAACGTCTCCGCGGGTCCCGGTGCCAGGCACACGTCGGCGGCCGCCTGGAGGTCGGCCAGGGCCTCCCGGTCGGCGACGTGCCCGAGGAACCGCACCGGGAGGCGCCGCTCGCGGGCCCGTCGCTCCAGGGCGGCCCGCAGCGGCCCGTCTCCGGCGACCACGAGCGTGGCGGCGATGCCCGTGTCCCGCAGCGCCTCCAGGGCGTCCAGGGCGGTGCCGGGCCGCTTCTCGACGGAGAGGCGCGAGCACAGCAGGAGCACCACCCGCTGCCCGTCCGCGTAACGGGCGCGCAGCGCGGTGCCTCGGCGGCCGGGCCGGCAGCGCTCCAGGTCGACGCCGAGCGGGGCCCGTACGACGTTGCGGGCCCCGATCCGTACGAACTCGCGCTCCGCCCACTCCGTCGTGCAGACGATCCGCGCGAAGGCCCAGGCCGTGCGGCGGTTGAGCCGGTCCGCCGCGCGGGCCGCGAGGGCGGGCGGCACGCCCCAGGTGCGCAGCACCCCGTCCGCGGTCTCGTGGGAGACCATGACGGCCGGTACGCGGGCGCGTCGTGCCCACTCCCCCGTCCAGCGGAGGGTCGTGCGGTCCGAGACCTCGATCCGGTCGGGGGCGAGGTCGTCGAGGAGGCGGCGTACCCGGCGCCGGTCGGCGAGGACCCGGTAGCCGCCGGTGCCGGGCAGGACGGGCCCGGGCAGGGTGACGACCCGGCCCTGTTCGGTGAGGTGGTCGCCCGCGGCGTCGCCGGGGACGACGAGGACCGGTTCGTGTCCGGCCTCCAGGTATCCGCGGCCGAGCCGGTCGAGCGCGGTGCGCAGGCCGCCCGACGTGGGGGTCACGAAGTTGGCGAGGCGCACGATCCGGAGCCCGCCGCCCGGTGCGGAGCGGGCGTCCCGGACAGCGGTGTCCGAGCCGGCGGCACGTGCGCCGTCGTCCGTGCGGAGTCCGTTCACGCCGCCACCGCCGTCCGCTCGCGCAGGACCTCCCGGTAGTGGCCTATGAGTTCGTCGCCGAGGGCTTCCCAGGTGCGGCCCTCGACGGCGGCCCGGCCGTTCCGGCCGTGGTCCGCGCGTCTCTCCGGTGCGGCCGCGAGGGAGGCGACGGCGTCCCGCAGCGCTTCCGGGTCGCGGGGCGGTACGAGGAGCCCGGTCCGCCCGTGGTCGACGAGGTCCAGCGGCCCGCCGGCGGCGGGGGCGATCACCGGGACCCCGCTCGCCATGGCCTCCTGGACGGTCTGGCAGAAGGTCTCGTACGGGCCGGTGTGGGCGAACACGTCGAGCGAGGCGAAGATCCGGGCGAGGTCGTCGCCGGTGCGGCGGCCCAGGAACCGGGCGCCGGGCAGCGCGGTGCGGAGGGACGTTCCGCTGGGTCCGTCGCCGACGACCACGACCCGTACTCCGGGCAGCGCGCAGGCGCCGGCGAGCAGGTCCACCCGCTTCTCGGGGGCGAGGCGGCCCACGTAGCCGACGAGGAGTTCCCCGCCGGGGGCGAGTGCGCGGCGGAGTGTCTCGTCGCGGAGTTCCGGTCGGAAGCGGTCGGTGTCGACCCCGCGCCCCCAGAGCCGGACGCGGTGGACTCCGTGGTCCGCCAGGTCGCGGGCGGCGGCGGACGACGGGGCGAGGGTGCGGTCGGCGGCGCCGTGCACGGCGCGGAGGCGCCGCCAGGCGGTGGCCTCGCCCGTCCCCACGTACGTGCGCGCGTAGCCGGCGAGGTCGGTCTGGTAGACGGCGACGGCGGGGATGCCGAGTCGGGCGGCGGCGGTCATGCCGCGCACGCCGAGGACGAAGGGGCCGGCGAGGTGGACGATGTCGGCGCGGTGCGCGGCGATGGCGGCGGCGACCCGGCGGCTGGGCAGGGCGACGCGGACCTGGGGGTAGCCGGGGAGGGGCAGGGAGGGCACCCGGACGACGGCGCAGGGCGCGTCGGCGTCCGCCGCCGGGTCGGCGACGGCGGGGGCGATGACAAGCGGGGCGTGGCCCCGTCGGGCGAGGTGGCGCGCGGTCTGCAGGGCGCAGTGCGCCACACCGTTGACGTCGGGAGGGAAGGATTCGGTGACGATGACGACACGCATACGGGTGTTGTCGTCGCACTTGGCGTGTACCCGCCGACGTCGATCTGGACGGGGAGGGAACGTCCCGTGAGCGTTTCCCGCCGGGGCCGGAAGGGGCCGCCGGCCGCCCGGGGCGGGGCCTCGGTCGGCGGGTTCTCCGCCGCGGGCCGCGCCGCCCCGGGGCCGGGTGGCGGGTGACCGGGTCGCTCAGGTCGGGCCGGGAGGGGTTGGTCGGACCTGTCGCTGACGGGGGCCGGGTCAGACCTGGAGGTCGGGCCCTATCCGGTTGCGCACCGCGGTCTGCACCTCGGCCTCCTCGGCCGGGTCCGCGGCGAGGCGGCGCAATCGCTCGGCGACGCGGACGTCACCGGTCTCGGCGTGCAGGGCCGCGACCTCGCGGGTGGTCTCCTCGCAGTCCCAGAGGCATTCGACGGCGAAGCCGGTCGCGAAGGTGGGGTCGGTGGCGGCGAGGGCGCGGGCCGTGCGGCCGCGCAGCTGGGAGGAGGCGGTCTCGCGGTAGACGTGGCGCAGCACGGGGGCCGCGCAGGCGATCCCGAGGCGTCCGGCCCCGTCGACGAGGACGGCGAGCTCGGGGGCGTCGGGTCCCGCGGAGCGTACGGTGCCGCGCAGCGCGCCGAGGACGAGGGTGGCGTCCTGGGCGGTGCCGCGGGAGGCGAGGACCTCGGCGGCGGCGGCGCCGAGGGCGTCGGTGCGCCGGACCCACGCGCGGGCGCGGGCGACCGCGTCCTCGCCGCACATGCGCCGGTAGGCGGCGACGGCGGCCTCGGCGACGGCGGAGGAGTCTCCGTCGGCGGCGGCCTCGACGAGGTCGAGGACGGCGGGGTCCCGTGACGCGGCGAGGTGGTGCAGGGCGGCGCCGCGCGCTCCCACGGCGCCGTGGCGGGCGGCGGCGAGGAGCTCGGGCCGGTCCTCGGGTCCGGCGACGGCGGCGAGGCAGCGGGCGGCGGGGCCGTCGAGGACGGCGCCGCGCTCGTATCCCTCCTGCGCCCAGTCGAGGACGGCGCGGACGCTCCAGCCGGGGCGGGGTCCGGTCGGGCTCATCTGGCGCTGCCAGCGGTCGAAGGAGCCCTGTTCCCGGGCGGCCCTGACGCGGGCGCCGACGGCGTCGCGCGGGTCCTCGGCCCACAGGCGCCACGGGCGCGGCTCGTAGGCGTCGCGCACGGTGGCGGCCAGTTCGGCGTCGCCCTCCGGGCCGGCCGGGAAGCGGGCCAGTACGGGCAGGGCGAGCGCGCGGAGTCCGGTGTCGTCGTCGCGCAGGGCCAGCTCGTCCAGGGCCCAGGCCCAGTTGGTCCCGGTCGCGGCGTAGCGCCGGAGCAGGAGCAGGGCGTCCTGGCGTCCGTAGGAGGCGAGGTGTCCGAGGACGGCGAGCGCGAGCCCGGTCCGGGACTCCTCGGTGTCGAGGTGGTCCTCGGCGCCGAAGAGGTGCGCCTGGATCTCGTCGAGGCCTCCGTGGAGGTCCAGGTAGAGCCGGGCGTAGTACAGGGAGCGGTTCTCGACCTGCCAGTCGTGGCGGGGGTCGTCGAGAACGCAGTGGTTGAGGGCCGCGAGGGCCTCGGCGCGTGGCGCGGCGAGCGCGTGCAGGGTGCCGTCGCCGCGGCCCCGCTGCAGCAGGCCGAGCAGGGTGCCGCTCGGCGCTATGACTGGATCGAACATGGGAAGACGCCTCACATCAAGCTGTCGACACGACCGGGGGATACCGGGATGACCCGGGTCAGGCGGTACATCGCTGTACGCCTAGGCCGTGCGGCAACATGTCGGGCCGCCCGTCGTCCTGCGCTTGCCAGTGACCATCTTCCTCTGCCTCTCGTCGGTGGCCCGATTTGCCGGGCCCGACGTCATGATGACCCAGCCGTTTCGCCGCCGCGACCACATTTACGATGCCGCTCTCACCTGGGGTTCAGTACCCGTTCACCGGGATCCGAACAGCTCGAGGAGTTCGGCCTTGCCGAACATGCGGGCGGTGTCGACGGCGGACGGAGTCCCGGCTTCCGGATTTGCGCCGCCGGCGAGGAGCGCCCGGATCACCGCGTCCTCGCCCTTGAAGACGGCGCCGGCGAGCGGGGTCTGGCCCCGGTCGTTGGCGCGGTCGGCGTCGGCGCCGCGCTCCAGGAGGGCGGAGACCGCGGCGGCGTGGCCGTGGTAGGCGGCGAGCATGACGAGGGAGTCGCCCTTGTCGTTGGTGAGGTTGGCCGGAACGCCCGCGTCCACGTAGGCGGCGAGGGCGGCGGCGTCACCCGTGCGCGCGAGGTCGAAGACCTTGGACGCCAGCTCGATGACCTCGGGGTCCGGAGTCTCGCTCATCAGGTGGGACCGCCTCTCCTGCTGTGTTGACGCGGCCACGTGGACCACTGTTCCGAGCTGCGCACGGCAAGCGCCGCCGTACGAGTGAATCGACAGGGTACTGCCCGTTCGATGACATGACCGCGCCCGTCCACGGCAAAGATCACCGCAGCCCACCCCCGGCCCGATCACCGGGACACGCTCTAACGCACCGCGGGCATTTCGCCACCCGGGGAAGCGCGCGGCGTCCGCCGGTCAAGTGAAAACACCAGCTTTTCACCCGCATGCACCTTTAGTCACATAGATACTTGCTGTGAAGCTGGAAGGACTCATGGTGACTGTCCCCTCAACCAGGAGAACACCCAATGATCCTGTCCATCTCAGGCGTGGTCCTGCTCGGCATCATCTGCTTCCTGTTCTTCAAGAAGGACGGGATGAAGGCCTCGCACGCCCTCGTCAGCGCGCTGTTCGGCTTCTACCTCGCGGGCACCGCCATCGCACCGAGCATCACGGCGGGCGGCCAGAGCCTCGCCGGCCTCCTGGGCGGGATCAAGTTCTGACGCCCTTCCGTCCCTTCCACCACTTCAGGAGTACTTCGTGGCCCGGCGACCACTCCCCCGCATTCTGAGCAGCGGCAGCGCACAGATCGCTCGCAGTCGAGAGATCGCGCGCACGGCCGCCGACAGCGCCACCGACGTGCTCCATCCGCTGATCACGGTCTCCCGTGGTCTGCGGAAGCTGGCCGCGACCGCGCGCGCCAAGTGGGCCGCGACCCCCAAGGAGCGGCGTGGTCCCACGCTGCTCCTGGTCGCGGCCTGCGTCCTGGTCGTCGCCCTCATGCCGTACGGGCCGCTCCTCGCGCTCGTGACGCTCATGGGCGCGGCCGCGTGGAAGGGGCGCGAACGCCCGGTCGTCAAGACCGGGCCCGACGACGCCGAGATCGCCCGGCTGAAGGGCCTGTACGAGGCCCTCGTGCCGTACTTCTCCGTCCCCGACGACCCCTCCCCGCTCTTCTCCCACGGCGGCGAATGGAGCGGCGCCTTCGGGGAGTACGCCTTCGACGACGACGGGCGGATCAACCGGCTGCGGATCGCCTACCCGCCGTACTTCACCGACGGCGAGCCCGCCGCGCGCGCCCGCATCGAGCACCTGCTGCACGCCAAGTCGGGGCGCGGCCGCGAGTACCGCTTCGACTGGGACGAGGAGGGCAACCGGCTCGACATGAGCGTGCTGCCCGCCCTGCCCACCACCATCGCCGCCCAGCGGTTCGTCACCGTGCCCGGCGAGACCGTACTCGGCTTCACCGACGCCGACGCCGTGCGGCGGACCGTGCCCGTGGTCGCCGCCGACGGCACGGAGGACGCGCCCGCCGTCGTCTGGCGCACCGGCCCCCGCTCCACCGAGCCGCACCTGCTCGTGGTGGGGCAGCCCGGCAGCGGCACCACCTCCCTGCTGCGCTCGATCGCGCTCCAGGCCCTCCCCCACGGGGACGTGCTGATCGTCGAGGGCGCCGGCACCGGCGAGTACGCCTGCCTCACCGGCCGCGACGGGGTCCTCGCCGTCGAGTGCGGCCTCGCCGGCTCCCTGGCCAGCCTGGAGTGGGCGGCGCACGAGACCGAGCGGCGGCTCATCGCCGCCAACCGGGCCCGGCAGGCGGGCCAGCCGGCGCCGGAGGACACCCGGCGGCCGCTGTGGATCCTGCTCGACCGGCCGAGCGTCCTCGGCCACCTGGCCGCCGCCGACGGCCGCCCCGACCCGCAGGAGCTGCTCCAGGTGCCGCTCCGGCACGGGCGCGCGGCGCAGGTCACGGTGGTGGTCGCCGAGCAGTTCGACAGCACGGACACCCTGGGCGAGGCGGTGCGGACCCACACCAGGGCCCGGATCGCCCTCGGCCCCGCCGACCCGGAGCAGATCGCCGCCGTCCTCGGCACCGCGCCGCACACCACGCCCACGGCCGAGGTCCCACCCGGCCGGGGATACGCGCGCCTCGGCACCGGCCCGGTCCTGCGCCTCCAGGTGCCGGCGACGCCCGACCCGTACGACGACGCCACCAGCGAGGCGCACCGCAAGGCGGTCCTCGACCTGCTCCCGGAGCGCCGCACGGCCGCGGTCGTCGAGGCGGTCCCCGGCACCGCCCCCGAGCCGGCACCGGCACTCCTCGCCGCGGCCGATCCCGCCCCCGCGCCGCGGGTCCGGCCGGACCCGGGCCCGGCACCGCTGCACGCCCCCGTCCCCGCCGAGGGCTGAGCGGCCCGCACGACGACGGAGAGGCCGGTACCGACCCCTGGTCCGTACCGGCCTCTCCTCCGTTTCACGAGCGGGTCACGCCACGAACGACCGGGGCGACTCGGCTCCTCCGACCGCGCCCGACTCGACCAGGCGGGCCGCGGCGGCCAGCCGGACGGCGGCCTCGTCGGCGACCGGTCCGCCGACCGTGAAGGGCAGCCGGACGAAGCCCTCGAAGGCCCCGTCGACGCCGAACCTCGGTCCCGAGGGGACGCGGACCCCGACCCGTTCGCCCGCCTCGGCGAGCCGGGAGCCGGAGAGGCCGCCGGTGCGGACCCAGAGGGTCAGCCCGCCGCGCGGCACGGCGAACTCCCACTCCGGGAGCTCCCTGCGGACCGCGGCGACGAGCGCGTCCCTGTTCTCCCGCGCCTGGTCGCGCCGGAGGGTCACGGCCTCCTCCCAACCACCGGTCCGCATGAGCCAGTTCACGCCCAGCTGCTCCAGCACGGGGGTGCCGAGGTCCGCGTACGCGCGCGCGGCGACCAGGGAGCGGATCACGTCGGGCGCGGCCCGGACCCAGCCGATCCGCATGCCCGCCCAGAAGGCCTTGCTGGCCGAGCCGACGGTCAGGACCGTGGAGCCGGCAGGGTCGAAGGCGCAGACCGGCCGGGGCATCTCCAGGTCGTCGTCGAGGTGGAGCTCGGCCATGGTCTCGTCGACGACGAGGACCGTGCCGGCCGAGCGGGCCGCCTCGACCAGCTGCCGCCGCTGGTCCTCGTCGGCCAGCGCGCCGGTCGGGTTGTGGAAGTCGGCGACGACGTACGCGAGGCGGGGCGCGGCGTCGCGCAGCACCTGCCGCCAGCGGCCCAGGTCCCAGCTGCCGAGGCCCTCGGACATGGCGACGGGCACGAGGCGGGCGCCGGCCTCCCGCATCAGCTGGAGGATGTTGGCGTACGAGGGCGACTCGACGGCTATGCGCTCGCCGCGCCCCGCGAAGAGGTGGCAGATGGCGTCCATGGCCCCCATGGCGCCGGTCGTGACCATGATCTGCTCGGGCATGGTCGGGATGCCGCGGGCGGTGTAGCGGTCGGCGAGCATCTGCCGCAGCGCCGGCAGCCCGGCCGGGTAGTCCCCGTGCGTGTGGGCGTACGGCGGCAGCTCCTCCAGGGCTCCCTGGACACCGCGGGTGAGCCACGGTTCGGGCGCGGGCAGGGCCGCGCAGCCCAGGTCGATCATGGAGCCGAGCGCCTCCGGGGGCAGCGGTTCGAGACCGCGTGCGGGCAGCGGGTTCCCGGCCGGGACGGCGGTCCAGCTGCCGGCCCCCCGCCGGGACTCCAGGAAGCCCTCGGTGCGGAGCGCCTCGTAGGCGGCGGCCACCGTGGTCCGGCTGACGGTGAGGGCGAGGGCGAGCTCCCGCTCGGCGGGCAGCCGGGCGGCGACCGGCACGCGCCCCTCCAGGACGAGCAGGCGGATGCCGTCGGCCAGCGCGCGGTAGGCGGGCGGCTTCCGGGTGCCGGGGGCGGCGGGCCTCGGCTGCTGCGCCTGGAGCTGCCGGGCGAGCTGGGCCGGCCCCACCGCCGAAGTCCACTGAGCCATCGAAATCAGTCCACCTTCATCGAATTGGCCATGGTTGGCACCGGATCCCCCGCCACAGAGTGTCATGAGTCAGTCCACTACCACCACCCTGGGGGGCAGTCCCTTGTCCATCGCCTCCGGCCTCCACGGCCGGCACCTCACCCGTCGGCTCGTCCAGCTCTACGTCGGACTGACGCTGTACGGGGCCAGTTCGGCGCTCCTCGTGCGGAGCGGTCTCGGGCTCGAACCCTGGGGCGTCCTCCACCAGGGCCTCGCCGAGAAGTCCGGGCTGACCATCGGTGTGGTGTCGATCGTCGTCGGGGCGGTGGTGCTGCTGCTGTGGATCCCGATCCGGCAGCGGCCGGGGCTCGGCACGGTCTCCAACGTCTTCGTGATCGGCCTGGCGATGGACGGCACCCTGGCGCTCGTCCCCGAGGTCCACGGCCTGGCGGGGCGGATCCCGCTGCTCGTCCTCGGCATCCTGCTCAACGGCGTGGCGACCGGCCTGTACATCGCGGCCCGGTTCGGCCCGGGTCCCCGCGACGGCCTGATGACCGGTCTGCACCGGCTGACCGGCCGGTCGATCCGGCTGGTGCGGACGGCGATCGAGATCGCCGTGGTCGCGACCGGCTTCCTGCTCGGCGGCTCGGTCGGCATCGGCACGGTGCTGTACGCGCTCGCCATCGGGCCGCTCGCCCAGTTCTTCCTGCGCTGGTTCGCCGTACCGGAGCCGGAGACCGCTCCCGGCGGGGCCGCAGGGGTCGTCGTGGCCGCCGGGACCGCCTCCGCACGGGAGGCCGACCGCCTCGACGCCGCCCCGGAGCCGGGCCCCGGCCCCTCCGCGGTCGCCCCGGCGACACCGGAACAGGCCATACTGCGGCCGTGACTCGCGTACGCCACCCCTACCTCGACCATTCCCTCCCCCTCGCGTTCGCCCATCGCGGCGGCACGGCGAACGGCCTGGAGAACACCGCGGCCGCCTTCCGCCGGGCCGCCGCGGCGGGCTACCGCTACTTCGAGACCGATGTGCACACGACGGCCGACGGCGCCCTCGTCGCCTTCCACGACGCGACGCTCGACCGGGTCACGGACGCCTCGGGCCGGATCCGGGACCTGCCGTGGGCGGCGGTCCGCGAGGCCCGGGTGGCCGGCCGGGAGCCGCTCCCGCTCTTCGCGGACCTCCTGGAGGAGTTCCCCGAGGCCCGCTGGAACGTGGACCTCAAGGCCGAGTCGGCCCTGGTCCCGCTGGTGGAGCTGATCCGCAGGACCGGCGCCTGGGACCGGGTCTGCGTGGGCTCCTTCACCGAGTCGCGGGTGGCCCGCGCGCAGCGCCTCGCCGGTCCGCGGCTCGCCACCTCGTACGGGGTGCGCGGGGTGGTCGGACTGCGCCTGCGTTCGTTCGGCATCCCGGCGGCGCTGCGGGCCGGGGCGGTGGCGGCGCAGGTGCCGGAGCGGCAGGGCGGGATCCCGGTGGTCGACCGGCGCTTCGTGCGGGAGGCCCACGCGCGCGGGCTCCAGGTCCACGTGTGGACCGTCAACGATCCGGCCCGGATGAACTCTCTCCTGGACCTCGGGGTGGATGGCATCATGACCGATCGACTGGAGACGCTGCGTTCGGTGCTGACCGAGCGCGGCGCGTGGGTCTGAGTCCGCGAACCCCGTGAGCCGGGGACGGCTCACGGAACGAACAGGGGGCGCGGCCTTGACCGCTGACACCACCGAGCCGGAGGAGTACGCCGTCGATCCCGCCGAACGGCGGCGGGAGCAGCGGGGCTGGTACTTCTACGACTTCGCGTGCTCGGTGTACTCGACGAGCGTGCTGACCGTGTTCCTCGGCCCGTACCTGACCTCGGTGGCGCGGGCCGCGGCCGACGCCGAGGGGTTCGTCCACCCGCTCGGCATACCCGTGCGGGCGGGGTCGCTCTTCGCGTACGCCGTCTCGGCCTCGCTCGTGGTCGCGATCCTGGTGATGCCGCTGGCGGGCGCCGCGGCGGACCGCACCGGCCGGAAGAAGCCGCTGCTCGCGACGGCGGCGTACCTGGGGGCGGCCGCCACGGCGGCGATGTTCTTCCTGGCGGGCGAGCGCTATCTGCTCGGCACGTTCCTGCTGATCGTGGCGAACGCCTCGCTGTCCGTCTCGATGGTGCTCTACAACGCCTATCTGCCGCAGATCGCGGAGCCGGACGAGCGGGACGCGGTCTCCTCCCGCGGCTGGGCCTTCGGCTACACCTCGGGCGCGCTGGTCCTCGTCCTGAACCTGGTGCTCTACTCGGCGCACGACTCCTTCGGCCTCACGGAGGGCGAGGCGGTCCGGATCTGCCTGGCCTCGGCCGGCGTGTGGTGGGGCGCCTTCACCGTCGTGCCGCTCCGGCGGCTCCGCGACCGCCGCGTCGCACCCGAGGGCCGCGGCGGCGGGGGCGCGGTCGGCAGCGGCTGGCGCCAGCTCCGGGCGACCCTGAAGGACATGCGCCGGCACCCGCTGACGCTCTCCTTCCTGCTCGCCTACCTGGTCTACAACGACGGCGTCCAGACGGTGATCTCCCAGGCCTCCGTGTACGGCTCGGAGGAACTCGGACTCGACCAGACGACGCTCATCACCGCGGTCCTGCTCGTCCAGGTCCTCGCGGTCGCGGGCGCGCTCGGCATGGGGCGACTCGCCCGGTCGTACGGCGCCAAGCGGACGATTCTGGGGTCACTGGCGGTCTGGACGCTGATCCTGCTGGCCGGCTACTTCCTGCCCGCCGACGCGCCGGTGTTCTTCTACTGCCTGGCGGCGGCGATCGGTCTGGTCCTGGGCGGCAGCCAGGCCCTGTCGCGCTCCCTGTTCTCCCACCTGGTGCCGCGCGGCAAGGAGGCGGAGTACTTCTCGGCCTACGAGATGAGCGACCGGGGGCTCAGCTGGCTCGGCCCGCTCGTGTTCGGTCTCGCGTACCAGCTGACCGGAAGCTATCGGGATGCCATCATCTCCCTCGTGATCTTCTTCGTGGCGGGCTTCGCGCTGCTCGCCCGGGTCCCGGTACGACGCGCGGTGGAGGCGGCGGGGAACCCGGTACCGGACCGCGTTTAGACGTGGCATCGAAAGGGCGGTAGTGTACGCGTTTGGCCTGCCAGGCGGACCGTTACTGCGTGCTGCTTTAGTGAAGACATCAGGTCATATCTGCCGTCAGATGTGACAAAACGGGCACTGGTGGGTACAACAAGGGGCGGCACGACGGGCGACGCATGACCCGGCACGGGAATCTTTACCGCCGACCGGACGTTGACCGGATAACGACGACAGCGACACCTGTCCTGTGGGCGACAAGCCCGGGAGGCACGATTCATGAGTGAGCGAGCTCTTCGCGGCACGCGCCTCGTGGTGACGAGCTACGAGACCGACCGCGGCATCGATCTGGCCCCGCGCCAGGCGGTGGAGTACGCATGCGAGAAGGGACATCGCTTTGAGATGCCCTTCTCGGTCGAGGCGGAGATTCCGCCGGAGTGGGAATGCAAGGTCTGCGGAATCCAGGCTCTCCTGGTGGACGGGGACGGACCCGAGGAGAAGAAGGGCAAGCCTGCGCGTACGCACTGGGACATGCTCATGGAGCGCCGTACGCGCGAGGAGCTGGAGGAGGTCCTCGCCGAGAGGCTGGCCGTCCTGCGCTCCGGCGCGATGAACATCGCCGTGCATCCGCGCGACAGCCGCAAGTCCGCCTAGCGGGCGACCGGTCGCACAACGCCGCGGGGCCCGGTACACGGATCGTGTACCGGGCCCCGCGGCGTTTCACGTGCACGCCCGCGGACCGGATCCGGGGATCCGGGTCTCCGGTCTCCGCCGGAGTGGACCGGAGCGGATGCGCCCCCGGACCCGTGACCGCCGCCCCCGGAGAAGCACCCGGGGGCGGCGGTCGCACGTCGGGCGTCGGGTCAGGGCGTCAGGGGCGGGCGGGGCTCGTCGCTCCGGCGGGGACCCTGCGCCGCGTCCTGGCGGATGACCTCACCCTGCACGACCTTTCCGTCGGGCCGGTGGATGCGCGCCTGCCGGAAGGCGTCCTGGAGGCTACCGGCGGGTGCGGCGCTCATCCGGCGCTCGACGGCCTTCTCCGCGGTCCGGCCGAGGAGGGAGCGGACCTGCGGGATCAGCAGGAGCAGGCCGGCCGCGTCCGAGATCAGGCCGGGGATCATCAGGAGCAGGCCGCCCAGCATCAGGAAGCCGTTGCGGTCCTCTGCGGCGGCCCGGTCCGGCGACGGCGGCACCGCGCCGGTCTGCGCGGCGGCCTGGGCCTGCTGGAACGTCGAGGTGAGGTTGCGGAAGGCGCGTCGGCCCGCCCGCTTGATGACGACGGCACCGAGTACGGCGCCGCCGACGAGGAGGGCGAGCACGGTCAGCCCGCCCGCCGCGTTCGCCACCACCGTGAGCAGCCAGATCTCCAGGACCAGCCAGGCGGCGACGCCGAGCGGGAGGAACGTGCGCGCGCGTGAGCGCTTGGGGGCGAGGGGGGGCGGTGCGCCGGTCGTCATGGTCCCCAGTGTGCCTGGCACCCCGCAGGAACGTCGTAAAGGAGGGATCAGCGCGTACGGACGGGGACGGACGCGGGAAACCCCGGACGGACGAAACCTCAGGCGGACCTGCGGCCGATCAGCCGGCCGGCCTTCTCGGCGCGCGCGGCCAGCCCCCAGCCGGTGACCCGCCACAGCGCCTCGACGACGATGCCGCGGCTCATCTTCGAGTCGCCGGCCTCCCGCTCCACGAAGGTGATCGGGACCTCGACGACGTGGAAGCCGGCGGCGACCGCGCGGCGGGCCAGGTCGACCTGGAAGCAGTAGCCGGCCGAGGCCACGTCGCCCAGGCCCAGGCCCTCCAGGGTCTCCTTGCGGAAGGCCCGGTAGCCTCCGGTGACGTCCCGGATCGGCACGTCGAGCATGAGCCGCGAGTAGAGGCTGCCGCCGCGGGAGATGAACTCGCGGGACTTGGGCCAGTTCACGATCCGGCCGCCCGGCACCCAGCGGGAGCCGAGGACCAGGTCCGCGCCCTTGAGGGCGGTGAGCAGTCGGGGGAGCTCCTCGGGCTGGTGGGAGCCGTCGGCGTCCATCTCGACGAGGACGCCGTACCCCTGCTCGATGCCCCAGCGGAAGCCGGCGAGGTAGGCGGCACCGAGCCCCTCCTTGCCCTCGCGGTGCAGGACGTGCACGTGGTCGTCCTCGGACGCGATCTCGTCCGCGAGCTTGCCCGTGCCGTCGGGGCTGTTGTCGTCGGCCACGAGGACGTGCACCTCGGGTGCGGCCGCCCGCACCCGGGCGACGATCGGCTCGATGTTCTCCGCCTCGTTGTAGGTCGGGATGATCACCAAGGCCTTGCCGAGCGGGCCGTAACGCCTCTGGTCACCGTCGTTCACTACTGCCCCTTCGGATAACGCGGAACCCCACCATAGCGAGGTCCGCGGAACGCTCCGTCGCGGCGGTTCGTGCGGGAACGGGCGGCGTGTGCGGTGCGGGGCCCGACGTCCTTCGGTCCGACCTGGGATCCGCTGGCTGCGGGTCGACCGAGAGCCGTTGTCTACTGAACGTCCGGGCCCCACCCGGGTCGCACCTTCCGCCGGAGAAACCTTCCCTCGCGACCGAGGCGCGGGCGGCGTTCGGCGACTGCGGGGGCGGTTCGGACCGGTCGGACGTCCTGTGGTGGACGCGGAGAACCTATCCGCCGACGACGGTCGACTGTCAACACCCGCTTGACCTGCGGAAATTCCCCAAAAGGCCAGGCCAGAGGGGAAGATCCGCAGGTCGGGGACAAGCGTGCGGAGCGGGGATCGGGAGTCTGAAATATCCCCATATCACTCGTTCGGTCGTACGAACACCGTCTGTCCGTACACCACCGTGCGCAGGCAGACGGGCAGTTCGGCACCCGGCGACAGATCGGGCAGGCCGGGCGTACCGGAACGCGGATCGGTGGACCAGCGGGCGACCCGGTCGTCCGGTGCCTGGACGAGGAGCTCGCCCGTGCGCCAGATCGCGTAGTCCGCGGGGGCGCCGGGGACGAGCGTCCCCGCGTCGTCCCGTCCGACGGCCCGCCAGCCGCCCCGGGTGTGGGCGGTGAAGGCGGCCCGGACGGAGATCCGGTGCTCGGGAGTGTGGTGGAAGGCGGCGGCCCGGACGGTGCCCCACGGGTCGAGCGGGGTGACCGGGCTGTCGGAGCCGAAGGCCAGCGGCACACCGGCCTTGAGCAGCGCCGCGTACGGGTTCAGGGTGCGGGCCCGCTCCACGCCGAGGCGGTCGGCGTACATGCCCCGCTCGCCGCCCCAGAGTGCGTCGAAGGCGGGCTGGACGGAGGCCGTGAGGCCCAGCTCCGCGAAGGCGGCGATCGTCTCGGGGGTGAGCATCTCGACGTGCTCGACGCGGTGTCGGGCGGCCCGGATCCGGGCCAGGCCCAGCTTCTCGGCGGCGGCCCTGACGCCCTCGACGACCGCGGTCACGGCGGCGTCGCCGATGGCGTGGAAGCCTGCCTGGAGCCCTGCCTCGGTGCAGGCCACGACGTGGAGGGCGACGGCGGTGGCGTCCAGGTGGGCGGCGCCCGTGTGGCCGGGGTCGGTGTGGTCGGCGTACGGCTCGTGGAGGCAGGCGGTGTGCGAGCCGAGGGAGCCGTCGGCGAACAGGTCGCCCGCCGCGCCCAGGGCGCCGAGGGCGCGCGCCCGCTCCACGTCGACGTCGGCCCAGTAGCCGACGACCCGGGGCCCGGCCTCCTCGCGGGCCAGGTCCAGGAGACCGGTGAAGTCGTCCTCGGAGGAGATCTGCGGGCCGCCGCACTCGTGCAGGGTGCCGATGCCGAGGGAGGCCGCGCGGCTCCGGGCGGCGCGCTGCGCCTCGGTGCGCTGGAGCGGGGAGACGGCGCCGAACGCAGCGGCGCGCACGGCGTGGTGCGCGTCGCCGGTGAGCGGCCGCTGCCCGTCGTGGAAGCCGTCCAGGTCGCGGACGCCGGGGACGAGGTCGAGGAGTGCGGTGGTGACGACGGCCGAGTGGACGTCGATCCGCGTGAGGTAGAGCGGGCGGCCGCCGGTGAGCTCGTCGAGCTCGGTCCGGGTGAGCGGCCGGCGCTCGGGCCAGCGCGAGGCGTCCCAGCCGTGGCCGATGAGGATGCGGTCCTCCGGGCGGGCGGCGGCGTGGGCCCGGATCAGCTCCGCCGCCTCGGCGAGCGAGGCGGCGGAGGACAGGTCGAGGCCGGTGAGGGCGAACCCGGTGGCCGTGGTGTGCACGTGGGCGTCGACGAACGCCGGGGTGACGAGCGCGCCCTCCAGGTCGACCACCTCGTCCACGCCGGAGGCGAAGGCGTCGGCCGCGCCCTCCGAGCCCACCCAGGCGACGTGCCCGCGCTCCACCACCATGGCGGTGGCGAAGGGGTCGGCGGGGCTGTGGACTTCTCCACCGCGCAGCAGCACGGTGCGGTGTTCGATGGCAGACGCGGTCTCACTCATGCGACCAGGCTAGGACCTGACCGGACCCGGTTTGTCCGGCAGGTCCCCCCGCGGGGTCGCGGGGCGGTCAGATGCGCGGCGGCCTGGCCTCGTACGGGGTGGAGAGGACGACGGTCGTACGGCTGGAGACACCGGCCTGGGAGCGGATGCGGCTGAGCAGGTGCTCCAGCTCCAGCGGTGTGGCGACCCGGACCTTGAGGATGTAGTTCTCCTCGCCCGCGACGCTGTGGCAGGCCTCGATCTCGGGGATGTCGGCGAGCCGGTCGGGGGTGTCGTCGGGGGCGCTGGGGTCGAAGGGTTTGACCGAGATGAAGGCGGTGAGGGGAAGACCCACGGCCTCCGGGTCGACGACGGCGGCATAGCCGCGGATGACACCGCGCTGCTCGAGGCGGCGGACGCGCTGATGCACCGCCGACGTGGACAGGCCGGTGGCCTTGCCCAGGTCGGTGTAGCTCATGCGCCCGTCCTTGACGAGCAACTCGACGATCTGACGATCCAGCTCCTCCATGCGGTGACCCTATGGCCCCCGAGAGGGCGGGGCACCGCCGGGGGCTACCTGTTTGCGGCGCTTTGGGCGGTCACGGGGCACCTGCGACGGGCATGTGACGAACGCCACATGTTTGCCACCTGCCTGGGGTGCCGCCTCACGGTTATGCGGAGTTCCGCATGGGAAGTGCTTGCTGTGGTCGAGGCCGAACAGATCCGGCCGACCCAGCCGAGGGGGAGATTCTCCATGCAGGAGCCTGTTGATTCGGTCGACACGTCCGACGAGCTCGACGCGTACGACACGTTTGAGATGTTCCGGGTCGTCTGCCCGGAGTGCGTGCAGCCGATCGCGCTGCTCGCGGACGAGGACGAGCTGCCGGAGCACGCGCTGTGCCCGACGCCGTGGAACCCCTTCGTCCTGACGGTCTGCCCGGGCACGGGTCTCTCGGCTTCCGCGGCGCGCCCCGCCGACGACACCCTGGAGGTGCAGGAGCAGGACACCGCGCTGCTCCTGACGCTCCCCCAGGGCCTCGACTGGCGGACGCAGCCCTTCTCGCACGTCGGCGGTCCGGGCTCGCGTCCGATCCGGGTGCCGCAGATGCGGCGCGCGGCCTGAGGCCGTCGTCTACCAGTAGCTTCCCCGCACCATCGCCGCGAGCGTGGCGTGGTGCAGGATCAGCCCGTCGAGGTCCGCGGGGACCTCGACCTCGCCGAAGTGGGCCTGGCGGTACGCGATCCTGAGCATCACGATCGCGTGCCGCAGCGCCGCGTAGAGGGTGTGGAACTCCATGTCCCGCGGGGTGTGTCCGGTCAGTTCCGCGTAGCGCCGTTCGACGGCGTCGCGCCGCAGGAAGTCGGGCAGCCCCGGCTGCCCGAAGCCCACGGTGAGGTCCTGGAAGAAGCGGTGGAGGTAGACCGCCCAGCCGAGGTCGACCTCGCGCGGGACGCAGGCCGCCATCTCCCAGTCGAGGACGGCCGCGGGCGTGAACCCGTCGTAGACGATGTTCCCGATCCGGGCGTCGCCCCAGCCGAGCACGGCCTCGCCCTCGTCGGCCGGCCAGTGCGCCTCCAGCCAGTCGAAGGCCGACTCGATGAGCGGTGACGGGGCGAGCCCGTCCACCACCCAGGTGTAGTAGGCGCGTTGGGCGTCGACGTGTCGGCGCAGTGGGCTCCCGGCGCCCTCCGCAAGCAGGAACTCGGCCTCTTTCACCGGGAACTGGTCGTGCAGCCGCGCGAGGACGGCGACGGATTCCGCTTCGAGCCGGGCGCGTTCGGCGTCGGTGGCGGCGTGCAGCCAGTTCCCCTCGTACGTGTAGGGCATGACGTCCGGCGGCACCCGGCCCTCGGCGCGGGCCATCACGAAGAAGGGGGCGCCGAGCGGTTCCGGGTCCTCCTCCAGCCAGAGCACGCGCGGCACGGGGACGTCCGTGTGCTCGCCGACCAGGCGCATGACCCGGTGCTGACGGGCCATGTCGTACACGGGGAAGACGGTGTACGCGGCGGGGTCGGCGGCCAGCCGCAGCGCGCAGCCGCGCACGGGGGCGTCCGGGTGGTCGACGTCGAAGAGCAGGGTCTCGCTCGACATGCCGTTGGAGCCGGGGACGGCGAGGCCGGAGACCTCGGCCCCCGGCAGGTGCCGGTCGATCCAGGCGGCGAGCCGGCGGCCGAGCTCCTCGGGGTCACGGGTGGTGGTGCGGGGGCGCGGTGTGGTCACGTCGGCCTCCTCAGCGCGCCGTCGACGTGTGGTCGGCGAAGCCGCTGGGGTCGTGGCGGCCGAAGGAGCCGTGTTCGAAGATGCCGTAGCCGGTGTGGCCGTCGAGGGTGAAGCGGGCCGCGTGGTCGGTGACGCCGTACGCGGCCATGGGGTGGGCCGCGGGGTCCGCGAGGTCGTAGACGCGCCGGTCCGTCCAGCCCCGGCCCTGCCAACTGCCGTGCTGCCAGTCGGTGGCGGGCGGGTAGCCGGCGCCGACGGCGAGCGGGGAGGAGGCGAGGATCTCCACGCCGATCTCCAGGGGCTTTCCGGCCGGGTCCGCGAGGTGGACGACGGCCCGTTCCGGATGGCGGGTGCCGGGGCGGTACGTGATGTCGGTGCGAGGCCAGCCGAGCTGGGTGTCGCGTCGGCCGTTCCGTACGAGCAGGGCCTCGTTGAGCGTGCGGTAGCCGTCGGCGTCCTCCTGGGCGACGACCATGAGGAAGCGGTCCTCGAAGCGCATCGGGATCCAGAGCCAGTGGAACCCCTCGGGGCGGAACTCGGCGGCGCGGCCCGGCTCCTCGCCGGGAAGGGGGCGTACTCCCCAGCTGCGGTCGCGCGTGCCGGTCCACTCCCCCGCGGTGACCGCGAACTCCTCGCCGCCGGCCCTGATCGTGCCCTCGCAGTGTCCGGCCTGGACGAAGCGGCGGCCTTCGAGGGTGAGTCGGCCGCCGTGGCGCTGGGTGTGGTGGGGTTCCCAGACGGTGGGGAAGTCACCGGTCCAGACGAGGTCGAAGGAGAGCCCGTCGGGGTCGTCCGGATCGGCCTCGCACCGCAGGGTGAGCCGCTTGAGGGGTTCGTCGACGGTGATGGACAGGGGGCCGACGGAGAGGTCCATCCGGTCGTCGCCGAGGGCGTCGGAGGCCCGGACGGCGTGCAGCCGGTCGCCGGTGCGCAGGGTGGCGTAGGCGTCGACGACCCCGGTGTTGGGATAGACGCCGAGACCGGCGATGAGCAGCGCGCGGCCCTCGTGGTCGAAGACGTGGAAGATGCACCGGTCGTAGGCGTTGCGGTCGCCGCTGACGTGGTGCTTCATCGAGAGCGGTGCCTGGTGCACGGGGTACTCGTCGAGGGCGACGGGTCGGTCGTCGGCGTGCCGGTGCACGGACATGGCTGACCTCCTGGTCGGCGTGCGCGCTTCCGCGAGAAGATCTGACGGTACGTCAGTTGCGGGACGGGGGGCCAGAGTCGTGCACCGAGTACCGGGCGAACTGCCTCTCGAATCCGTCCGGCGGTGACCCTCACCGCCGGAGCGCGTTGGTCCCGGTATGACCAGGCTGTACACGACACCCAGCGGTTTCGGTCGGCACCGGCAAGCCGACCCGCACACTGAAGAATCGGTTCTTCACCCGACGCAGGCCCCCGCCGCGGCCCCGCCCGCGCCCGCCGCGTCGGCCCCGCCGGCGGTCCCCGCCTCGACACCCACACCGACGCTCGTCCCGGAGGCGACGCCGCCGCCCGCACCTCCTGCGCCCACACCCGCGTCCGCACCTGCGCCCACACGGGCGCAGGTCTCCGCGCCGGTGCCGGTGCCCGTCCCCGCGCCGGTGTCCTCGCCCGCACGGGTGTCCTCGCCTGCGCGGGTGTCCTCGCCTGCGCGGGTGTCCTCGCCTGCGCCGGTGCCTCCGCAGACGCAGGTCATCGCGCCCCCTCCCGCGCCCGCACCCGTGCCGGACCCCGCCCCCACACCGCCGCAGACGCAGATCACCGCGCCCCCGGCCGCGCCCGTCCCGGTTCCCGTCCCCGTGCCCGTCGCCGCGCAGACGCAGGTCTCCGCACCCGTCCAGACCCCGCCGGACCCGCCCATCTACCAGGACGTGCTGTCGCTGTGGGCCAGCCACGGCCGCACCCTGCCCGGCCATCGCGACCAGGAGTGGATCCGGCTGGCCTCGGGACCCGTCTGGGTGGACCGGACCGTGCGGGTCAGCGGGATTCTGGTCCGACAAGGTGACGCGCGATGACCACCCGCTGGATCTGATTGGTCCCCTCGACGATCTGCAGCATCTTGGCCTCGCGCAGATAGCGCTCCACGGGGAAGTCCGCCGTGTAGCCGTACCCGCCGAGCACCTGCACCGCGTCCGTCGTGACCTGCATGGCGGCGTCCGTGCAGAAGAGCTTGGCCATCGCCGCGTGCCGCCCGAAGGGCCGCCCCTCGTCCCGGCGCCGCGCCGCCTCCAGGTACAGCGCCCGGCCCGCCTCGACCCGGGTCGCCATGTCGGCGAGCAGGAAGCGGAGTCCCTGGAAGTCGGCGATCGGCCGGCCGAACTGGCGGCGCTCCCCGGCGTACGCGACGGCCTCGTCCAGCGCGGCCTGGCCCAGCCCCACGGCACAGGCGGCGATGCCGAGCCGCCCCGAGTCCAGGGCGTCGAGCGCGATGGTGAACCCCTGTCCCTCCCGTCCCAGGCGCCGCGCGTCCGCGACCCGTACCCCGTCGAAGTGCAGCTGCGCGGTGGGCGAACCCTTCATCCCCATCTTCCGCTCGGGAGGAGCCGCGGTCAGCCCCGGCGCGTTCCCCGGCACCAGGAACGCGGAGACGCCCCGCGCACCGGGACCGCCCGTACGTGCCATCACCGTGCAGAAGTCCGCGATCCCGCCATGGGTGATCCACGCCTTGGTGCCGTCGATCACCCAGTCGCCACCGTCACCGGCACCCTCTCCCGCCCCGCCGTCCCCGCTCTCCCCGCCCTCCCCGCCTTCCCGGACGGCCCGGGTCCGCAGCGCCGCGGCGTCCGATCCGGCGGAGGGCTCGGAGAGGCAGTACGCGCCGAGCAGGCCGCCGCCGAGCATCGCCGGCAGGTGCGCCGACCGCTGCTCGTCAGTGCCGTAGCCGGCGAGCGCGTGGCAGGAGAGCGTGTGCACGCTGACGCCGAGCCCCACGGTGAGCCGGGCCGCCGCGAGCTCCTCAAGGACCTGGAGGTAGACCTCGTACGGCTGACCGCCCCCGCCGTACGCGGGATCGTAGGGCAGTCCGAGCAGCCCGGACCGGGAGAGCAGCGTGAACAGCTCGCGGGGGAAGTGCCCGGCCGCCTCCTCCTCCGCGGCGTGCGGGGCGATCTCCCTGCGCGCGATCTCGCGCACCAGGGCGAGCAGCTCCCGCGCCTCGTCGCTCGGCAATCGGCGTTCCACGCCGTCCGGTGTGCTCTCGGCCATCGCCGGACGCTCCTCCCTGCCGGGCGCGAGCGGTACGCGCGCGCGGGGTGCCGGAATCGCGGAGAGTATGCCCGTTCGCACCCCTGTCCTCACGCCGTCACGGCGGAATCACACGCCCGGCAGCGGAAGGCGCGCTCCCGTGCGGCGGGCCTCCGCCCACCGCACGCCCCCGTCTCACATGAGGCCGGCCCTCGTGACGAACACGGCGAGCAGGACGACCAGCGTCCAGCCCAGCACGTGCTCCAGGATCTTGGGGCCGTCGTCGCGGGGCCCGCCCGTCCGTGCGCGGGTCAGGAGGCGGGCGTACGTGGTGGAGGTCATGGCGACCACCTTGCGCCACGGGAGCGGCCCCGCGGTAGAGACGTCGGTCACGCCCCCGGAGCCGCCCCCGCCCCCTCACCCGATGCCGAGAGCCCCGAGCGCCTTGCGCTGCGCGGGCGAGGGCCGGTCGGGAAAGTAGAGGTAGCAGACCCCTCCTGTGCCGGAGACCACTTTGCCGCTCGCGTTGTAGCGCTTCGTCCGCAGCCAGATGTTCTCCCACTCGCGGCGCTGGTAGACGCGGCGGACGGCGGGGTTGGTGGGGGACGCGGGGTCGTTGGCGATGACGTCGCCGTCGGGGGTGAAGCCGATGACGGTCATGAGGTGGCCGGAGGTGCCGTAGCCGGCGCCGGTGAGTTCCTCCTTGCGGAAGGACTGGGACGTTATGGCGGGGATGCCGGCGCGGATGAGGGATTCGAGCTCGGTGAGGGAGCGGAGCCGGGTGACGACGGCGTTCATGTCGGGGTAGGTGGCGGCGTAGGCGGCGTTGAAGGGCCAGTTGCCGCAGCCCTGGTACTGGTGGTCGTAGGTGAAGCGGGCGGCGTGGCAGACCTGGGGGTCGGCGAAGGCGGGGTCGACCCAGGCGAGGTCGTCGGCGGAGGGCCGGCGGCCCCAGTACTCGACGATCATCTGGGAGGAGGTGGGGCTGCACCACGCCTCGCCGCCGTTGTCGTACTCGGGGTACTGGCCGATGTGGGTGTTCTGCGAGTAGCGCGGCACGATGAGCTCGTGGGAGAGGCCGGGCGTGGAGGCCGGGACGGTGAAGCGGTCGGGGACGTCCGAGGCCATGGCGCCGACGCGCCACACCATGGGGGTGAGGCCGCTGTCCGGGGTGCGGTAAAGCGTCAGGCGGAGGCGGTAGGAGAGCAGGCGGAGGCCGCTCGCCGTGTCGTCGATCGCGAACGTGTCCGTCCACACCGTGCTCCTGCCGTCGGTCTGGTCGTCGACCGAGGTGCGCCGGATGTCGCCGTCCCCGGACGCCCAGCGGCCCATGACGTACCAGGGGGTCGCCGTCCCGTCGGAGTAGGCGCCCGACAGTTCGACCTGGAGCCAGGTGCCGGGTGGCGTGCGGGCGTTCCAGGAGGCGATGACCTCGGTGGCCGGCACGGTCGCGGTGTGGACCGGGGAGGTCCACGTCGCGTACTCCCACGTGGCGGTCAGCCCGGTGTGCGGGTCCGTGTGGTCGACGCGCCCGGCGGCGGTGGCGAGGACCAGGCCGGGGCGGAGGCCGGCGACCGCCTTCGTGCCGGCCGAGGCGCCGCACCGCCAGTCCGTGTACGAGGACCAGAAGCGGTTGTCGACGAGCCCCTGTGCCGGTGCGTGGCCCCGGTCGGCCGTGTCGGCCGGCGACGCGTCCGGGCAGTCGGCCGTGGAGCAGTCGGACGCGGCGGCGGGGGCGGCGGCCGCGGCCGTTCCCGCGGCGGCCGCGAGAGCCGCGGCGAGGACGGTTCTGCGCGGGGTGGAACTGGTCATGGGCGGTGACCCCCAGTCGAGAACGGTGGGCGTACGGGCCTGTGGGCGCGCGGAGGAAACGGGGAGCGCTTGCCGGTCGGTGGGTGTACGGACGTGCCGCGCGGGCCCACTATCGCGGCTCGCGTGGGCTGTCCGCCAGCACTTCGGCTCGCGTCGCCGTACCAATATTGGTCTCGACCACTGGCGGCGGCACCTCGCTGACCTGCGGAGGTCGTCGCACCCCCTACGCTGGGGCCATGAACGACCTCGATCGCGCGGCTGACGCGCTGCTCCGGCTGCCGCCGTCCTGCGGGCCGGTCAGGCTGGTGGCGGTCGACGGGCACGCGGGATCGGGGAAGTCGACGCTCGCGGGTCGGCTCGCCGCCGCGCTGCGCGACGCGCCCGTCCTGCACCTCGACGACCTCGCCACGCACGAGGAGCTGTTCGCATGGACGGGTCGGCTGCGGGAGCAGGTGCTCGCGCCCCTGTCGCGGGGGGAGACGGCCGTCTACCACCGGTACGACTGGGGGGCGCGGCGCTTCGGGGAGGCCGTGGAGCTGGCGGCGGCCCCGGTGGTGCTCGTGGAGGGGGTCGGCGCGGGGCGGCGTGCGGTGCGGCCGTTCCTGGCGTGGCTGCTGTGGATGGAGCGGGGCGCGGAGGAGTCGTGGGAGCGGGGCCGGCGCCGGGACGGTGCGGAGCAGGCCGCGTTCTGGGACGGCTGGACCGTGGCGGAGACCCGCCATTTCGCGGAAGACCCTTCGCGCGCCGCCGCGGACACCTTGGTACGGGAGTGCGAGGAGGGGTACGACTGGCTCCCCGGGCCCGCTGTGACAGCGGTCGCGGACCAGATCATCACACACCGTGACGGCTTCATGTCCGTGAACTGAGCGGCCGGAAGTCCACTTCCGCAAGTGCCTCAACTCCGCTTGACCCAAGGGGCGTACTGGTCTTACGTTCTGAATGTGCGGCTTTTCGGAGCCGCCGCAGACACGAAGCCCCCGGTTGTTCCCCCGTGATCGGGGGCTTCGTTCTGCCCTCAAGGGCCTTCCGAGGCCCCTCCGAGGCCTCCCCGAGGGCCTTTCGCGACCCCTGATGCTCACCCAGGGTCACCGCTTCCGGATCATGTGCTTCTCCTTAAGCACACACCCCCTGCGCAGGTACGATGCCCGCAGGTGCGGTCAAATCCCGTCCATGCGATGACGGTTGTGGGGGACCCGATGGACATCGGCACGCAGGGCTCGCAGGCCCCGGCCGAGCTCGCCTGGCTGCGCGGAGTCGACGCCTACACGATGGGCGCCTATCCGCAGGCGGAGGACGAGTTCCGGACGGCGGTACGGATCGATCCCGGGATGGCGGACGCCTGGCTCGGGCTGCACGCGCTCCGGGTCGACACCACGACCGCGCTGCTGCGCATGTACCGCAACCGCGAGCGCTTCGGCGAGCAGCGGTCCCGGTACCGGCGCACCCTGAACTCCTGGTACTGGCTGGGCTGGTGGGTGCAGCCCGTCCTGGAGAGCCCGCGCGACCTGCTGCTCGCGCACGCCTCCCACTGGCTCGACGGGCGGCACGTACCGGAGTTGGACCGGGCCCTCGCGGGGCTCCCGCCGGTCGACACCGACCCGCAGGTCCGCTTCCTGCACGCCTGCCGCGCCTATCTCGTGAAGGACTGGGACCAGCTCGTCCGGCACACCGAGACCCTCGTCGACGACCCGCTGCTCGGCATCGAGGCGGGGCTCTTCGGGGGGATGGCCCGGGTGCGCCTGGAGATGTACAGCCAGGCCGAGCCGCTGCTCTCCGCCTCCCTGATGCGCTGCCGCAGCGAACAGCCGCAGCGCAAGGAGCTGCGCTACTGGCTGGCCAGGGCCCACGAGGGCACCGGCCGCAGCGCCGCAGCGCTGCCGCTCTACCGGGCCGTGCACCGGATCGACCCGGCGTTCATGGACACGGCGGCCCGGCTCGCGGCGATCGCCGAGTACGACGGTTTCGAGGGCTACGACGGCGTGGACGACCCGGCCGGGTTCGCGACGGTCGCCCTGGGCACCCTCGGCGGGGGCCTCGGCCAGGACGCCGGGGACACCGTGCCGGGCGCCGAGCCCGACGCCGGCGGTCTCGGCGACGGGCTGCGGCTCGCCCCCGAACCCGTACCTCCGGTCGCGCCGGTCACCCCGCCGGAGACCGTACGGCAGAAGGCGCCGGCCCCCCGCCGGCCGCAGCGCTTCCCGGCCGGACCCACCGATCCGGCGCTGCTCGCGGAGGCGCTCGCCGAGCTGGAGGGCATGGTCGGCCTCGAACCGGTGAAGCGGCAGGTCAAAGCGCTCTCGGCGCAGCTGGAGATGGCGCGCCTGCGCGCCGGGCAGGGGCTTCCGGTGCAGCCGCCCAAGCGGCACTTCGTCTTCTCCGGCCCCTCGGGCACCGGCAAGACGACCGTCGCCCGGATCCTGGGCCGGGTCTTCTACGCCCTGGGGCTGCTCGGCGGCGACCACCTCGTGGAGGCCCAACGGGCCGATCTGGTCGGCGAGTTCCTGGGGCAGACGGCCGTCAAGGCCAACGAGCTGATCGACTCGGCCGTCGGCGGCGTGCTCTTCGTGGACGAGGCCTACGCCCTCTCCAACACCGGCTACAGCAAGGGCGACGCCTACGGTGACGAGGCCCTCCAGGTGCTCCTGAAACGGGCCGAGGACAACCGCGACCACCTGGTGGTGATCCTGGCCGGCTACCCCGAGGGCATGGACCGGCTGCTCAACACCAACCCCGGGCTCTCCTCGCGCTTCACCACCCGGGTCGACTTCCCCTCGTACCGGCCCCTGGAGCTCACCGCCATCGGCGAGGTGCTCGCCGCGGCCGACGGCGACGCCTGGGACGAGGAGGCCCTGGACGAGCTGCGCTCCATCAGCGGGCACGTCGTCGAGCAGGGCTGGATCGACGAACTGGGCAACGGCCGCTTCCTGCGCACCCTGTACGAGAAGTCCTGCGCCTACCGCGACCTGCGGCTCTCCGGCTACCCGGGCACCCTGACGCGGGAGGACCTCGCCACCCTCCGGCTGCCCGACCTCATGCAGGCGTACGGCGAGGTCCTGTCGGGCCGCGGTCCGGTGGACCGCGGCCCGCAGCAGGAGCCACCCGGGTACTAGGCCCTAGGGCGCGGACACCGGCTGCTGTACGCGGTGGGCGGGGTCGCGGACCTCGCCCACCAGCATCTCCAGGACGTCCTCCAGGGCGACGAGGCCGAGGACGCGGCCGGAGCCGTCGGCGACCTGCGCCAGGTGGGTCGCGGCGCGGCGCATCACGGTGAGGGCGTCGTCGAGCGGCAGCTCGGCGCGGAGCGTCGCCATCGGCCGCCAGAGCCGCTGCGGCACCGCCCGCTCCCGCTCCTCCAGGTCGAGGACGTCCTTCACGTGCACGAAGCCCATGAAGGTGTGGTGGGTGCCGGCGCGGACCGGGAAGCGGGAGTACCCGGTCCGCACGGTCAGCTCCTCGATCTCGCGCGGGGTGACCGACGGCGGGACCGTCACGAGGGACGCCGGGGCGATGAGGACGTCCGTGACGGGGCGGGTGCCCAGCTCCAGCGCGTCCTCCAGGCGCTCCTGCTCGACGGGGTCGAGCAGTCCGGCCTGTCCCGCGTCCTCCACGAGCCGACCGAGCTGGGCGCTGGTGAAGACCGCCTCCACCTCGTCCTTCGGCTCGACCTTGAACGCCCGCAGGACCAGCCGGGCGCAGGCTCCGAGCGCGGTCGTCACCGGCCGGCAGAGGCGGGCGAAGCCGACCAGGCCGGGGGCGAGCCACAGCGCGGTCCGCTCGGGTGCGGCCATCGCCAGGTTCTTCGGGACCATCTCGCCGATGACGAGGTGGAGGAAGACGACCGCGGCGAGCGCGATGACGTAGCCGAGCGGGTGGATCAGCGCCTCCGGCACCCCGACCGCGTGGAAGACGGGTTCGAGGAGGTGGGCGACGGTCGGCTCGGCGACGGCGCCGAGCGTCAGCGAGCAGACGGTGATGCCGAACTGCGCCGCCGCCATCATCTGCGGCAGGTTCTCGAGGCCGTGCAGGACCTGCTTGGCCCGGGCGCCGCCGAGCGGCTCGATCTGGCTGCGCCGCACGGAGACGAGCGCGAACTCGGCCCCGACGAAGAAGCCGTTGGCGAGCACCAGGAGGACGGCGAAGAGGAGTTGGAGGGTGCTCATCGGGCGCCTCCCGAGACCAGCGGGGCGGTGGACGAGGACCCGGTGGGGTCCGCGTCCGGGCCGGTCTCCGTCCGTACGATCCGGACGCGCTCGGCGCGGTAGCGGTCGACCTGGCGCACCGAGAGCCGCCAGCCGGGGAGTTCGGCCCGGTCCCCCGGGGCGGGGATCCGCCCGAGGAGGTCGGCGACGAGCCCGGCGACCGTCTCGTACGGCCCGTCGGGCACGTCGAGGCCTATCCGGCGCAGGGTGTGGACCCGGCAGGAGCCGTCGGCGTCCCAGGCCGGGCGGCCGTCCTCGGCGGGGGCGGCGGCCAGTTCGGGGCGTCCGTCGGCGAGGGTGTCGTGCTCGTCGCGGACCTCGCCGACGAGTTCCTCGACGATGTCCTCCAGGGTGACCACGCCGGCCGTACCGCCGTACTCGTCGACGACCACGGCGATCGGCTGTTCGCGGCGCAGCCGCTCCAGGAGGGTCTGCGCGGGCAGTGTCCCGGGGACGAGGAGCGGCGGGACCGCGATCCGGCCGACGGGGGTGCGCAGCCGGGCGTGCGGGGCGACGGCGAGCGCGTCCTTGAGGTGGACCATGCCGACGACCTCGTCGATGCGGTCGCGGTAGACGGGGAAGCGCGAGAGGCCGGTGGCCCGGGTGAGGTTGAGGACGTCGGCCGCGGTGGCGTCCCACTGGAGGGCGCTCACCTTCACGCGCGGGGTCATGACCCGCTCGGCGGTGAGGCCGCCGAGGGACAGCGTCCGGACGAAGAGGTCGGCGGTGTCCTGTTCGAGCGTGCCGGCCAGCGCGGAGTGCCGGGCGAGCGAGACGAGCTCGCCGGGGGTGCGGACGGAGTCGAGCTCCTCGGTGGGCTCGACGCCGAGGAGCCGGACCAGCCGGTTGGCGACGCGGTTGAGCAGGGAGATCACCGGCCGGAACAGCGCGGAGAAGCGGCGCTGCGGGGTGGCGACGAAGCGGGCCACCTGGAGCGGCCGGGAGACCGCCCAGTTCTTCGGCACGAGCTCGCCGATCACCATCTGGACGGCGGAGGCGAGCAGCATCCCGATCACCACCGCGATCCCGGAGACGGCCCCTTCGGGCAGTCCGGTGGCGGTGAGCGGCCGGTGCAGCAGTCCGGCGAGCGCGGGCTCGGCGAGCATGCCGACGACGAGCGAGGTGATCGTGATGCCGAGCTGGGTGCCGGAGAGCTGGAAGGAGAGCTCGCGCAGCGCGGTGACGACGGTGCGGGCCCGCCGGTCGCCGGCGGCCGCGGCCCGCTCGGCCTCGGCCCGCTCGACGGTCACGAGGCCGAACTCGGCGGCCACGAAGAAGCCGTTGGCGAGGATCAGGAGGAAGGCCGCGAAGAGCAGCAGAAGGGAGATGATCATGCCGCCGCCTCCTGGGAGGGGGCGGCGCAGGTACTACCGGACGATCCGTCCATTGCTGGAGGGAGTCACTCCTCGGGTCGAAGGGTGGTCTCGCGGGCCGCGGTTGCGGCCCTGCACACGCGAGACGGTGGTGCCGCTGGGCACCACCGTCTCCAGAGTAGTCACGTGAACGCCCCGAGGGGCAGGGGGTCGGCCCCGGATGGGGGACGGATCGGGGATTCCCCCCGGTCTCCCCGGGACTCAGCGGGTTTCCGCACCCGATCCGCGGCTGTCCGCGAGGTCCCGCAGGGCGCGGGCGTCACGGATGGCCGCTTCCTTGGCGATGCCGGGCTGGATGCCGAGCGCGGGCAGGCTCGTGCCGTCGCTCAGGTCGAGGAAGACCCAGGGGTCGCCGGGGCGGAGGTTGACCTTGAGGATCTCCGCCCAGGCGAGGCGCCGGGTCCTGGTGATGTTGACGACCGTGACGCCCTGGTCGTCGGCGACGACCTTGGGCCGGCTCAGCAGGACGAGGACCCCGGAGAGCAGCGCGGCGGTGAAGACGAAGCTGACGCGCTCCCCCGGTCCCAGCCGCTCCAGCATCAGCGCGACGCCGGTGACGACCACGAACATCGCCGCGCTCATGGTCAGCAGGACGGCCCGGGTGCGCCCGGGACGGAAGGTGACCGGGAGGGCGGGCGTCGTCGGTTGGGACATCGGGGTTCCTCGGTGCCTGGTGGGAGGTGCGGGCCCGGCCGTCAGAGGCGGCAGGCGTGGATGGCGGTGGTGAGGATGGCGCGGGCGCCGATCTCGTACAGGTCGTCCATGATCCGCTGCGCCTCCTTGGCGGGGACCATCGCGCGGACCGCGACCCAGCCCTCGTTGTGCAGCGGGGAGACGGTGGGCGACTCCAGGCCGGGGGTGAGGGCGACGGCCTGCTCCAGGTGCTCGGCGCGGCAGTCGTAGTCCATCATCACGTACGAGCGGGCGACGAGGACGCCCTGGAGGCGGCGGAGGAACTGCTGGACCTGCGGGTGGTCGTCGGAGGCGCCGTGGCGGCGGACGACGACGGCCTCGGAGGTGAGGATCGGCTCGCCGATGACCTCCAGGCCGGCGTTGCGCAGGCTGGTGCCGGTCTCCACGACGTCCGCGATGACCTGGGCGACGCCCAGCTGGATCGCTGTCTCGACGGCGCCGTCGAGGTGGACGACGGAGGCGTCGATGCCCTGGTCGGCGAGGTGCTTGGCGACGATGCCCTCGTAGGAGGTGGCGATCGTCATGCCGCCGAAGTCCTCGGGTCCGTTCGCCGTGCCCGGGCGGGTGGCGTAGCGGAAGGTGGAGCGACCGAAGTTCAGCGGGAGGATCTCCTCGGCGCTGGCGCCGGAGTCCAGGAGCAGGTCGCGGCCGGTGATGCCGATGTCCAGCTTGCCGGACGCGACGTAGATCGCGATGTCCTTCGGCCGCAGGTAGAAGAACTCGACCTCGTTGTCGGGGTCGATGACCACCAGTTCCTTGGACTCTTTGCGCTGGCGGTAGCCGGCCTCATGGAGCATTGCCGACGCAGGTCCGGAGAGGGAACCCTTGTTGGGAACGGCGATGCGCAGCATGGGGTGAGCTTCCTTTGCCTGGGAGTTTTCGGGACGGTGGGGCGGTGTGCTCAGAGGTGGGCGTAGACGTCGTCGAGCGAGATCCCGCGGGCGACCATCATCACCTGGACGTGGTACAGCAACTGCGAGATCTCCTCGGCGGCCGCTTCCTTGCCCTCGTACTCGGCGGCCATCCAGACCTCGGCGGCCTCCTCGACGACCTTCTTGCCGATGGCATGGACGCCCTTGTCCACCAGCTCCGCGGTGCGGGAGGTGGCCGGGTCGCCGGTCTCGGCCTTGAGCTTGAGCTCGGCGAAGAGCTCTTCGAAGGTTTTGTTCGCCATGATGGTCCTAAGAGTACGGGGTGAGGGGGGCGTGCTCAGCGCCAGGGTTCGCTCACCGTGCGCAGCGTGGTCGCGGTGGCGACGGCGGCGGTGACGGCCTCGTGGCCCTTGTCCTCGGTGGAGCCTTCGAGGCCCGCGCGGTCCAGGGCCTGCTCCTCGGTGTCGACGGTGAGGACACCGAATCCGACGGGTACGCCGGTGTCGATCGAGACCTGGGTGAGGCCGTGGGTGACGCCCTGGCACACGTACTCGAAGTGCGGCGTTCCGCCGCGGATCACGACGCCGAGCGCCACGATGGCATCGTAGCCGCGCCCGGCGAGGACCTTCGCCACGACCGGGAGCTCGAAGCTGCCGGGGACGCGCAGCAGCGTCGGTTCGTCGATGCCGAGCTCGCCGAGGGCGCGCAGGGCGCCGTCGACGAGGCCGTCCATGATCTTCTCGTGCCACTGCGCCGCGATGACCGCGACCCGGAGGTCGCCGCAGTTCTTCACGCTGAGGACGGGTGCGCCCTTGCCGCTCATGATTCTCCTAGCCGGTCGTACGTACGTTCTTACTGGTTGCCGCAGGTGGAGGCCGGGGAGCCGTCCAGCCAGGGCAGGTCGTGGCCCATCCGGTCCCGCTTGGTGAGCAGGTAGCCGAGGTTGTGCTCGCCCGCCGTGACCGGCATGGGCTCGCGGCCCTCGACGGTGAGGCCGTGGCGGGTGAGGGCCTGGACCTTGTCGGGGTTGTTGGTCATCAGGCGGAGGCTGCGGACGCCGAGGTCGGCGAGGATCTGCGCGCCGGCCGCGTAGTCGCGGGCGTCGGCGGGCAGCCCGAGCTCCAGGTTGGCGTCGAGGGTGTCGCGGCCGCGCTCCTGGAGCTCGTACGCGCGCAGCTTGGACAGCAGGCCGATGCCGCGGCCCTCGTGGCCCCGCAGGTAGACGACGACGCCGCGGCCGGTCTCGGTGATCCGGTCCATGGAGGCGTGCAGCTGGGGGCCGCAGTCGCAGCGCTGCGACTGGAAGATGTCGCCGGTCAGGCACTCGGAGTGGACCCGGACGAGGACGTCCTCGCCGTCGCCGATCTCGCCGTGGACGAGGGCGACGTGCTCGACGCCGTCGACGGTGGAGCGGTAGCCGTACGCGGTGAAGTCGCCGTGCGCGGTGGGGAGCCGGACCTCGGCCTCGCGGCGGACGGTCGGCTCGGCGGAGCGCCGGTAGGCGATCAGGTCCTCGATGGAGATGATCGTGAGGCCGTGCTTGCGGGCGAAGGGGACCAGCTCCGGGAGGCGGAGCATGACGCCGTCCTCGCCGGCGATCTCGACGATCGCGCCGGCCGGGCGGAGGCCCGCGAGGCGGGCGAGGTCGACGGCGGCCTCGGTGTGGCCGTTGCGGACGAGGACGCCGCCGGGCTTGGCGCGGAGCGGGAAGACGTGGCCGGGGCGCACGAAGTCGGAGGGCTCGTGGCGGCCGCTCGCCAGCATCCGCAGGGTGGTGGCGCGGTCGGCGGCGGAGATGCCGGTGGTGACGCCGTGGGCCGGGCCCGCGTCGACGGAGACGGTGAAGGCCGTCTGCATCGACTCGGTGTTGTACGCGACCATCTGCGGGAGCTGGAGGCGCTCCAGTTCGTCGTCCTCCATGGGGGCGCAGATGAGACCGCGGCACTCGCTCATCATGAAGGCGATGATCTCGGGGGTCGCCTTCTCGGCGGCGATGACGAGGTCGCCCTCGTTCTCGCGGTCCTCGTCGTCGACGACGACGACGGGGCGGCCGGCCGCGATGTCCCTGATGGCCTGCTCGACGGGGTCGAGGGCGAGGTCGGTGTCGTCCCAGAGGTGGTGCGCGTTCATGCGTGTGCTCCTTCCAGGACGCTGGTGGTGCGGGAGCGCAGCCACCAGTCGCGCATGCCCCACAGGACGAGCGCGCCGTAGATGACGTAGACGAAGCCGGAGAAGGCGTAGCCGTTGGCGAAGTTCAGCGGGACGCCGACGAGGTCGACGAGCAGCCAGGCGAACCAGAACTCGACCATGCCGCGCGACTGGGCGTACATGGCGACGACGGTGCCGACGAAGATGTACGCGTCGGGCCACGGGTCCCAGGACAGGCTCGGGAAGGCGGTGAAGAGCATCGCGACGGCGACGGTGCCGAGGGCTGCGGCGGCGACCAGCAGGCCGCGCTCGCGCCAGCTGGCGAAGCGGACCGCGATGGAGCCGTCCTGGGCGTTCTGCCGGCCGCGGTTCCACTGCGCCCAGCCCCAGGCGGCGACGAGCATGACGACGACCTGCTTGCCGGCGCTGCCCGCGAGGTGGCCGGCGGCGAAGGCGACGAAGAGGATGACGCCGGAGAGGAACTGGGCGGGCCAGGTCCATATGGACCGGCGCCAGCCGAGCGCGAGGGCGATCAGACCGATCGTGTTGCCGATCATGTCGGACCACTTGATGTGCTGGTCGAGGACCGTGAACGCCTCGGAGTTGAGCCAGTTCACTTCTCATTCTCCTTGGCGTCGGCGCCGAGCAGCCGCTCGACGTACTTGGCGATGACGTCCACTTCGAGGTTGACCGGGTCGCCGGACCGCTTGATGCCGAGCGTGGTCAGGTCGAGCGTGGTGGGGATGAGGCTGATGGTGAACCAGTCGTCGGCGACCTCGACGACGGTGAGGCTGACGCCGTCGACCGTGATCGAGCCCTTCTCGACGACGTACCGGGAGAGGTGGGCGGGCAGGCCGACCTTGACGAGCTCCCAGTGCTCGGACGGGGTCCGGTCGAGGATGGTGCCCGTGCCGTCGACGTGGCCCTGGACGATGTGACCGCCGAGGCGGCCGCCGACGGCCATGGGGCGCTCCAGGTTGACCCGGGAGCCGACGGAGAGGGCGCCGAGGCTGGACCGCTTGAGGGTCTCGGCCATGACGTCGGCGGTGAACTCGCCGTCGCCGAACTCGACGACCGTGAGACAGACACCGTTGACGGCGATGGAGTCGCCGTGCTGGGCGCCTTCCGTGACCAGGGGACCGCGCAGTCGGAAGCGGGAGGCGTCCTCCAGCTGCTCGACGGCGACGACCTCGCCCAGTTCTTCGACGATTCCGGTGAACACGGTCAGGCTCCCTTGAAGGTGGCGGTGATGCGGAGGTCGGGGCCGATGCGGACGGTCTCGGTGATGTCGAGCCGCAACGCTTCGGTGATGGTGCCGATTCCCGCGGCGGCCAGTGCCTGGGGGCCGGCGCCGAGCAGGACGGGTGCGAGGTAGCCGACCACCTGGTCGACGGCGCCCGCGGCGACGAAGGCGCCCGCGAGGGTGGGGCCGCCTTCGAGGAGGACGGAGCGGACGCCGCGTGCGTGCAGGGCGTCCAGGAGGGCGGGGACTTCGATGCCGCGTTCGGCCCTGGGGAGGCGTACGACCTCGATGAGCGGGGTCTCGGCGAGCGGGGTCCCGGCGTCCTCGGCGACGGCGATCAGGGTGGGTGCGGCGTCGTCGAGGACCCGGGCGCCGGGCTTCACGGCGGTCGCCTCGGTGTCGACGACGACCCTCAGCGGCTGGACGGCCTCGTCGATCCCGCGTACCGCCAGATGGGGGTCGTCGGCGCGGGCGGTGCCGGAGCCGACGACGACGGCGTCGGCCTCGGCGCGCAGCCGGTGGACGTCGGCGCGGGACTCGGCGGAGGTGATCCAGCGGGAGGTGCCGTCGGCGGCGGCGATCCGGCCGTCGAGGGTGGCGGCGTACTTCCAGCGGACGAAGGGGCGGCCGTGGCGCACGGAGGTGAGCCAGGCGATGTTGCCGGCCTCGGCCTCGTCCTCCAGGAGGCCCTGGGCGACCTCGACGCCCGCGGCGCGCAGGGTGTCGGCGCCGCCGGTGGCCTGCGGGTTCGGGTCGCCGACCGCGTAGACGACCCGGCTGATCCCGGCCTCGACGAGGGCCTGGGCGCAGGGGCCGGTGCGGCCGGTGTGGTTGCAGGGTTCGAGGGTGACGTACGCGGTGCCGCCGCGGGCCAGGACGCCGGCCTCGCGCAGGGCGTGGACCTCGGCGTGCGGGCCGCCGGCGCGCTGGTGCCAGCCCTCGCCGACCGGGTGGCCGGAGGCGTCGGTGATGACGCAGCCGACGACGGGGTTGGGGCTGGTCGCGCCGAGTCCGCGTGCGGCGAGCTCGACGGCGCGTCGCATGGCGGTGATGTCGGCCTGCTGGGCCACCGGGTCCTCCTGCCTCTTCGGGCACGGACTCCGGGGCTGTCGATGACGACAGGGAGCGGGTGGGACGCCTCGCGCAGGGTGCGCCGGAGGCCGGGTCCTGCGGGTACGCCGATCCGTTGCGGTACGGCGACCAGCGGACGTACGGCCGGCACACCCCTGAGGGGGTTCACCCGCCGCGCACTGCCTCCCATCCGGACTTTCACCGTCGGTCCAGGAATCTCACCTGGTCAACCGGCCGCTGGCTGCGGACGGGTCGCGGACTATACCGCCGGTTCGGAATTACACCGACCCCGGAGTGCGCTGCTGCTGATACAGGGCCAGTGTGCCACGGACGCCGCGAGGCGTGTGGCCGAGTCCCTGTGGGCTGGCTCACAGCATCCCATGAACACCTTCTATGGTCCAGACCTATTGACGCACTGGTCTAGTCCTCTTAATCTCCGTGTCACCTCAGAGGTAACGGCCCGTCGGCGTGCGCACTCCACGGGCCCAACACGACCCACCCCCTTGTTCGTTGCCTTTTGCACTCCCCCAACGCCCGGAAGGCGCGGGGGGACTCCACCTCAGGAGGACCCGATCGTGTTGTCCCCCACCGCGAAGAGAGCGTCGCTGCTCGCTTCGGGCGCGGCCGTCGCCGGACTGCTGCTCAGCTCGCTCGCCGGCGGCGTCTCGTACGCCGCCGACAACGAGTCCTGTCGCCCCGACGGGCTCTACAAGACCCCGGGCGTCGACGTCCCGTACTGCTCGGTCTACGACACCGAGGGCCGCGAGAAGATGGGCGCCGACCACCAGCGCCGCGTCATCGGCTACTTCACCGGCTGGCGCACCGGCAAGAACGGCCAGCCCGCCTACCTGGCCAAGGACATCCCGTGGGAGAAGATCACCCACATCAACTACGCCTTCGGCCACGTCGGCGGCGACAACAAGCTGTCCGTGGGCACCGACGGCCCCGACAACGCCGCCACCGGGATGACCTGGCCCGGAGTCGCGGGCGCCGAGATGGACCCGGCGTACTCCTACAAGGGCCACTTCAACCTGCTCAACAAGTTCAAGAAGCAGCACCCGAACGTCAAGACGCTGATCTCGGTCGGCGGTTGGGCGGAGACCGGCGGCTACTTCGCGGACAACGGCGACCGGGTCGACTCCGGCGGCTTCTACTCGATGGCCACCAACGCCGACGGTTCGGTCAACCAGGCCGGGATCGACACCTTCGCCGCCTCGTCCGTCGACTTCATCCGCAAGTACGGGTTCAACGGCGTCGACATCGACTACGAGTACCCGACCACGATGAAGGACGCGGGCAACCCGCTCGACTGGCAGCTCGCCAACGCGCGCCGCGCCGGACTCGTCCAGGGCTACGCGGCCCTCATGAAGTCCCTGCGCGAGAAGCTCGACGCGGCGGGCGCCGCCGACGGCAAGCACTACATGCTCACCGTCGCCGCCCCCTCCTCCGGCTACCTGCTGCGCGGCATGGAGACCTTCCAGATGCAGAAGTATCTGGACTACGTCAACATCATGTCGTACGACCTGCACGGCGCCTGGAACGAGTACGTCGGCCCCAACGCCTCGCTCTTCGACGACGGCAAGGACGGCGAGCTCGCCGCCGCCAACGTCTACGGCTCCTCCCAGTACGGCGGCATCGGCTACCTCAACACCGACTGGGCGTACCACTACTTCCGCGGCTCGATGCCGGCCGGCCGCATCAACATCGGCCTGCCGTACTACACCCGCGGCCACAAGAACGTGCAGGGCGGCACCGACGGCCTGTGGGGCAAGGCCTCCGCGGCCACCTGCCCCGCCGGCGCCGGTCTGACCAAGTGCGGTGACGGCGCCGTCGGCATCGACAACCTGTGGCACGACAAGGACACCAACGGCGTCGAGTCGCCCGCGGGCTCCAACCCGATGTGGCACGCCAAGAACCTCGAGAAGGGGATCGTCGGCGACTACGTCACCCAGTACGGCTTCCCGGCGAACACCACGCTGACCGGCACCTACGCCCGCAAGTACGACTCGACCCTGGTCGCGCCGTGGCTGTGGAACGCGCAGAAGAAGGTCTTCCTCTCCACCGAGGACGAGCAGTCGGTGGCCGCCAAGGCCGACTACGTGGTCAGCAAGGGCATCGGCGGCACGATGGTCTGGGAGATGGCCGGCGACTACGGCTGGAACGCGACCAAGGGCCAGTACGAGATGGGCTCCACGCTCACCTCGCTGATGTACGACAAGTTCAAGGCGGCCGCCCCGTACGGCGCGAAGAAGTCCAACGCGACGCTGCCGACCCAGGCCGTGAAGATCGACACCCAGTTCACCGAGTTCAAGCTGGGCGACTCGAACTACCCGATCACGCCGAAGATCAAGATCACCAACAACACGGCGGCGACGCTGCCCGGCGGCACCGAGTTCCAGTTCGACTACGGCACCTCGGCCCCGGCCAACGCCTCCGACCAGTCCGGCTTCGGCACGAAGGTCATCAGCAGCGACCACACGGGCAGCAACGTCGGCGGCCTGAAGGGCGACTTCCACCGCGTCTCCCTGAAGCTCCCGGCCTGGCAGTCGCTGGCCCCCGGCGCGACGATCGACCTGGCGTTCAACTACTACCTGCCGGTGTCCACCCCCTCCAACTGGACGGTGAACATCAACGGCACGACGTACGCCCTCGCCGGTGACCTGGCGCGCGGCACGACGGTCGTGGAGCCCGGCTCCACCACGCCGCCGACCACGCCGCCCACCACCCCGCCGACGACTCCCCCGACCACGCCTCCGACGACGCCGCCCACCACGGGCTGCACCACCGCGGCGTACGTGGCCGGCAACGTCTACAACGCGGGCAACGAGGTCTCCCACAAGGGCCGCAAGTGGAAGGCCAAGTGGTGGACCCAGAACGAGGAGCCGGGCACGACCGGCGACTGGGGCGTCTGGCAGGACCTCGGCGCCTGCTGATCCCCACCCCCTGAAAGACCCCCCGGCGGCGGACGCTCACGGCCCTTGCCCGCCGCCGGGCTCCGTTCCGCGCCGCGCCCCCCCTGTCCGGGGCGCGGCGCGGACGCGTTCCCGCTCCCGGGCGGTCAGACTGAAGGCATGAGCACGATCCTGGTGACCGGCGGCACGGGAACCCTCGGACGGCCCGTCTGCGAGCGACTGCGCGCGGACGGCCACGAGGTCCGGGTACTCAGTCGGCACTCAACGCCCTACGCCGTCGACCTGCGGCGGGGCGGACCATTGCTCGACCGGGCGGTCGACGGGGTGGACGCGGTAGTCCACTGCAGCAACATCCTCCGCGGCGACAAGGACGCAGCCCGCGTCCTGATCGACGCCGCGCGGCGGGCTCGGGTGCCGCACCTGGTGTACATCTCGATCGTCGGCGTCGACCGGGTTCCCCTCGGCTACTACCGGACCAAATACGCCGTGGAGCGCATGATCCGCGCCTCCGGCATCCCGTGGACCCTGCTGCGCACCACCCAGTTCCACGATCTGGTCCTGCAGCTGCTCCAGGGCCTCTCCAAGCCGCCCGTGATGCTGCTCCCCAAGGACGTCCGGGACCAGCCACTGGAGGTCACGGAAGCGGCCGCACGCCTCGCCGAGCTGGCCGTGCGGCCGCCGGCGGGCCGGGTGGAGGACATGGGCGGTCCGGAGATCCTCGCCTTCACGGAGCTGGCCCACGCCTATCTGAAGGCGACCGGGCGCCGGCGCCGCCTCGTGGAGGTGCCACTGCCGGGCCGCGTGTACCAGGGGCTGCGCCACGGTCACCATCTGGCACCGGAACGGGCGGTGGGCCGAACGACCTTCGAGGAGTTCCTCGTGCGGCGCTTCAGTCCCTGACCCAGCCGGACGAGCCCTACGGGAACAGTTCCTCCTGGGCCGCGTCCCGTGCTCGGAGCAGGGCGCCGCGGAGGACCGCCGCGTCACCGAGGGCCGTGGCGCGGACCTCCGTGCGCAGGGGGGAGAGTGCCGCGAGGCCGGCCTCCACGCGCGCGGCGAGGCCGGGGCCGCCCGCGTGGCCGGTCTCACCGGCCAGGACGACGCAGCCGGGGTCGAGCACGGAGACGACGGCGGCCGCGCCGACGGCGAGGCGGCGGGCGAGGGCGTCGAGGAAGGGGCCGTGGCCGGAGGTGAGCGCGTCGGCCGGGTCGAGGCCGTGGGCGGCGGCGAGGGAGGCGACGGCGGCCGAGCAGGCCAGCTCGTGGAAGCCGCCGTCGCAGCCGGTGGCGGAGGGGAGGCCGGAGGTGCCCGGCACGGGGAGGAAGCCGATCTCGCCGGCGCCGCCGGAGGCTCCGCGGCGCAGTCGCCCGCCGAGGACGACGGCGGCGCCGACGCCCTGGCCGAGCCAGAGCAGCACGAAGTCGGCGCGGTCGCGGGCGGCGCCCTCGCGCAGTTCGGCGACGGCGGCGAGGTTGGTCTCGTTCTCGACCAGGACGTGGGCGGGGAGCCGTTCCTGGAGGACCGCGACGAGGCGGCGGTGCCAGGCGGGCAGCCCGGAGGAGTCGCGCAGTTCGCCGGTGGCGGGGTCGATGAGCCCGGGGGCGCCGACGGCGACGCTGTGCAGCCGGTCGGCGCCCGCCTCCGCGACGGTCCGCTCCAGGAGGGCGACCGCCCGCTCGACGGCCCCGTCGGTCCCGCCGCCGTCGTCCCCGACGGGCACGGAGGCCTCGGCGAGGGTGGTGCCGAGCAGGTCGGCGACGGTGACGGAGACCGAGCGGGTCCGTACGTCCAGGGCGGCGAGGTGGGCGCGGTCGGCGACGATCCCGTACAGCTTGGCGTTGGGGCCGCGGCGTTCGGCGCCGGACTCGCCGACGACGTGGACCAGGCCGGAGCCCTGGAGCCGCTCCACGAGGTCGGCGACGGTCGGCCGGGAGAGCCCGGTGAGGGTCTTCAGCTGAGTGGCCGTCAACGGACCTTCGTCCTGGAGCAGTCGCAGGGCGGACCGGTCGTTGATGGCCCGTGCGGTGCTCGGGGATGCGGCCATGCGGCGATCCTCTCAGACTCGTTCCCGGGTGCGTTCCGGCCCGGGCCTTCCCTGCGGACTATTTATCAGGCAGGGTTCCTGATAGTTTACGCGCCACACCACGACACCGGGAGGGCCCATGGCGGCGGAGACCGTCACCAGCACCGAACGCCTGCGGCGGGCGCGCTTCGCCATCGCCGCCGTCTTCTGCGTCCACGGCGCGGTCACCGGCAGCTTCGCGACCCGGATCCCCTGGATCCAGGAGCACGCGGGGGTCAGCGCCGGCCAGCTCGGGCTGGCGCTCGCCTTCCCGGCGCTCGGCGCCTCCCTCGCGATGCCGCTCGCCGGGGCCGTGTCCCACCGCTTCGGCGCCCGCACGGCGCTGCGCGGTCTGCTCTCGCTCTGGACGCTCGCGCTGATCCTGCCGTCGCTCGCCCCGAACATCTGGGGGCTGTGCGGCGCGCTCCTCGTGTACGGCGCCACCGCGGGCATGTCCGACGTGGCGATGAACGCGCTCGGCGTCGAGACCGAGACGCGGCTCGGCAAGTCCATCATGTCGAGCCTGCACGGCATGTGGAGCGTGGGCGCGCTGCTCGGCTCCGCGGCGGGCACCGTCGCCGCCCACCTCGGCGGCGACGCCCGGATCCACCACCTCTTCGCGGCCCTGATCCTCACCGCGCTCGGCCTCGTCTTCTGCCAGGGCGTCCTGGACGTGCGCAGCACCCCGGACGAGGAGCCGCCGCCGCGCTTCTCGCTGCCGCCGAAGTCGGCGCTGGTCATCGGCGCCATCGGCTTCTGCGGGGTGTTCGCCGAGGGCGCCAGCCTGGACTGGTCGGCGGTCTACCTGCGCGACGAGCTGGGCAGCTCGGCCGGGCTCGCGGCCGCCTCCACCACCGCCTTCGCCCTGACGATGGCCGTCGCGCGGCTGGTCGGCGACCGGGTCGTGGACCGCTTCGGCGCGGTCCGCACCGTACGGACCGGGGGCGCCGTCGCCACCCTCGGCGGACTGATGGTGGTCCTCGCCCCGCACGCCGCCGTCGCGATGGCCGGATTCGGTCTCATCGGGCTCGGGATCGCGGTCGTCGTCCCGCTCGCCTTCGCCGCGGCCGGACGCAGCGGGCCGAACCCCAGCCAGGCCATCGCGGGCGTCGCCACCATCACGTACACCTCGGGGCTCATCGCCCCCTCGGCGATCGGCGGCATCGCCGACGCCACCTCGCTCGTGGTCTCCTTCGGCCTGGTCACCCTGCTCGCCTTCGGGCTCGTGCTCGGCGCGGGCGTGCTCAGGGCCGGCGGGCGGGAGTCGGAGCCGGCCGCGCCCGTGCCGGCGAAGAGTGCGGGACCGGTCGGGTAGCCCGGGCGCCGTACGACCGCTCCCGGGCGGCGGTCGAACGTGCCCGTCCGGCGGCGGCGCATAGCATGTGGCTGATCTTTTGCGGTCGCGACACGGCCGCCGAACACCGGAGAACGGGAGCGACCTCATGAACCTCGGCGTGCGCTGGGCCCTGCACGGCGACGGGAGAACACCCGCTCCGGGAGCAGTCGTCCGGCCGGACGAGCGGCTCTCCTGGCCCCGTACGGTCGGGCTCGGCGCCCAGCACGTCGTGGCGATGTTCGGTGCGTCCTTCGTGGCCCCGGTCCTGATGGGCCTCGACCCGAACCTCGCGATCATGATGTCCGGCGTCGCGACCGCGATCTTCCTCCTGGCGACCCGCGGCACCGTTCCGTCCTACCTGGGCTGCTCGCTCTCCTTCGTCGGCGTCGCCGCCGCGATCCGCGCGTCCGGCGGCACCAGCGCCACCGTGACCGGTGCGGTCCTGGTCGTCGGAGCGGTGCTCTTCCTGGCGGGCCTGGCGGTACGGAAGTTCGGCGCGCGGATCATCCACGCGGCGATGCCGCCGATCGTGACCGGCGCCGTCGTGATGCTGATCGGCTTCAACCTGGCCCCTGTCACCGCCTCCACCTACTGGCCGCAGGACCAGTGGACGGCGCTGCTCGTGATGCTGTTCACCGGCCTGGCCGTGGTCTGCCTGCGCGGCTTCTGGTCCCGGATCGCGATCTTCCTCGGCCTGGTCTTCGGCTACGCCGTCTCGTGGATCCTCGACCTGGTCTTCGGCAAGATCCACTCGATGTCGCCGGCCGGGCAGGTCACCGACCACTGGCGGCTCGACCTCTCCGGCGTCTCGCAGGCCGACTGGGTCGGCCTGCCGTCCTTCCACGGCCCGAGCTTCGAATGGTCCGCGATCCTGGTCGCGCTGCCGGTGGTCATCGCGCTGGTCGCGGAGAACGCCGGCCACGTCAAGGCCGTCGGCGAGATGACCGGCGACAACCTGGACGACAAGCTCGGCACCGCCATCGCCGCCGACGGCGCCGCCTCCGTGCTGTCCACGGCCGTCGGCGGTCCGCCGAACACCACGTACTCCGAGAACATCGGCGTCATGGCCGCCACCCGGGTCTACTCGACCGCCGCCTACTGGGCCGCGGCCGGCTTCGCGCTCCTCTTCGGCCTCTGCCCGAAGTTCGGCGCCGTCGTCGCCGCCATCCCCGGCGGCGTCCTCGGCGGCATCACCGTGATCCTGTACGGCATGATCGGCCTGCTCGGCGCCCAGATCTGGATCAACGCCGAGGTCGACCTGCGCAACCCGCTCAACCTGGTCCCGGCCGCCGCCGGCATCATCATCGGCGTCGGCGGCGTGAAGCTGACCTTCACCGACAGCTTCGAGCTCGGCGGGATCGCCCTCGGCACGATCGTCGTCATCACCGGTTACCACGTGCTGCGGGCCTTCGCCCCGGCCCACCTGAAGGAGCAGGAGCCGCTCCTGGACTCCGGCACCAGCTCGTACGAGACGAACGCGGACGGCGCGTCGAAGAGCTGAGTGATTCGCCCGTTCTGGGTAAGCCGGGCCCGGGAGGTTCCCTCCCGGGCCCGGCGCCTGGGAGCCTGCCCCCATGGCGCAGACCCAGCAGATCGGACAGCAGACCGAGCGGATCGGGCCGTTCCTGGCGGTCGACCCGGTGGTGGACCGGATGCGGTCGCTCCGCTCGACCTGGCACCCGGCCGACGGGGTCGCCGTCTTCAACCGGGTCTACCTGACCGTCACCGAGGAGATCGGCCACGCCATCGAGGCCGGCACCTTCGCCGACCGGCGGGCCGCCGCCACGCTCGACGTACGGTTCGCCGAGCGGTACCTCGCGGCGGTCGACGCGGCCGCCACCGGCTTCCCCGCCCCCGCCTGCTGGCGGCCGCTCTTCCACTACCGGCGCCACCCCGGCGTACGGCCGCTGCAGTTCGCGCTGGCCGGGATCAACGCGCACATCGGGCACGACCTGGCGCTCGCCGTGGTCGACGCCTGCCGGATCCTGGACTGTGCCCCCGCCGACATCGAGGACGAGTTCGACCGGGTCGGCGACATCCTGGTCCTCCTGGAGGAGCGCATCCGGGAGGAACTGATGCCGGGCCCGGACCTCCTGGAGGTCGCGGACCCGCTGACGCATCTGCTCGGCTGCTGGAGCCTGGACCGGGCCCGGGACGGGGCCTGGCTCGCCGCGCGCTCGCTGTGGCAGCTGCGCGGGCTGCCCGACCTCGCCGCCGAGTTCACGGAGCGGCTCGACCGGTCGGTGGGCCTGGTGGGACGCATGCTGCTCACGCCCCTCGCCAGGCCCTGACCTCACCCCGCACGGGGGGGGATCGGGCCTCGGGCCGGATCGGTCCGTACCCCGGATCAGACCTTGCGCCGGATCAGTCCTCCGGCAGCTCGACCGGGGCGATCTCGTCGTACACGTCGCCCGGACCGGGGTTGGTGCCGTCGGTGCTGCCGCCGAAGTGGTGCATCACGCCCCACACCGCGTTGAGCGCCGTCTGCACCGCGCCCTCGGCCCAGCCGGCCGTCCACGAGATGTCGTCGCCCGCCAGGAAGATGCCCCGCTTGTCCTCGGGCAGCCGGTCCTGCATGAAGTGGGTGAACAGGCGCCGCTGGTAGCGGTAGTGGCCCGGCAGGTTGGCCTTGAAGGCGCCCATGAAGTAGGGCTCGTTCTCCCAGGAGACCGTCACCGGGTTGCCGATGATGTGCTTCCGGATGTCGACCTTCGGGTAGATCTCGCCGAGCGACTTCAGCATGACCTCCATCCGCTCGTTCGCGGACAGCGGCAGCCACTTCAGGCTGTCGTCGCACCAGGTGTACGACAGGCAGATCGTGGCCGGCTTGTCCGGGCCGTCGTCGAGCAGGTAGGTGCCGCGGGTCATCCGGTCGGTCAGCGTCATCGACATGACGTCCCGGCCGGTCTCCTCGTCCTTGTCCAGCCAGAACGGCCGGTCGACGGGCACGAAGAGCTTGGACGACTCCATGTAGTGGGTCCGCTCGATCGCCGTCCAGTGGTCGATCGGGAAGAGCGAGTCGTCGCAGGCGATCTTGGAGAGCAGCATCCAGGACTGGGCGGTGAAGATCGCCGCCGGGTACGTGCGGATGTCGCCGGAGGCGTCGGTGACGGTGATCCGGTTGCCGGCGGTCCGGTTCAGCCGGGTGACGGCCGGCTTCGGGGTGCCCTCGTGCAGGGAGCTCAGCGAGGTGCCCTGCGCCCAGTGGATGATCTTCTCCGGCTCGCGCTCCCACAGGCGCAGCGGCAGCTGCTGCGAACCGCCGACGATGCCGCGGTGGTGGTCGTCGGCCTCGGTGTAGACGACGCGGAGGATCTCCAGGATGGAGTTCGGGAAGTCGGTGTCCCAGCCGCCGGTGCCGAAGCCGACCTGGCCGAAGATCTCGCGGTGGCGGAAGGACTTGAAGGCCTCCGACTCGCAGAGGAAGCCGTAGAAGGTCTGGTTGTCGAGCTTCTCGACGAGCTTCGACCAGATCTCGCGGATGCGCGGGACGTCGCGCTCGCGCATGGCCTGGTTCATGTCGGAGAAGTCGGCGCCCTCGTCGAGGCAGGCGTTCCACGCGTTCATCACGTCGCGGTAGACCTGCGGCAGGTCGTCGACGGTGGTCGCGTAGTGCGACTCGCCCTTGAGGTCGACGACGGTCGACGGGGTCGACTCGGCCAGCGGGTTCGGGAAGGGCGTGGTCTCCAGACCGACCAGGTCGATGTAGTGCTGGAGCGCGGTCGAGGAGGGCGGGAAGCGCATGGCGCCCATCTCGGCGGTCAGGCCCTCGGTGGCGGTGCCCTCGAAGCCCACGGTGCGCAGCCGCCCGCCGATCTGGTCGGCCTCGTAGACGACGGGCTTGAGGCCCATCTTCATCAGCTCGTACGCGGCGATGATGCCGGAGAGACCGCCACCGATGACGGCGACCTCGGTGCCGTGCTCGGTGGCCGGTATCTGGCCGAGCCCGGCCGGGTGGGCCAGGAAGTCGTCGTAGGCGTACGGGAAGTCCGGACCGAACATGGTGATCGGCGGCTGGCCGTCGCTGTGCGGGACGGCGGTCGTGGGCACCGTGGACGTCATGGGGTACGGACTCCTTGCACGGAAAGAAGTGATGAGGCGGGGAGGAGGGGGCGGGCTCAGACGAGGGGGCCGTAGAGGCCCGGGCGCCGGTCGCGGAGGTAGGGGTTCTCCGCGCGGGAGGCCGCGAGGAAGGCCGGGTCGACGTCACCGAGGACCAGGTCCTCGCCGCGCCCGGCGCGGGCGCGGGCGGTGCCGTCGGGACCGGCGAGCGTGGAGAGGCCGACGAACTCGAAGTCGCCCTCGGGGCCGGTCCGGTTGGCGTACGCGATGTACAGCTGGTTCTCGAAGGCGCGGACCGGCACCACGGACAGGGGCACGATCTCGGCGGGGTGCATGAGCGCGGTCGGTACGAGGAGGAGGTCCGTGCCGGCCAGCGCGTGCGCCCGTACGTTCTCCGGGAACTCGACGTCGTAGCAGATCATCATGCCGACGGTGAGCCCGCCGAGCTCGGCCTGGACGACCGCCTGGTCACCGGGGGTGAACCAGGTCGTCTCGAAGCCGCCGAAGAGATGGGTCTTGCGGTAGTTCGCGAGCGGGACCCCGTCGGGGCCGATGAGCTGCGCCGCGTTGTACAGGACCCCGTGCCGCTCGGTGTCGCGCTCCGGGTAGCCGTAGCCCACGGCCAGTCCGTGGCGGACGGCGACGGCCGCGACGGCGCGGGCGGAGGGGCCGTCGGCCGGCTCGGCCAGGCGCGCCATGTCGGCGCCGATGGCGTACCCCGTGAGGAACAGCTCGGGGGCGAGCAGCAGGTCCGCCCCGGCGGCCGCGGCGCGGGCGGCGGCCTCGTCGAGGATCTTGAGGTTGGCGGCCACGTCACCGAGCTCACCGGAGCTCTGGAGCAGGGCGGTGCGCAGCGCGGGCATGGGCGATCCTCGGGGGGTCGGAGTACAAGGGGAAGACGTCAAAAACGGTACGGTTTCGCGCTCCTTCCGGACAAGGCGGGAGCGTTGCGGACCGACCGTCGAACCGTTGCGCGATCGGAGGCCACGACGGCGATTCGTTGCGCACGGCTCCGCCCGGGGTCGTACGGCTCCCCCGCCGCGCGGCGGAGACGAGGACCGTCCCACGGCCCGACGCCCCGGCGGAGCCCGCGCGGAAGAGTGGTGGTCGTCCGGAGGACACCCCGGACGACCTGCCGAAAGGACTCGGACGCAATGAACCGTCGCACGAAGACCCTCGCCGTCGCTGCGGCCGTGCTGCTCACCCTGGGGGCCGGGGGCATCGCCGCCGCCTCGGCGGACGACGCGCCCGCTCCGGCCGCCGCCCGGGCCACCGGCAAGGAGGCCGCCGCGCTGACCGGCACCGCGAAGCTGTACCGGCCGGCCGGGGACGACATCACCTTCAGCTTCGACGCGCATCTGGCCGACCAGGACCGGCAGGATCCGATGAAGGCCACCGGCACGTTCCGGTTCAGCCACTACAAGGGCGACTGGGGCGGCTACGCGAAGGTCGAGGTCGACTGCCTCACCACCGGCGGGAAGGTCGCCGTCGTGTCGGGCACCGTCGTCGAGACCGACGTGAAGGAGTTCCGGAAGGCGCGCGTCGGCGTCACGGTCCACGACGACCCCACCGGGGACCGGCTCGGCTACACCTGGATGACCGCCGACCCGCAGAAGGACAAGGTGCCGCCGTGCGTCAGCGGCGCACCCTTCGAGAAGGTCAGGGCGGGGACGGGCGACTTCCGGGTCGTGCCCTGGGAGTTCGTCCACCCCACCGAATAGGCCGCCCCACAGGGGTGGGCGGGGCGCGGGGCGGTGCGGGAACCACGGCCCGCACCGCCCGGCCGCCCTCGAACCCCTGGGGCAGCGGGCCCGGGGCCGGGGCCTGTGCCGGCGGACCCGGGGTGGGTCCTACGTCGGCGAACCCGGGGCCGGGTCGAGTGGCGGCGGGCCCGGGGCCGGGTCCTACGCCGGCGAGCCCGGGGCCGGGTCCTACGCCGGCGAGCCCGGGGCCGGGTCCTACGCCGGCGAGCCCGGGGCCGGGTCCTACGCCGGCGAGCCCGAGGAGAAGCGCCGCAGCAGTGGCGAGAGCACCAGGACGGACTTGGTGCGCTCCACGAAGGGCTCGCCCGCGATGCGCTCCAGGACCCGCTCGAAGTGGCGCATGTCCGAGGCGAAGACCTGGACGACGGCGTCCGCGTCACCGGTGACGGTCGACGCGGACACCACCTCGGGATACCGCTCCAGACCCCGCCGGATGTCGTCCGGCGAGGTGTTGTGGCGGCAGTAGATCTCGACGAAGCCCTCGGTCTCCCAGCCGAGCGCGGCCGGGTCCACCCGTACGGTGAAGCCGGTGATCGCCCCCTCGGCCCGGAGCCGGTCCACGCGCCGCTTCACGGCGGGCGCCGAGAGTCCGACGAGCGAGCCGATGTCGGCGTAGCTGCGGCGGGCGTCCTCCGCGAGGGCGTGGACGATGCGTTCGTCGAGGTCGTTGAGTCGCACTACGGGTGGATCACTTCTCTGCTGGTGCTGCTGACCCTGCGGTGGCCAGTCGGGAGCGGCGCATGCCGTACAGGAAGTAGAACACGAGCCCGGCGACCATCCATCCGCCGAAGACCTTCCAGGTGACCGCGTCGAGGCTGAACATGTTGTACGCGCAGAAGAGCAGGCCGAGCACCGGGAAGACCGGGCCGAACGGCACCTTGAAGGTGCGGTCCATGTCCTTGCGGGTGTAGCGGAGGACGACGACCGCGATGTTGACCAGGCCGAAGGCGAAGAGCGTGCCGATGCTGGTGGCGTCGACGAGCTTGCCGAGCGGGATGACCGAGGCGAGGGCGGCGCAGAAGAGCGACACGATCACCGTGTTGACGCGCGGGGTGCCGGTCTTGCCGCTGACCTTGCCGAAGGCCTTGGGGACCAGGCCGTCGCGGGACATCGCGAAGAGGACGCGGGTCTGGCCGTAGAGCACGGTGAGGACGACGCTGGCGATGGAGATGACGGCGCCGGCGGCGAGCAGGGTGCCCCAGAAGGTCTGGCCGGTGACGTCGTTCATGATCGCGGCCAGGGTGGCCTCGGCGCCGTCGAAGGCCTTCCAGTGCCAGGCGCCGACGGCGACGGCGGCGACGAGGACGTAGAGCACGGTGACGATGAGCAGCGAGAGCATGATGGCCCGCGGCAGGTCGCGCTTGGGGTTCTTGGCCTCCTCGCCGGCCGTGGAGGCGGCGTCGAAGCCGATGTACGAGAAGAACAGGCTGGCGCTCGCGGCGCCGACGCCGGCCATGCCGAGCGGCATGAAGTCCTTGTAGTTGCCGGACTTGAAGCCCACGAAGCCGATCGCGCAGAAGAGCACGAGGGCGACGATCTTCACCACGACCATGATGGTGTTGATGACGGCGGACTCACGGGCGCCGCCGAGCAGGAACAGCATGGCGAGCAGGACGACGATCAGGCCGGGCAGGTTGATGACGCCGCCCTCGCCCGGGGCCGAGGAGACCACGTCGGGGAGCGTGACGCCGATGGTCCCGTCGAGCAGCTCGTTGAGGTACTCGCCCCAGCCGACCGCCACGGCGGCGACGGACACGCCGTACTCCAGGACCAGACACCAGCCGCAGACCCAGGCGACCAGTTCACCCATCGTTGCGTACGCGTACGAGTAGGAGGACCCGGCCACCGGTATCGTGCCGGCCAGCTCGGCGTACGAGAGCGCGGAGAACAGCGCCGTGAGACCGGCGATGACGAAGGCGACCGTGACCGCGGGGCCCGCCTTCGGGACGGCGTCGCCGAGGACGACGAAGATGCCGGTGCCGAGCGTCGCACCAATGCTGATCATGGTCAGCTGCCACATGGAGAGCGAGCGGCGGAGCGTGCCGCCCTCACCCTGCCCACCCTCCGCGACCAGCGCTTCCACCGGCTTGCGCCGGACGAGTGCGCCGAGGGCGGAGGTCTTCGGGGTGGTCGTTTCGACGACCGGCGGGGCTGCGCCTTGATCCAGCACTGCGGAGGCTCCTTATCGCTGCCTGTGGGGACGGAGACGACCGCGGCGGTACGAGGGCATGCCGGAGCAAGCCCACGGGGGAAGGGGAACCGCCGAGCAGGCGGTCGCCGCCACTCCTGGTACGGGGCACGAGCCTAAGGGTCCGGGGTTCGCACTCGTAATGCAGGGTTGTTGCGCAGTGCCGGATGATCATTGCGCGCTTCGGGCGCAGACGCGTAAACATTGCGCTCCCCCGCATGAATCGACACATCAGGTGTGAACCGGCCCCCGCACGCGTATGGACACCTCACGACCGATGCCCCACCCTGCGAGGTCCCGACACCTCGTGCCCGACGCCCCACCCGGCGAGGCCATGACGCCTCGCAGCCGACGACCCGCCCTGCAAGGTCCCGACACCGCGCGCCCGACGACCTACCCTGCGAGATCCCGACACCTCGCGGGCCGATGCCTTTCCCCCGCGAGATCCCGACACCTCGCGCCCGACGACCTACCCTGCGAAGTCCCGACGCCTCGCGGGCCGATGCCCCCCCCGGCGAGATCCCGACACCTCGCGGTCGGCGTCCCACCCCGCGAGGTCCCGACGACCGCACGATCGGAGGCCCCGGTGGGCTGGCTCGACCCGGTACCGTTCCTGCGCGGCACGGCCTGGCTGGACGGGCGACGACCCGTCCGTGCCGACCCGGACGACCTCGAACGGCTCCCCTGGGACATCGCCGCCCGGGCCGCGCTGCCCATCGGCGTCCGCATCGAGTTCACCGCCGCACCCGGCACCCGCGCGGTGCGGCTCCACTACCGCGCGGACGTCCCGCGCCCCGACGACCCCCTCGCCGCGCTGCGCCACTGCTTCGCCCTCTGGCAGGACACCCGGCTCGTCGGCGAGACCTTCGCCGCCCCGGCCGCCGAAGCCACCGTCACCGTCCCGCTGCCCGCAGGCGGCGGCACCTTCACCCTCCACCTCCCCGAGGGCCAGTCACCCCTGCCGCTCGCCCTGCGGGCCGTCGGCGGCGCCCTCTCCCCCGCGCCGCCCCGACCCCGCTGGCTCGTCCACGGCGACTCGATCACCGAGGGCTGGTGGTCCACCCGCCCCGCCCACTCCTGGCCCGCCACGGCGGGCCGCCTCCTCGGCCTCGACCCGGTCAACCTCGGTTACGCGGGCGGGGCACGCGGCGAACTCCCCCTCGCCGAACACCTCGCCCGGCTCCCCGGCGACGTCATCACCCTCGCCTTCGGCACCAACTGCTGGAACCGCGTCCCCGCCACCCCCGACTGGCTCTACGCCACCGTCCGCGCCTTCGTCGGCCTCGTCCGCCGCGGTCACCCGGTCACGCCGCTCCTGATCCTCTCCCCCGTCCTCCGCCCCGCGGCCGAGCACACCCCCAACCCCCTCGGCGCCACCCTCACCTCGCTGCGCCGCGCCATGGAACGCGCCGCGCACGACCTCGCGGTCGGCGATCCCCACGTCCACCTGCTCCCCGGCCGTCCCCTCCTCCGGCCCGAGCACCTCGCGGACGGTCTCCACCCCAACGACGCCGGCCACGCCCGCATAGCCCAAGCCATCACCACCACCCTCCCCACCCCCCTGCCCCCCGCGGCCCACACCCCCCGCCACGTGGCCGCACCACCCGCCGTGTAAGAGCCCGCGTCGGCCGGCGCGCCACCCAGGCCCACCCCCTCGTGGGCCCGCGCGCCACCCCGACCCCCCGTGTGGGTCCGCGCGCCGCCCCGGCCCACCCCCTCGTGGGCCCGCACGCGCCGGCCCGGCCCGCCTCCTCCGCGTGGGCCGCGCTCTGGCCTCGCCCACCCCCGTGTGGGCCCGCACTCTGGCCGCCGGCCCGCCCACCGTGTGGGCCGCGCCCGCCACCCTGGCCCACCCTCCGTGTGGGCACTCGTCCCGCTGGGGCGGGGTGGGCCCGTCCCTGGCGGGCGGTTGCCCGCAACGGGGTGGGCCAGGCCCAGCCGGGCCGGGCGGGGTGGGCACCGCCGCCGCAGCGGGGCGATTGCCCCCAACGAGGTGGACCGGGCCCGGCCCTCCGTTGCGCCACAACAGGGTGGGCCCCGGCAGGGAAGACCCGGAGGGGGTAGGTCCCCCGGCGGGCGTGGGGGAACGCCACGGGCCCCCGAGAGCGGTGCTCTCGGGGGCCCGGGGAGGGAGGGTGTCAGCTCCAGCTGGCGTGGAGGGGCTTGCCCTCGGCGTAGCCGGCGGCGGACTGGACACCGACGACGGCCTTGTCCTCGAACTCCGCGAGGGACCCCGCACCGGCGTAGGTGCAGGAGGACCGGACGCCCGCGATGATGGAGTCGATGAGGTCTTCGACGCCCGGGCGGGCCGGGTCGAGGAACATGCGCGAGGTGGAGATGCCCTCCTCGAACAGCGCCTTGCGGGCCCGGTCGTAGGCGGACTCGTCGCTGGTGCGGTTCTTGACGGCTCGGCCGGAGGCCATGCCGAAGGACTCCTTGTAGAGGCGCCCGTTGGCGTCCTGCTGGAGGTCGCCGGGGGACTCGTACGTCCCGGCGAACCAGGAGCCGATCATGACGTTGGACGCACCGGCGGCGAGCGCCATGGCGACGTCGCGCGGGTGGCGGACACCGCCGTCGGCCCAGACGTGCTTGCCGTACTTCTTGGCCTCGGCGGCGCACTCCAGGACGGCGGAGAACTGCGGGCGGCCGACGCCGGTCATCATGCGGGTGGTGCACATGGCGCCGGGGCCGACGCCGACCTTGATGATGTCGGCGCCCGCCTCGATGAGGTCCTTGACGCCCTCGGCGGCGACGATGTTGCCCGCGACGATCGGGACCTGCGGGTCGAGCGCCCGCACGGTGCGGATCGCGTTGATCATCGACTCCTGGTGGCCGTGCGCGGTGTCGATGACGAGCGTGTCGACGCCCGCGTCGAGCAGCTGCTTGGCCTTGCCCGCCACATCGCCGTTGATGCCGACGGCGGCGGCGATGCGCAGCTTGCCGGCCTTGTCGACGGCGGGGTTGTAGAGGGTCGCGCGCAGCGCGCCCTTGCGGGTGAGGATGCCGACGAGCTTGCCGTCCGCGTCCACGGCGGGGGCGTAGCGGCGGTTGGCGGCGTCGAGGGTGTTGAAGGCCTCGCGCGGGTCGATGTCGGCGTCCAGGAGCAGCAGGTCCTTGGACATGACCTCGGAGAGCTGGGTGAAGCGGTCGACGCCGGAGAGGTCGGCGTCGGTGACGACGCCGACGGGGCGGCGGTTCTCGTCGACGACGACGCCGGCGTCGTGGGCGCGCTTCGGCAGCAGCGACAGCGCGTCGGCGACGGTCTGGTGCGGCTCGAGGACGATCGGGGTGTCGAGCACGTGGTGGCGGCTCTTGACCCAGGTGATGACGTCGGTGACGACCTCGATGGGGATGTCCTGGGGGATGACGACCAGGCCGCCGCGGCGGGCCACGGTCTCGGCCATCCGCCGGCCGGCGATGGCGGTCATGTTGGCGACGACCAGCGGGATCGTCGTCCCGGTCCCGTCGGGCGAGGAGAGGTCCACGGCCTGGCGGGAGCCGACGGCCGAGCGGCTCGGCACCATGAACACATCGTCGTACGTCAGGTCGTAGGGCGGCTTGACGTCATTGAGGAAACGCACGTGCTGACATCCCAGTCGTTCGGATCGGCCCCTATGCATTTCAGCCAGGGGAAAAAGCACGTAGTTCATTGTCCCACGCCCCTACGCATACCAGTCCAGGGCGAATCATCCGAGGCTTGCGGCAGGTGGTTCGTCGGATCCTCCGAAGCTCTCTCCCAGGGCGAGGAGGACGGTGAGGCGGGTGGGGCGCTCGTCGACGGCGGTGGCGAAGACGTCCTGGGCGGTCCGCCACTCACGCGGGCGCGTGTCGGCGTACTCCCGCCAGCCGGTGACGACGAGGGTGACGGGCTCGGTCAGGTCGGTGAGGCAGTCGGCGAGGGCGTCCCAGTTCCGGCCGAACCAGTCGGGCAGGGCGAGCGCGGTGGCGCACCGGTCCATGAGGCCGGCCTTGTCCGTGACCCCGGTCAGGTCGAGGACGACGGGGTCGTCACGTCTCATCCGTGACCACCTCCCGGAACGTCTCGTAATGGTCGTCGGTGTAGTAGGTCTCGTCGTTCCGCCCGGTGACGATCCGGCGGGCTCCGCGGCCCTGGGCGCCGGGGGTCTTCACGGTGTACTCGTGGTAGTAGCCGCGTTCCTCGCGGGGCAGGACCTGCTCGAAGTTCGAGAAGACGGTGCCGTCCTTGGCGTACGGGAAGGGGCCGCCGCTCGCGATGAGGCCGAGCGTCGTCCGTGCCTCGGGGGGCAGGTCGGCGACCCGTACGGTGGGGAGCCCCGAGGTGCCGGTGGGTGCGGGGGCGGCGGCGGTGTGCGAGGGGGCGGTGCGGGTCGGGACCGCGGTGCGGGCCTCGGTCGCGGTCGCGGTGCGACTTCCGGTGACGGTGCCGGTCGCGGTGCCGGTCCCGCCGCTCGCCGAGGAGCACCCGGCCAGGAGGACGGCGAGGACGAGCGCGAGGAGAACGCGCGGGGGCCGGAGCAACATGTCCCGAACGTACCGTTACGGGATGGCTCCGGCCCCTGGAAGTGCGGCGGTCGTGTCAGCTGCCGTCGGGGTCCCTGCGGTCGAGCGCCGGGTGGGTTCCCGGGCTGGACTCGGTGAGCAGGTAGTCGGCCGCGGCGCGGTCCGTCACGAGGCTGGTGACGAGTCCGGAGCGGAGCACCGCGCCGATCGCCGCCGCCTTGCGCTGGCCGCCGGCGATGGCCACGACCTCGGGGATGCGGCGCAGCCGGTCCGCCTCGACGGTGATGCAGCGCTCGCCGAGGTCGCGGCCGACCCGCCGGCCCTCGGCGTCGAAGAGGTGGGCCGACATCTCGGCGGCGACGCCCAGCGAGGCGTAGTGGGCCCGCTCGGCGTCGGAGAGCATGTCGTGGACGGTGGAGATGCCCGGCTCCCAGGAGCCGATGGAGACGCAGGCGACGGTCACCTTGTCGAAGTACTCGAAGGCCCGCGCGATGCCGGTCTGGCTGCGCAGCGCCGCCGCGGTCGCCGGGTCGGGGAGCAGCATGGGCGCGTAGATGGGGTGCGCCTCGCCGCCGGAGACCTGGGCGGCGCGGCGGACCGCCTCGACGGAGCCGCGCTCGGCGGTTCCGGCGTCGTACACGCCGGTGAGCTGGACGACGGTGCAGGGCGGCAGCCGGTCGAGCGCCGCCGCCATGTGGATGGTGGAGCGGCCCCAGGCGAGGCCCAGGACGTCGCCCTCGGTGACGAGCTCGCCGAGGAGGTCGGCCGCGACCTCGCCGAGGTTCTCCGGGTCGGGCGATTCGTCGTCGCCCTCGGCCGGGGACTCGACGACGACGGCATGGCGGAGCCCGTAGCGGGCGCGGAGCGCGTCGGAGCGCTCGGCGTCCAGCTCGGCCGGTACGCGGATCTCGATCCGTACGAGGTCGCGCTCCAGGGCGGTCTCCAGGACCCGGGCCACCTTGAAGCGGCTCACGCCGAACTCCTCGGCGATCTGGATCTTGGACTTGCCCTCGAGGTAGAAGCGGCGGGCCATGGCCGCCGCCTGCACCAGCTCCGCGGGGCCCATCCGCAGGGCTGACCGTCCCGCCGACATTCCCGCCACCGCGATCTCCTCACTGCTGTTCACGTACCGCTGTTCACGTACGGAAGTCACGTTCCGATGTCGTTCACACTCTGGACTCGCCGTTCATCCTGTCAGATCCGGCGGCCCTTGATCAGTCCTGTCGACGGCCCGACGGACCGCGTTCATCCGCCGGAGGCTCAGTGGCCACACGCCCACGCGGCGGAGGCCGTGGCGGCCTCGGCGCGGGCCCGCAGCGAGGCGACGGCGGCGGCCGGGTCGGCGGCGCCGTACACCGCGGAGCCCGCGACGAAGACGTCGGCGCCGGCCTCGGCGCACCGCTCGATGGTGGACTCGGCGACGCCGCCGTCGACCTGGAGCCAGAGCTCCAAGCCGTGCTTGGAGATCAGCTCACGGGTGCGGCGGATCTTGGGCAGCATGATGTCGAGGAACGCCTGGCCGCCGAAGCCGGGCTCGACGGTCATGATCAGCAGCATGTCGAGCTCGGGGAGCAGGTCCTCGTACGGCTCGATGGGCGTGGCCGGCTTGAGCGCCATGGAGGCGCGGGCGCCCTTGGCCCGGATCTCCCGCGCGAGCCGTACCGGCGCGGCGGCCGCCTCGACGTGGAAGGTGACCGAGCCGGCGCCCGCCTCCACGTACTGCGGGGCCCAGCGGTCCGGGTCCTCGATCATCAGGTGGCAGTCGAGCGGGGTGTCGGTCGCGCGGGCCAGGGACTCGACGATCGGCACCCCCAGCGTCAGGTTGGGCACGAAGTGGTTGTCCATCACGTCGACGTGCAGCCAGTCGGCACCGCCGACGGCCTTCGCCTCATCGGCGAGCCGGGCGAAGTCCGCGGACAGGATGCTGGGGTTGATCTGCGCCATGTGCCAAGCCTCCCACGTTCTTGGGTACTTCTTTGCCGCTGAGCGGTTTCGAATCCGGTCCAGACCAATTTCGGTACGAACCGACGAGTCTGGACCGGGACGGACCGGGAGATTGCGGTCAGGCGGTGCGGCGCAGCAGCGCCAGGTACATCGCGTCCGTACCGTGCAGATGCGGCCACAGCTGGACGTCCGGGCCGTCGCCGAGCGCAGGGACGCCGGGCAGCAGCGGGCGGGCGTCGATCAGCTCGGCGCCGCCGATCTTCTTCAGGACGTCGTCGACGACCACCCGGGTCTCCGCCAGGTGCGGCGAGCAGGTCGCGTACCCCACCACGCCGCCGACACGGACGGCGCTCAGCGCCTCGGTGAGCAGCGCGCGCTGGAGCGGCGCGAAGCCGTCCAGGTCCTCGGGGCGGCGCCGCCAGCGGGCCTCCGGGCGGCGGCGCAGCGCGCCGAGGCCCGAGCAGGGCACGTCCATCAGGACCCGGTCGAAGGAGCCGGGGCGCCACGGCGGGCGGGTGCCGTCGGCGGCGATCACCTGGTACGGGCCGGGGTTGCCGGCGAGCGCGCGCTCGACGAGGCGGGCGCGGTGCGGCTGCTTCTCCGAGGCGAGCAGGGCGGCGCCCCGCTCGGAGGCCAGCGCGGCCAGCAGGGCGGCCTTGCCGCCCGGGCCCGCGCAGCCGTCGAGCCAGCGGGTGTCGGAGCCCTCGACCGGCGCGTTGGCCAGGGCGACGGCGACGAGCTGGCTGCCCTCGTCCTGGACGCCGGCCCGGCCCTCCTTCACCGCCTCGATGGCACCGGGCTCGCCGCCCTCGACCATCCGCAGGGCGTACGGGGACCAGCGGCCCGGCAGCGTCTCGGTGGCCGCCGAGAGCTCCTCGGTGGTGACGCGGCCGGGCCGGGCGACGAGGGTGACCTCGGGGCGCTCGTTGTCGGCCTCCAGGAGGTCCTCGATGCCGGCGCGCCCGCCGCCGAGGGAGTCCCAGAGCGCCGAGACGACCCAGCGGGGGTGCGAGTGGACGACGGCGAGGTGGTCCTCGGGGTCCTCGTCGTACGGCGGCGCGACCTGCGCGACCCAGGCGTCGAGGTCCTGCTGGGAGATCTTCCGCAGGACGGCGTTCACGAACTTGGCCCGGCCGTCGCCGAGCACCACACGGGCCAGCTCGACGCTGGCGGAGACCGCCGCGTGGGTGGGGATCCGCGTCCCGAGCAGCTGGTGCGCGCCGAGCGCCAGGACGTCGAGGACGGGCGGGTCGACCTCGCGCAGCGGCCGGTCGATGCAGGCGGAGATGATCGCGTCGTACGTGCCCTGGCGCCGCAGCGTCCCGTACACGAGCTCGGTCGCGAGCGCCGCGTCCCGACCGTCGAAGTCGCCCTTCTCGCGGGCCTTCCGCAGCAGCGGCGGCAGCACCAGGTTCGCGTACGCGTCGCGCTCGTCCACCGCCCTCAGCGCCTCGAAGGCCAGCATCCGGACCGGGTCCTTCTGGGGCCTCCGGTAGGGCTTGTGGGGACGGCGACGTGCCTGCTCGCTCAAAGGTGCTCCGCGTGACGAAATGAAGAGGGTCGAACGCTCCCAGCCTACGTCGCCCGCGGAGCCGCCCGTGCCCTACGCCCCGAGGCCCTCTCCAGGGGCGATCCGCACCCCGCGGGCCCAGTCCGCGGCCTTCATCGGCTTCTTGCCCTGGGGCTGGACCCAGAGCAGTTCGACCGCGTGGGAACCGGTGCCGGCGTAGACGTTGTTCTTGCCGACCGAGAGCTCCCCGGGGGCGAGGTCGGTGCGGTCGGGAAGGGGGGTGACCTGGACGAGCTTGAGGCGCTCGCCGCGGAAGAGGGTCCAGGCGCCGGGCGCGGGGGTGCAGCCGCGGACCACGCGGTCCACCCGCAGGGCGGGGACGGCGAAGTCGACGTGGGCGTCCTCGACCTGGATCTTGGGGGCCAGGGTGATGCCCTCGACCGGCTGCGGGACGGCGTGGAGGCTGCCGTCCTCGATGCCGTCCATGGTCGCCGCGAGCAGTCCGGCGCCCGCGAAGGCGAGCCGGGTCAGCAGGTCGCCGCTGGTGTCGGTGGGGCGGATGTCCTCGGTGACGACGCCGTAGACCGGCCCCGAGTCGAGGCCCTCCTCGATGAGGAAGGTGGACGCGCCGGTCACCTGGTCTCCGGACATCAGGGAGTGCTGCACGGGGGCCGCGCCGCGCCACGCGGGCAGCAGCGAGAAGTGCAGGTTGACCCAGCCGCGGGCGGGGATGTCGAGGGCGACCTTGGGCAGCAGCGCGCCGTAGGCGACGACCGGGCAGCAGTCCGGCGCGATCTCCCGCAGCCGGGCGAGGAACTCCTCGTCGCGCGGCCTGGCCGGCTTGAGGACCTCGATCCCGGCCTCCTCCGCCCGCTGGGCCACCGGGCTGGCCACGAGCCGCCGGCCGCGTCCCGCCGGGGCGTCCGGCCGGGTGACCACGGCCGCCACCTCGTGCCGGCCGGAGGCGAGCAGGGCGTCCAGGGCGGGTACGGCGACCTCGGGGGTGCCTGCGAAGACGAGCTTCATGGGTGGCGACTGCCTGTCTCTCCGGGGGCTTTGCGGGCAGCGCACCAGTCTAGATGCCCGCGGTGAAGGGGGCGTACGTGAGGACGAGCGCCCTGCGCATATGCGCGTACGCCCCCGCAGCGTGACCCAACTCCCGGTGGCGCGTTGGTCAAGAGAGATTGACCGAATCGGGTCGCCGTTCCCCCCTGCGACCCGCCCCCTTAAACGCCGGTTCGAGAGGCTTTCACATGGCCGACCACGCAACCCACGACGCCCAAGCCCGGGCGAGTCTGCACCTGTTGGTGCGGGACATCGAGCGGGTCCGGCGGCAGGTGGACGCACTGCGCACGCTCACGGCCCAGCTGGGCAATGTCTACCGCCCTCGCCGCTCCGGCCCGTCGACGGGCTTCGTCGTCTACGGGCGCGCGCCCGCCCCGACCGTCCGACTCGCGCAGGAGCTGCGGGACAGCGTCGAGACCCTGGTGACCGCCGCGGTCGACTTCGACCGCTCGCTCGGCTTCTCGTGGGACGCGGTCGGTTCCGCGCTCGGAGTCACCAAGCAGGCCGTCCACCGCCGTTACGGTGCCCGGCGCGCGCCCCAGCAGGGCATCGCCGTGGAGCAGGAGCACACGGTGGAGCCGGGCGTGACCCGCACGCTCCCCTCGGTCCCCGCCGCCCGCTCGATGCCCCCGCAGCCCACCTCGGGCAGCGCCGCCCTCCGCGAGGACCCCCGCCCGTCGGCCTTCCCCGGCCCGCGCGGCGGCTGACCCCGCACGGCCCCGGTGGCCGCCCGTCCCCCGCGCGGGGGCGGGCGGTCGTCGTGTCCCCCGCGGGAGCCGGCGCTCAGCCGATGTCCGGCGGGTCGACCCGGATCCGTACGGGCTCCCCGCCGCCGCGCGCCGTCCGGGCGGCCCGCGCCTGCTTGAGGGCGGCCGCCAGGGCCGCGCCGCTCCCCGGCGGGACCCGGACCAGGGCCCGGTCCCACTGCTCGCCCGGCGGCGGGTCGCCGGGTCTGCGGGGGCCGCCGGGACGGACGACGGGCAGCGGCACCGGGCCGAGGATCTCGGCGTCCGCGGGCAGCCCGGCCGCCGCGAGGAACCCTTCGACGGCCTCCGGCGGGCCCGACACCGCGGCCATCCGGGAGACCGGCGGGAAGCCGAGTTCGGCCCGCTCGGCCAGCTCGCGCTGGGCGTGCCCGACCGGGTCCCAGCGGACCAGCGCCTGCACCGGCCGGAGCGTCGGCTCGGCGACCACCACGACCGTGCCGCCCTCGGCCTGGCCCCGCACCAGCGAGGCGGCGTCGATCCAGCGGCGCAGTGCCTCCTCGCCGGCCCGCAGGTCGGGGCGCCCGAGCATGGCCCAGCCGTCGAGGAGCAGCGCCGCCGCGTAGCCTCCGTCGGCGACGGGTTCGGCACCGGGGGTGGAGACGACGAGCGCCGGGCGGCCGGGCACGCTGTCCAGGACGTGGTCGCGTCCCGAGGTCCGCACCGGAACCGCCGGGAACGCCCGGCCCAGTTCCTCAGCCGTCCGGCGCGCGCCCACGACCCGGGCCCGCAGCCGGTTCGACCCGCACGCCACGCAGTGCCAGTCGGGCGCGCCCCGCCCGCACCAGCCGCACCGCAGTTCCTGCTGGTCGGGCGCTTCCAGGGGGCCTGCGCAGTGGCGGCAGCGGGCGGGCGTCCGGCACCGCTCGCAGGCCAGCTTGGGCACGTATCCCCGCCGGGGCACCTGGACGAGCACCGGACCGGTCTTGAGCCCCTCCCGCACGGTCTGCCAGGCGAGCGAGGGCAGCCGGGCCGCGCGGGCGGCCTCGTCGCGGGCGAGCTCCCCGTCGCCGACCGTCCGGATCAGCGGGGCGGCCCTGCGCACCTGCTCGCGTCCGGCGGTCAGCGCCTTGGCCCAGCCGGACTCGACGAGCTGGGCGGCCTCGACGGTGCAGCTCGTGCCGCCGAGGAGGAAGGCGCACCGGTCGAGGCCGGCGCGCAGGATCAGCACCTCGCGCGCGTGGGGCTGCGGGGCGTGCGGCTCGCTGTGGCTGCCGTCGCCGTCGTCCCAGACGACCACGAGCCCGAGGTCGCGTACGGGGGCGAACATGGCGGCCCGGGTGCCGACGACCGCCCGCACCGCGCCGCGCCGCACGGCCAGCCACTGCGCGTATCGCCTCTCCGGCCCGGCCTCGGCGGTCAGCAGCGCGTGCCGCCCCTCCCCCAGGACCTCGGTCAGCGCCGCGTCGACCCGGCCGGCCGCCCGCCCGTCGGGGACGACGACGAGCGCGCCCCGGCCCGAGGCGAGGGTCGCGCCGACGGCCCGGGCGATCTCCTCGGCCCAGTACGGCCCCGGGAGCGCGTTCCACACGGCCCGGGGCGCCCCGCCGCGGGCCAGGGCGTCCAGGAACGCCGTCCCCCGCTCGTACCGCGTCCAGCTGCCCGGCTCCGGCGCGCGCGGCGGCGGCAGCGGCTCCGGCGAGGGGCGGCCCTCGGCGCGGGCGCTGCGCGGCGGCACGGCGAGCTGGAGGACGTCCGCGAGGCTGCCCGCGTACCGGTCGGCCACGGCGCGGGCGAGTCCGAGCAGCTCGGGTCCGAGGACCGGCTCGGGCGAGACGACGTCGGCGAGCGCGGCCAGCGGTCCGGAGTAGTCCGAGGCGGCCCGGCGCTCGACGAGGAAGCCGTCGATCAGCCGACCGCCCTCCCGCCGCCCGTTCTTGACCTGGTGGGCACCGGCGCCGAACCGCACGCGCACCCGTACTCCGGGCCGCGCTGCCTCGTCGAGCTCCTCGGGCACCGCGTAGTCGAAGAACTGGTCGAGGTGGAGCGCCCCCTTGTTCACCACGACCCTGGCGACCGGCAGCTCCTTCGCCAGCGCGGCCCCCCGCCAGGTCCGCGGCTTGGCCCGCGGCACCTTCGCCGTCCGGACGGTCTCCCGAATGAGCGCGAGCTGCTCGGGTTCGTCGGACTTCTCGTTCTCGCTGCTCACAGCCCCATACCTACCAGACCCCACCGACAGCGGGAGAAGGCCGAAGCCCGGCACCCCTCCAGGGGGTACCGGGCTTCGGGCGCGTCCGGGCGATTACAGACCGGCGGCCGTCCTCAGGGCGTCCACGCGGTCCGTGCGCTCCCAGGTGAAGTCCGGCAGCTCGCGGCCGAAGTGGCCGTAGGCGGCGGTCTGGGAGTAGATCGGGCGGAGCAGGTCGAGGTCGCGGATGATCGCGGCCGGGCGGAGGTCGAAGACCTCGGCGATGGCGTTCTCGATCTTCTCGTTCTCGACGGTGTTGGTGCCGAAGGTCTCGACGAAGAGGCCGACGGGCTCGGCCTTGCCGATCGCGTAGGCGACCTGGACCTCGCAGCGCGAGGCGAGGCCCGCGGCGACGACGTTCTTGGCGACCCAGCGCATGGCGTAGGCGGCCGAGCGGTCGACCTTGGACGGGTCCTTGCCGGAGAAGGCGCCGCCGCCGTGGCGGGCCATGCCGCCGTAGGTGTCGATGATGATCTTGCGGCCGGTGAGGCCGGCGTCGCCCATCGGGCCGCCGATCTCGAAGCGGCCGGTCGGGTTCACCAGGAGGCGGTAGCCGTCGGTGTCGAGCTTGATGCCGTCCTCGACGAGCTGCTTGAGCACGTACTCGACGACGAACTCGCGGATGTCGGGCGCGAGCAGCGACTCCAGGTCGATGTCGGAGGCGTGCTGCGAGGAGACGACGACCGTGTCGAGGCGGACGGCCTTGTCGCCGTCGTACTCGATGGTGACCTGGGTCTTGCCGTCGGGGCGCAGGTACGGGATGGTCCCGTTCTTGCGGACCTCGGTCAGGCGGCGGGACAGGCGGTGCGCGATGTGGATCGGCAGCGGCATCAGCTCGGGGGTCTCGTCCGAGGCGTAGCCGAACATCAGGCCCTGGTCGCCGGCGCCCTGCTTGTCGAGCTCGTCCTCGTCGCCCTCGACCCGCTTCTCGTACGCGGTGTCGACACCCTGGGCGATGTCCGGGGACTGGGATCCGATGGACACCGACACGCCGCAGGAGGCGCCGTCGAAGCCCTTCTTGGAGGAGTCGTAACCGATCTCCAGGATCTTGTTCCGGACGAGGGTCGGGATGTCCGCCCACGCCTTGGTGGTCACCTCACCGGCGACGTGCACGAGGCCGGTGGTGATCAGCGTCTCGACGGCGACGCGAGAGGTGGGGTCCTCCCGCAGCAGTGCGTCGAGGATGGTGTCGCTGATCTGGTCAGCGATCTTGTCGGGGTGCCCCTCGGTGACGGACTCCGAGGTGAACAGACGACGGGACACAACGCTCCCTGGGGTTGCAGCGGCTGCTGGCTACTCGTGACGCGGACCGGCAGGGGGCTGCGCCCCGCGACGTTCCACGAACAGTCTATCGGTCGTGGTCGGGGTGTGGACCAGGTGTCTCGACAGACGAATGCCCAGGAGGCGCGGAACCCCCCTCCGACAAGGCAGAGATCACCCTTTCGGTGGGACGCACATCACTCGCGGACCGGCGTTTCCCGCCTCCGATGCGTCACCTCCCGCCCCGGGGCGGGAGGGGCCCGTCAGGTCGCGGGCCGCAGCCGCGGCAGGACGAGGTCCCACACCGTCTCGGCGAGCGCTTCCTTCGGTCCGTACGGTACGGGTGTCTCGGCGCCGTCCGAGGCGAGGACGACGGCCTCGTTCTCCTCGGAGCCGAACGTCTTGCGCTCCCCCACCTCGTTGACGACGAGCAGGTCGCAGCCCTTGCGGCGGAGCTTCTCCCGCCCGTTGGCGAGGACGTCGTCGGTCTCGGCGGCGAAGCCGACGACCACCTGGCCGGGCAGGGCGCGGTCGGCGGACAGCTCGGCCAGGATGTCGGGGTTGCGGACGAGCTCGACGGTGGGAGCTCCGTCGTCGCCCTTCTTCTTGATCTTCCCGGTGGCGTAGACGGCCGGGCGGAAGTCGGCGACGGCCGCGGCCATCACCACGGCGTCCGCGTCCGCGGCGGCCTTGAGCACGGCCTCGCGGAGCTGGACGGCGGTGCCGACGTGGACCACGTCCACGCCGGCCGGGTCGGGGATGCCGGTGTTGGCCTCGACCAGGGTCACCCGGGCGCCGCGGGCCGCCGCGGCCCTGGCGAGCGCGTAGCCCTGCTTGCCGGAGGAGCGGTTGCCCAGGTAGCGCACGGGGTCGAGGGGCTCGCGGGTGCCGCCCGCGCTGACCACGACGTGGCGGCCGGCGAGGTCGGGGCCGGTGACGCCGCGCGCGAGGATCCGCCGGCAGACCTCGAAGATCTCCCCGGGGTCGGGCAGCCGGCCCTTGCCCGTGTCGACGCCGGTGAGGCGGCCGACGGCGGGCTCGACGACGACGGCGCCGCGGCGGCGGAGGGTGGCCACGTTCTCCTGCGTGGCCGGGTGCTCCCACATCTCGGTGTGCATCGCGGGGGCGAACACGACCGGACAGCGCGCGGTGAGCAGGGTGTTCGTGAGGAGGTCGTCGGCGAGGCCGTGGGCGGCCTTGGCGAGCATGTCGGCGGTGGCGGGGGCCACGACGACGAGGTCGGCGCCCTGGCCGATCCGCACGTGCGGCACCTCGTGGACGGACTCCCACACCTCGGTCGAGACCGGGTTGCCGGAGAGCGCCGACCAGGTGGCCGCCCCGACGAAGTTCAGGGCCGAGTCGGTGGGCACCACGCGGACGTCGTGGCCCGACTCGGTGAACCGGCGCAGCAGCTCGCACGCCTTGTAGGCGGCGATGCCGCCGCTGACCCCCAGAACGACCTTCGGTTCGGCCACGACGTTCCACCACTCCCCGCACTCGGACGCGCACTCGGATGCGTACGACTCCATGAGACACCACAGGCCCGGCGGATGTTCCGCCGGGCCTGTGGTGACAACCGTTACAAGCGATACGTGCTTACTGAGCCGGGCCCTCGATGGCCTCGGACGTCAGCAGACCCGCGTTGATCTCCCGCAGGGCGATCGAGAGCGGCTTCTCGTGGACGTGGGTGTCGACGAGCGGACCCACGTACTCCAGCAGGCCCTCGCCGAGCTGGGAGTAGTACGCGTTGATCTGACGCGCGCGCTTGGCCGCGTAGATCACGAGGCTGTACTTCGAGTCCGTGGCCTCGAGCAGCTCGTCGATCGGCGGGTTGATGATGCCCTCGGGCGCAGTCATGGAAGAGGACACGCTCTACCTTCCGAAGATGGAGAAAAAAATCAGACATGCTGTGAAGTTCGGGAGCCCACGGCGTCAGCCGTTGTTGTCCAGGTCCCCAGATGACAGCAGCATCAACGTTAGCAGCTCGCGTGCGACGTCCTCGACGGAGGTGTTGACGAGCGTGGTGTCGAACTCCGCCTCGGCGGCCAGCTCGACCTTCGCGGCCTCCAGGCGGCGGGCGATCACCTCGGGCGACTCGGTGCCCCGGCCGGTGAGCCGGCGGACCAGCTCCTCCCAGCTCGGCGGAGCCAGGAAGACCAGCTGGGACTCCGGCATGGAGTCCTTGACCTGACGGGCGCCCTGGAGGTCGATCTCCAGGAGGACGGGCTCCCCGGAGTCCAGGCGCTCGAGGACGGCGCCCCGGGGGGTGCCGTAGCGGTTGCCCGCGAACTCGGCCCATTCGAGGAGCTCACCGTTGGCGATCAGCTTGTCGAACTCGTCGTCCGTCACGAAGAAGTAGTGGACGCCGTGCTTCTCGCCGGGGCGGGGCTTCCGTGTCGTCGCCGACACTGAGAGCCAGACCTCGGGGTGGACCTTGCGCATATGAGCGACGACCGTGCTCTTGCCGACCCCTGAGGGGCCGGAGAGCACGGTCAGCCGCGGACGTACCTCTGCTGCCATGCAGCGATTATTCCAGCTTTACCGGTGTGCCCGGGACGCGCGTCCCGGATCAGGCGCCGGTGCTGCCGAACTCACGCTCCAGGGAGGCGATCTGGTTCGAGCCGAGACCGCGGACGCGGCGGCTCTCGGAGATGCCGAGGCGCTCCATGATCTGCTTGGCGCGGACCTTGCCCACGCCCGGCAGGGACTCGAGGAGCGCGGAGACCTTCATCTTGCCGATGACGTCGTTCTCCTGGCCGGTCTTGATGACCTCCTGCAGGGAGGCGCCGGAGTGCTTGAGTCGATTCTTGATCTCGGCCCGCTCCCGGCGAGCCGCGGCGGCCTTCTCGAGCGCGGCTGCGCGCTGTTCAGGGGTAAGGGGCGGAAGAGCCACGCCTACGTCACCTCGGATGTCGATCTGTCGGATACGGACCGGTGAGGAACCCAGCGCCCCACACCAGTGGAGCAACGTCCAACGGAGTGTCGCTGAACGCCTGCTCTGCCCCGGAGACTAGCGGCCGAGGCCGCTCCCGTCAGCGAGAACAGCGGAAAAGTCCTGGTCAGCATCGACCGACCAGGACTTTTCCGGCATAACGACCCGGTTTTGAGCCAAGTTTTCGTCAAGTAGTGAGACGGCCCGGCGGGACGGGGAGTCCCACCGGGCCGAAAAGGCTCCCACCTGCGACTTGGTCCGGCACCCCGGATCGGATCGCCCGGGAGCCCGGCGAGGATCGCCGGCGGACCCGCTACGCGCCGACGGCCGCCCGGACCTCGTCCGCGTACCGGTGAGCCGAGTCCCGCAGGGCGGCCGCGTCCGGTCCGTGCCTCAGGACTCCGCGGCTGACGTTCGGGACCACGTTGCGGACCGCCGCGCCGAAGACGGCGGGGAGGTCGGCCGGGGTCGCGCCCTGGGCGCCGATGCCGGGGGCGAGCAGCGGCCCGTTGATGTCGAGGTCGAACGAGGACAGGTCGCCGAGGGTGGCGCCGACGACCGCGCCGAAGGAGCCCATGGGCGTCTCCCCCGCGTTCTCCGCCGCCAGGTGGCCCAGCATCGTCGCACCGATGGTCCGGCCGTCCTCGCGGACCGCCCGCTGGACCTCGGCGCCCTCCGGGTTGGAGGTGAGGGCCAGCACGAAGAGGCCGGCGCCGGACTCGCGGGCCAGGTCGACGGCCGGCTTCAGGGAGCCGTAGCCGAGGTACGGGGAGACCGTGAGCGCGTCGGAGAAGAGCGGGGAGTCCTTGCGCAGGAAGGCCTCGGCGTAGGCGGCCATGGTGGAGCCGATGTCGCCGCGCTTGGCGTCCATGACGACCAGGCCGCCCGCGGCGCGCAGGTCGGCGACGGCGCGCTCCAGGACCGCGACGCCGCGCGAGCCGAAGCGCTCGAAGAAGGCGGACTGCGGCTTGAAGACCGCCACGGTGTCCGCGAGCGCCTCGACGACCGTGAAGGTGAAGCGCTCCAGACCGGCGATGTCGTCGGTCAGGCCCCAGGAGTCGAGCAGGGCGGCGTGCGGGTCGATGCCGACGCACAGGGGGCCGCGCTCGTCCATGGCGGAGCGCAGGCGGGTACCGAAGGAGAGGGTCACTTGGCGGCCTTTCGGTTGTCGGCGCCGACGGCCTCGGCGAGGGTGGCGTACGGGGAGGCGGCGAGGCGCGCGGCGAGCCCCTTGTGGATCGCGCGGGCGTAGAACGGGCCCTCGTAGATGAAGGCGCTGTAGCCCTGGATCAGCGTGGCGCCGGCCAGGATCCGCTGCCAGGCGTCCTCGGCGTTCTCGATGCCGCCGACGCCCACCAGGACCAGGCGGTCGCCCACGCGCGCGTGGAGGCGGCGCAGGACGGCCAGGGAACGCTCCTTGACGGGCGCCCCGGACAGGCCGCCGGTCTCCTCGACCAGCGCGGGGTCGGACTTCAGGCCCAGGCCCTCGCGCGCGATGGTGGTGTTGGTGGCGATGATGCCGTCGAGGCCGAGCTCCAGGGCGAGGTCGGCGACCGCGTCGACGTCCTCGTCGGCCAGGTCGGGGGCGATCTTGACCAGCAGCGGGACCCGGCGGCCGGTGACCGAGCGGTCGGCGGCCTCGCGTACGGCCGTGAGCAGCGGGCGCAGGGACTCGGTGGCCTGGAGGTTGCGCAGGCCCGGGGTGTTCGGCGAGGAGACGTTCACGACGAGGTAGTCGGCGTGGGCGGCGAGGCGCTCGGTGGACTTCACGTAGTCGGCGGCGGCCTCCGCCTCCGGCACGACCTTGGTCTTGCCGATGTTGACGCCGACGACCGTCCTGAAGACCGGCACGCGCGCGTGGAGGCGCTCGGCGACGGCGGCGGAGCCCTCGTTGTTGAAGCCCATGCGGTTGATCAGGGCGCGGTCCGGGACCAGCCGGAAGAGGCGCTTCTTCGGGTTGCCGGGCTGGGCCTCGCCGGTGACGGTGCCGATCTCGATGTGGTCGAAGCCGAGCATCGACATGCCGTCGATGGCCACGGCGTTCTTGTCGAAGCCTGCGGCGAGGCCGAAGGGGCCGTGCATCCGCAGGCCGAGGGCCTCGGTGCGCAGCTCCTCGTACCGGGGCGCGAGGACGGCGGCGACGAAGGTCCGCAGCACCGGGACGCGGGCGGCGAGCCGGATCCAGCGGAAGGCCAGGTAGTGGGCCTCCTCGGGGTCCATGCGCTTGAAGACGAGGTTGAAGAAGAACTTGTACATGTGCTCCGGTCCGGGTCTGCTCATGACGAGGGGGACACCGCAGATCCTGCCGGTGTCCCCCTCCTCTGACGGGCTGCTAGTCGCGTGCCGCGATCAGGTGCTCCGCGTGCTCCTGGAGCGAGCGGACGCCGACGTCGCCGCGGTTGAGCGCGTCGATGCCCTGGACGGCGGCGGCGAGCGCCTGGACCGTGGTGAGGCACGGGACGCTGCGGGCCACCGCGGCCGTACGGATCTCGTAGCCGTCGAGGCGGCCGCCGGTGCCGTACGGGGTGTTGACGATCAGGTCGACCTGGCCGTCGTGGATGAGCTGGACGATCGTCTTCTCGCCGTTCGGGCCCTCGCCCTCGCTGAGCTTGCGCACGACCGTCGCGTTGATGCCGTTGCGCTTGAGGACCTCGGCGGTGCCGGAGGTGGCGAGCAGCTCGAAGCCGTGGGCGACGAGCTCGCGGGCCGGGAAGATCATCGAGCGCTTGTCGCGGTTGGCGACGGAGATGAACGCGCGGCCCTTGGTGGGCAGCGGGCCGTAGGCGCCGGCCTGCGACTTGGCGTACGCCGTGCCGAAGACCGCGTCGATGCCCATGACCTCGCCGGTGGAGCGCATCTCCGGGCCGAGGACGGTGTCGACGCCGCGCCCGTGGATGTCGCGGAAGCGGCTCCACGGCATCACGGCCTCCTTGACGGAGATCGGCGCGTCGATCGGCAGGGTGCCGCCGTCGCCGGTCTTCGGCAGCAGGCCCTCGGCGCGCAGCTCGGCGATGGTGGCGCCCAGCGAGATGCGGGCGGCGGCCTTCGCGAGCGGCACGGCGGTCGCCTTCGAGGTGAAGGGGACGGTCCGGGAGGCGCGCGGGTTGGCCTCCAGGACGTAGAGGATGTCGCCGGCCATGGCGAACTGGATGTTGATCAGGCCGCGGACGCCGACGCCCTTGGCGATGGCCTCGGTGGAGGCGCGCAGCCGCTTGATGTCGAAGCCGCCGAGGGTGATCGGGGGCAGGGCGCAGGCCGAGTCGCCGGAGTGGATGCCGGCCTCCTCGATGTGCTCCATGACGCCGCCGAGGTAGAGCTCCTGGCCGTCGTAGAGCGCGTCCACGTCGATCTCGATGGCGTCGTCGAGGAAGCGGTCGACCAGGACCGGCCGGGTGGGGCTGATCTCGGTGGACTCGGCGATGTACGACTCGAGGCGGGTCTCGTCGTACACGATCTCCATGCCGCGGCCGCCGAGCACGTACGACGGGCGCACGAGGACGGGGTAGCCGATCTCGTCGGCGATGGCCTTCGCCTCGGAGAACGTGGTCGCGGTGCCGTGCTTCGGGGCCGGGAGGCCGGCCTCGGCGAGGACGCGGCCGAAGGCGCCGCGGTCCTCGGCGGCGTGGATGGCCTCCGGGGAGGTGCCGACGACCGGCACGCCGTTGTCCTTGAGCGCCTGGGACAGACCCAGCGGGGTCTGGCCGCCGAGCTGGACGACGACACCGGCGACGGGGCCGGCGAGGGTCTCGGCGTGGACGATCTCCAGCACGTCCTCGAGCGTCAGCGGCTCGAAGTACAGGCGGTCGGAGGTGTCGTAGTCCGTCGAGACGGTCTCCGGGTTGCAGTTGACCATCACGGTCTCGTAGCCGGCGTCGCTCAGCGCGAAGGAGGCGTGGACGCAGGAGTAGTCGAACTCGATGCCCTGGCCGATGCGGTTCGGGCCGGAGCCCAGGATGATCACGGCGGGCTTGGTGCGCGGCGCGACCTCGCTCTCCTCGTCGTACGAGGAGTAGAAGTACGGGGTCTTGGCAGCGAACTCGGCGGCGCAGGTGTCGACCGTCTTGTAGACCGGGCGGACGCCGAGGGCGTGCCGGACCTCGCGGACGACGTCCTCGCGCAGGCCGCGGATGTCGGCGATCTGGGCGTCGGAGAAGCCGTGGCGCTTGGCCTCGGCGAGGAGCTCGGGCTCCAGCTTCTCGGCGGCGGCCAGCTCGTCGGCGATCTCCTTGATCAGGAAGAGCTGGTCGACGAACCACGGGTCGATCTTCGTGGCGTCGAAGACCTCCTGCGGGGTGGCGCCGGCGCGGATGGCCTGCATGACGGTGTTGATGCGGCCGTCGGTCGGGCGGACCGACTCGCGCAGCAGCTCGGCCTTGTCGCCGGGCTCGCCGACGAAGGTGAACTGCGAGCCCTTCTTCTCCAGGGAGCGCAGGGCCTTCTGGAGGGCCTCGGTGAAGTTGCGGCCGATGGCCATGGCCTCGCCGACCGACTTCATGGTCGTGGTGAGGGTGGAGTCGGCCTGCGGGAACTTCTCGAAGGCGAAGCGCGGGGCCTTGACGACGACGTAGTCGAGCGTGGGCTCGAAGGACGCCGGGGTCTTCTCCGTGATGTCGTTCGGGATCTCGTCCAGCGTGTAGCCGACGGCGAGACGGGCCGCGATCTTGGCGATCGGGAAGCCGGTCGCCTTGGAGGCGAGCGCGGAGGAGCGGGAGACGCGCGGGTTCATCTCGATGACGATGATCCGGCCGTCGACCGGGTCGATCGCGAACTGGATGTTGCAGCCGCCGGTGTCGACGCCGACCTCGCGGATGATCGCGATGCCGATGTCGCGGAGCCGCTGGTACTCGCGGTCGGTGAGGGTCATCGCCGGGGCGACGGTGATCGAGTCACCGGTGTGGACGCCCATCGGGTCGAAGTTCTCGATGGAGCAGACGACCACGACGTTGTCGGCCTTGTCGCGCATCAGCTCCAGCTCGTACTCCTTCCAGCCGAGGATGGACTCCTCCAGGAGCACCTCGGTGGTCGGGGAGAGCGTGAGGCCCTGGCCGGCGATGCGGCGCAGCTCGTCCTCGTCGTGGGCGAAGCCGGAGCCGGCGCCGCCCATGGTGAAGGAGGGGCGGACGACGACGGGGTAGCCGCCGAGCGTCTCGACGCCCTTGAGGACGTCGTCCATGGAGTGGCAGATGACCGAGCGGGCGGACTCGCCGTAGCCGATCTTGGCCTTGACGGCCTCGACGACGCCCTTGAAGAGGTCGCGGTCCTCGCCCTTGTTGATGGCCTCGACGTTGGCGCCGATGAGCTCGACGCCGTACTTCTCCAGGACGCCCTGCTCGTGCATGGAGATCGCGGTGTTGAGCGCGGTCTGGCCGCCGAGGGTGGGCAGGAGGGCGTCGGGGCGCTCCTTGGCGATGATCTTCTCGACGAACTCGGGGGTGATCGGCTCGACGTAGGTGGCGTCGGCGATCTCCGGGTCGGTCATGATCGTGGCCGGGTTGGAGTTGACCAGGATGACCCGCAGGCCCTCGGCCTTGAGGATGCGGCAGGCCTGGGTGCCGGAGTAGTCGAACTCGGCGGCCTGGCCGATGACGATCGGGCCGGAGCCGATGACCAGGACGGACTGGATATCGGTGCGCTTAGGCACGCTCGGCCTCCATGAGGGATACGAAGCGGTCGAAGAGGTACGCGGCGTCGTGCGGGCCCGCGGCCGCCTCGGGGTGGTACTGGACGGAGAAGGCCGGCTGGTCGAGCAGCTGGAGGCCTTCCACCACGTCGTCGTTCAGGCACACGTGGGAGACCTCGGCGCGCCCGAAGGGGGTGTCGGAGATCCGGTCGAGGGGCGCGTCGACGGCGAAGCCGTGGTTGTGCGCGGTGACCTCGACCTTGCCGGTGGTGCGGTCCTGGACCGGCTGGTTGATGCCGCGGTGGCCGTACTTCAGCTTGTAGGTGCCGAAGCCGAGGGCGCGACCGAGGATCTGGTTGCCGAAGCAGATGCCGAAGAGAGGGGTCCTCCGCTCCAGGACGGCGCGCATGACGGCGACGGGACCGTCGGCCGTGGCCGGGTCGCCGGGGCCGTTGGAGAAGAAGACGCCGTCCGGGTTCACCGCGTAGATGTCCTCGGCGGTGGCGGTGGCGGGCAGCACGTGGACCTCGATGCCGCGCTCGGCCATCCGGTGCGGGGTCATGCCCTTGATGCCGAGGTCGACGGCGGCGACGGTGAACTTCTTCGTGCCGATCGCGGGGACGACGTACGTCTCCTTGGTGGCGACCTCGGCGGAGAGGTTCGCGCCCTTCATCTGGGGCTGCTCCTGCACCTTGGCGAGGAGGGCCTCGTCGCGGACGCCGGTCCAGGCGTCGCCGGAGAAGATGCCGACGCGCATGGCGCCGCGCTCGCGCAGGTGGCGGGTGAGGGCGCGGGTGTCGATGCCGGAGATGCCGACGACGCCCTGGCGCTCCAGCTCCTCGTCCAGCGAGCGCTGGGCGCGCCAGTTGGAGGAGACGCGGGCGGGGTCGCGGACGACGTAGCCGGAGACCCAGATGCGGCCGGACTCGGGGTCCTCGTCGTTGACGCCGGTGTTGCCGACGTGCGGGGCGGTCATGACCACGACCTGGCGGTGGTACGACGGGTCGGTGAGGGTCTCCTGGTAGCCGGTCATGCCGGTGGAGAACACGGCCTCGCCGAAGGTCTCCCCCACGGCCCCGTAGGCGCGGCCGCGGAAGATGCGGCCGTCCTCCAGGACGAGTACGGCGGGAGTCTTGGCGGCTCCCCTGGTGGAGGTCGTCATCGTGCGATGCCTTCCGTCGTGATGGTGTGGTTCATGGAGTTGACGGCTTCGACCCAGGCGGTGTGCTCGGCCGCCCGGTCGGAGCGGAAGCCGGAGTCGAGCAGTTTGTCGCCGTGCGCCCAGGTGACGATCAGCAGGCCGCCCTCGGCGAGGACCTTGCCGGCGATGCCCTTGTCGAGGCGTGCCTCGCGCAGGGCGTCGGCCGGGACGAAGAAGTCGTTCGCCCCGGGGCGTACGACCTCGATCCCGGCGTCGGTGAGCGTGAGCTCGACCCGGCTGCGGGTGCCGAGGCCGTGGGCGACGATCCGGTCGAGCCACTGCCCGGCGGTGGTGGACCCGTGGTAGCGCCCGCTGAGGGTCAGTCTCGCCGCACCGGGCTCCTGCGGCGCGGTGGGCAGCTCGGGAAGGTCCGACTGGAGGCTGCCGCGCCACTTCCATCCCTGGCGCATCAGCCAGTAGACGAAGGCGACGAAGAGCAGCAGGCCGACGACCCAGCCGATCCTGCCGGCCCAGTCGGTCACCTCCGCCGACTTCTGGTCTGCCGCCTGTGCGGCGATTGCGATGAGTGGTGTCACGCCAGCTTCCCGTCCACGACCGTTGCCCGGCCCCGCAGGAAGGTGTGGGTGACGCGTCCCGGCAGCTCACGACCCTCGTAGGGGGTGTTGCGGCTGCGGGAGGCGAAGTCCGCGGGGTCCACGACACCACGGTATGCCGGATCGACCAGCGTCAGGTTCGCGGGCTCACCAGCCGAGACGGGTCGTCCGTGGCCGGAGGCCCGTCCGATGCGGGCGGGTGCGAAGGACATGCGGTCGGCGACGCCGGCCCAGTCGAGGAGGCCGGTCTCGACCATCGTCTGCTGGACGACGGAGAGCGCGGTCTCCAGGCCGACCATGCCCATGGCGGCCGCGGCCCACTCGCAGTCCTTGTCCTCGTGCGGGTGCGGGGCGTGGTCGGTGGCGACGATGTCGATCGTGCCGTCGGCCAGCGCCTCGCGCAGGGCGAGGACGTCCTTCTCGGTGCGCAGCGGCGGGTTGACCTTGTAGACCGGGTTGTACGAGCGGACCAGCTCGTCCGTGAGGAGGAGGTGGTGCGGGGTGACCTCGGCGGTGACGTCGATGCCGCGGGACTTGGCCCAGCGGACGATCTCGACGGAGCCGGCGGTGGAGAGGTGGCAGATGTGGACGCGGGAGCCGACGTGCTCGGCGAGGAGGACGTCGCGGGCGATGATCGACTCCTCGGCGACGGCGGGCCAGCCGCCGAGTCCGAGTTCGGCGGAGACGACGCCCTCGTTCATCTGGGCGCCCTCGGTGAGGCGGGGCTCCTGGGCGTGCTGGGCGACGACGCCGTCGAAGGCCTTCACGTACTCCAGGGCGCGGCGCATGATCACGGCGTCGTCGACGCACTTGCCGTCGTCGGAGAAGACGGTGACGCCGGCGGCGGAGTCGTGCATGGCGCCGAGCTCGGCGAGCTTCTTGCCTTCGAGGCCGACGGTGACGGCGCCGATGGGCTGCACGTCGCAGTAGCCGGACTCCTTGCCGAGCCGGTAGACCTGCTCGACGACACCGGCGGTGTCGGCGACCGGGTGGGTGTTGGCCATGGCGAAGACGGCGGTGTAGCCGCCGGAGGCGGCGGCGCGGGTGCCGGTGAGGACGGTCTCGGAGTCCTCGCGGCCGGGCTCGCGCAGGTGGGTGTGGAGGTCGACCAGGCCGGGCAGCAGGATCTGGCCGTCGGCCTCGATCACGGTCGCGCCCTCGGCGGAGGGGCCGGTGCCGACCTCGGCGATGGTCTCGCCGTCGACGAGGACGTCCTGGATGTCGCCGCCGAGGACCTTCGCACCGCGGATAAGGATCTTGCTCATGGTTACTTGCTCTCCTCGGTACGGGTGTGGCTGACGGCGGACTCGTTGCCGCCCAGAAGCAGGTAGAGGACGGCCATCCGGACGGAGACGCCGTTGGCGACCTGCTCGACGACCGTGCAGCGGTCGGAGTCGGCGACCTCGGCGGTGATCTCCATGCCGCGGACCATCGGGCCGGGGTGCATGACGATGGCGTGTTCGGGCATCTTCGCCATCCGCTCCCCGTCGAGCCCGTAGCGGCGCGAGTACTCGCGCTCGGTCGGGAAGAAGGCGGCGTTCATCCGCTCGCGCTGCACACGAAGCATCATCACCGCGTCGGACTTCGGCAGCACGCCGTCGAGGTCGTACGACACCTCGCAGGGCCAGGTCTCGACGCCGACGGGGACCAGGGTGGGCGGGGCCACCAGGGTGACCTCGGCGCCGAGGGTGTGCAGCAGGTCGACGTTGGAGCGGGCGACCCGGCTGTGCAGGACGTCGCCCACGAGGGTGATGCGCTTGCCGGCGAGGTCCCGGCCGAGGCCGGCGTCGCGGCCGACGAGGCGGCGGCGCATGGTGAAGGCGTCGAGCAGGGCCTGGGTGGGGTGCTGGTGGGTGCCGTCGCCGGCGTTGATGACGGGGGCGTCGATCCAGCCGGAGGTGGCGAGGCGGTACGGGGCTCCGGAGGCGCCGTGCCGGATGACGACCGCGTCGACGCCCATGGCCTCCAGGGTCTGCGCGGTGTCCTTGAGGGACTCGCCCTTGGAGACGCTGGAGCCCTTGGCCGCGAAGTTGATGACGTCGGCGGAGAGGCGCTTCTCGGCGGCCTCGAAGGAGATCCGGGTGCGGGTGGAGTCCTCGAAGAACAGGTTGCAGATGGTCCGGCCGCGCAGGGTCGGCAGCTTCTTGATGGGCCGGTCGGCCACCCGGGCCATCTCTTCGGCGGTGTCGAGGATCTGGACGGCGTCGTCGCGGGTGAGGTCGGCGGCCGAGATGAGGTGACGCATCATCGGGGTGTCTCTCCGTGGTGGGGAGGTGTGCGGACATGCGGGGGCGCAGGGGTGTGCCCCGGGCCCCGCGGGGAAGCCGGTCCGGCTAGGAGGCGGGCCTGGTGCCGAGCAGCACGGTGTCGCGACCGTCCTCCTCGGCGAGCTGGACCTTGACCGTCTCCCGCAGCGACGTGGGGAGGTTCTTGCCGACGTAGTCGGCGCGGATCGGAAGTTCGCGGTGGCCGCGGTCGACGAGGACCGCGAGCTGGACGGCGCGCGGGCGGCCGATGTCGCCGAGGGCGTCGAGGGCGGCGCGGATGGTGCGTCCGGAGAAGAGCACGTCGTCGACGAGGACGACGAGGCGGCCGTCGACGCCGTCACCGGGGATCTCGGTGCGGCCGATGGCGCGGGCGGGCTTCAGCCGGAGGTCGTCCCGGTACATGGTGATGTCGAGGGAGCCGACCGGGATCTTCGCACCGGTGATCGACTCGAGCTTCTCGGCGAGCCGGCGGGCGAGGAAGACGCCGCGGGTGGGAATGCCGAGGAGGACCACGTCGTCCGCGCCCTTGGCGCGCTCGACGATCTCGTGGGCGATGCGGGTCAGGACCCGCGCGATGTCGGGGGCCTCGAGGACGGGCCGGGCGTCATCGCCGTACTGCTGCTGGGTGTCCATGGAAAACGGACCTCCTTCTCCGCCTCACGGGACGGTTCTTAAAGGACGTCGGAATTGCGCCGTTCACTTTACCAGGGGTGGACGGGTGTACGACGCGCACCCCGGCGCGCCACTCCGTGCGCCGTCCCCCGGGAGGAGGCGGTACGGACCATTCGGCTTGACGGGAAAGAGTAACGCTGCGTAACCTCACAGTGAGTTACCAGCCGCGCGGCGCAGCCGCATGTCGTCACAGCGTCCGGGAGCGTTATGTCCAGCGAATACGCAAAGCAGCTCGGGGCCAAACTCCGTGCCATCCGCACCCAGCAGGGTCTGTCCCTCCACGGGGTGGAGGAGAAGTCCCAGGGCCGCTGGAAGGCCGTCGTGGTCGGCTCGTACGAGCGCGGTGACCGTGCGGTGACCGTGCAGCGCCTTGCCGAGCTGGCCGATTTCTACGGGGTGCCGGTGCAGGAGCTCCTGCCGGGCACGACCCCCGGCGGGGCGGCCGAGCCGCCGCCGAAGCTGGTCCTCGACCTGGAGCGCCTGGCGCACGTCCCCCAGGAGAAGGCCGGCCCTCTGCAGCGCTACGCGGCGACGATCCAGTCGCAGCGCGGCGACTACAACGGCAAGGTGCTGTCGATCCGCCAGGACGACCTGCGCACGCTCGCCGTCATCTACGACCAGTCCCCCTCGGTCCTCACCGAGCAGCTGATCAGCTGGGGCGTGCTGGACGCGGACGCGCGCCGCGCGGTCGCCCACGAGGACAACTGACCCCTTACGAGGGCACAGCAGAAACGTACCGCCGGGCCCGTGGACGTCATCGGACGTCCACGGGCCCTCGGCGTTCCCCCGGCCGTACGCGAGCGCCCGGGGAGAGCCCTGAACGCCGGGGAGAGCCCTGAACGGCCGCAGGAGCACCGCGAGGACGCCGCACGGCCCGCGCGGCCTCGTACGCGGCCTGCAACGGCGCCCGGAGCAGCCAGGAAGCCGTAACCCGCCCGGGAAACGCCGAAGGGCCCGCAGCGCGTGTGCTGCGGGCCCTTCGGCGTGGGTGGCCGTCCTGCGCGGGACTCAGTCGTCCGCGTCGCGGCGCAGACGCGGCTTCAGGTCCTTGAAGCGCGCCAGCAGGCCGTTGACGAAGGTCGGGGACTCCTCGGTGGAGAACTCCTTGGCGAGCTGCACCGCCTCGTCGATCGCGACCGCGTCCGGCGTGCCGTCCTCCCAGATCACCTCGTACGCACCGAGGCGCACGATGTTCCGGTCGGCGACGGGCATCCGGTCGAGGTCCCAGTCCACCGCGTAGGTCGCGATGAGCTCGTCGATCCGCGCCACGTGGGCCGCGTACCCCTCGACCAGCTGCATGGTGAAGTCGCTGACCGGCGGCTGGCGGTCGTCCGACCGCGCGTGCCGGACCTGGTCCGCGAGAACCTCCTGGACGGAGGCACCGCGCTGGTCGGCCTCGAAGAGGATCTGGAAGGCGCGCTTGCGCGCCTTGCTCCGAGCGGCCACGGTTAGCTGTTCACCCGGCCGAGGTAGTCGCTGGTGCGGGTGTCGACCTTGATCTTCTCACCGGTGGTGATGAAGAGCGGGACCTGGATCTCGTGGCCGGTCTCCAGGGTGGCGGGCTTGGTGCCACCGGTGGAGCGGTCGCCCTGGACGCCCGGGTCGGTGTGCTGGATCGTCAGGACGACGGCGGCCGGGAGCTCGACGTAGAGCACCTCGCCCTCGTGCTGCGCGACGGAGGCGCTGAAGCCCTCGATGAGGAAGTTGGCGGCGTCGCCGACGGCCTTGCGGTCGACGTGCAGCTGGTCGTAGGTCTCCTCGTCCATGAAGACGAAGTAGTCGCCGTCCATGTAGGAGAACTGCATGTCGCGGCGGTCGATGGTGGCCGTCTCGACCTTGACGCCCGCGTTGAAGGTCTTGTCGACGACCTTGCCGGACAGCACGTTCTTGAGCTTGGTGCGCACGAAGGCCGGGCCCTTGCCGGGCTTGACGTGCTGGAACTCGACGACGGACCAGAGCTGGCCGCCTTCGAGCTTGAGCACCATGCCGTTCTTGAGGTCGTTCGTGGAAGCCACGGTTGCGGAATCTCCTGGACTGACGTGGGACCTGGGAGGCGTACGCGCCTTTACAGCGCGAGCAGCTCCTTGGTCGTGATGGTGAGTAGCTCGGGTCCGCCGTCCGCCTCCTGGCGCACGACGAGCGTGTCATCGATCCGGACCCCGCCCCGGCCCGGGAGGTGGACCCCCGGTTCGACGGTGACCGGCACACAAGCGTCCAGTTTACCCATGGCCGAGGGTGAGAGCTGCGGGTCCTCGTCGATTTCGAGCCCCACCCCGTGCCCGGTGAGCGGCGCGGTGGCCTCCGCGTGGCCCGCCGAGTCCAGGATCTGCCGGGCCGCCCGGTCCACGTCCCGGTACTCGGCGCCGGGTGCGAGGGACTCCCGTCCGGCGCGCTGAGCGGCGAAGACGAGCTCGTACAGCTCGATCTGCCAGTCGGCGGGGGTGGTGCCGATGACGAAGGTGCGGCCGATCTCGCACCGGTAGCCGCGGTAGTCGGCGCCGAGGCAGACGGAGAGGAAATCCCCTTCCTCGACGCGGCGGTCGGTCGGCCGGTGCCCGCGGCGCCCGGAGTGCGGGCCGGTGGCGACCGAGGTGGGGAAGGCGGCGCCGTCGGCCCCGTGGTCGACGAGCCGGCGCTCCAGCTCCAGGGCGAGGTGGCGCTCGGTCCGGCCCACCAGGATCGACTCCAGGAGCTCGCCGAGGGCCTGGTCGGCGATCTCGGCGGCGATCCGGAGGCAGGCGATCTCGTCCTCGTCCTTGACGATCCTGAGCTGCTCGACGGCCAACGCGAGGTCGGCGAGGCGCAGTCCGGGCGCGACGGAGCCCATGGCGCGGTGCCTGGCCACCGTCAGGTCGTGCTCCTCGACGGCGAGGGCGTCCGCGCCGGCCCGGCGGGCCAGGTCGACGGCCGCGACCGCCGGGTCGCCGTCGCCCGCGGGCACGACCTGCTGTCTGAGCAGCTCGTCGAGCCGCCCGTCGGCCGGTTCGCCGCCGGGCGCGACGGGGCGGAGCAGGACGTCCGTGTCCGGCTCCGGGCCCACGAGCAGCACCGCGCCGGGCGGGGAACCACCCGCGAGGTAGCGCACGTTGGCGGGGCGGGAGACCAGGGCCGCCGGGCTGCCCGCGGCCGCGCACCGGTCGCGCAGCCGTACACGGCGGTCCGCATACACCTCTGACATGCTCCGAGCCTACGAGCACCGCGCCGCGGCGGCCTGTTCTGCGCGGCCGACCGGGCGTGCCGGCCCGCCGCCGGGTCACCAGGTGGGCGGACTCGCTATCGCGCGGGCCAGGACGTCGTCGAGGACGCGGGCGGTGGTCTCGACGTCGTACGTGGAGTTGTCGATGATCGGCAGCCCCGAGCCGTACCAGCCGGCCATCCGGCCGTGGATGGCGGCGACCTCCTCGTCCGAGAGGCGCCGGTTGCCGCTGCGCTCCGCGTTGCGCTCCAGGACGATCTCCAGGCCGGGCAGCAGGACCACCGGGAGCAGGCCGGGGCCGACGTGGCGCTTCCACCCGCCGAGGCCGACGACGGGCCGGTCGGGGAAGACGGCGTCGTCGACGATGCAGGAGATCCCGTTGGCGAGGAAGTTGCGCGCGGCGAAGCCGCAGGTGCGGCGGGCGAGGCGGTACTGGGCCTCGGAGTGGTCGTTCCAGCCCGACTGCGGGTCGGCGAAGCCGGAGCAGACCCACTCTCGGACGTCGTCGAGGCTGATGTGCGCCGTGGGCACCCGGCGGCGCTGCGCCCAGTGCCGCGCGACGGTCGTCTTGCCGGCCCCGGCGGGCCCGATCAGCAGCACCGCGAGCGTGGCCGTGCCGGTCCCGCCGTGCTCGGCGGCGGGCGCCGGCGGCGCCCCCACGGGCGGCAGCGGCACGTGCCCGGTCAGGTCCGCCCGCTGCGGCGCGGCCGGGTAGGGCGACGCGGTCTGCCCCTGCGGCGCCCCGTGCTGCGGTACGGCCCCGTGCCCGCCCCACCCCGGCCCCGCGGGGCCGGACGGCGGCGCTCCGGGTGCCGCGTGCGGCGGCGGCCCCTGCGGATGCCGGGGAGCGCCCGCCTGGACGGTCCGGTGCACCCCGAGCCGGGGCGCGGCGGACGGCGGTCCCGCGGGCGGTGCGGCGGGCGGGGGCCCGACCGGCAGCGGCCCTCCGGTCGGCGCCGGACCGGACGGGTGGCCCGGGTACGGGGTGCCCTGGGGAGGCGTCGGCGGGACGGGCGGATGCGCGCCCTGGGCGCCACCGCCCGCGCCGGCTCCTGGTCCCCGAACGGGGTCGGGCGTCTGCCCCGGCCGTTCGGGCGGTGGCAGCGGACCCCCCACTGCGTGCTGCATCCGGTGCCACTCCGTCTCGTACGCCTGTCGGCCTCTGGTAACCGTGGACGCCGGAACGTTACCGTCCCCGGCCCCCACAAGGGCAACGGCCGGGAACGCCTTCTGGTGCCCCGTCAGCCGGCGAGTTCCTCGGCGAGCGCCCTGAGGGCGAGCCGGTAGGAGCCGATTCCGAAGCCGGCCACCGTCCCGGTCGCCACGGCCGCGATGACCGAGGTGTGCCGGAACTCCTCGCGGGCGTACGGGTTCGAGATGTGCACCTCGATCAGGGGCGCGGTCCGCTGGGCGGCCGCGTCCCGCATCCCGTACGAGTAGTGCGTGAACGCGCCGGGGTTGATCACGACCGGGATCGAGCCGTCCGCCGCCTCGTGGAGCCAGCGGATCATCTCGCCCTCGTCGTTGGTCTCCCGGACGTCGACGTCGAAGCCGAGCTCCGCGCCGAGCGTCCGGCAGGACTCGACGAGCCCCTTGTACGAGGTGGCGCCGTAGATGTCGGGCTCGCGGGAGCCGAGCCGGCCGAGGTTCGGGCCGTTCAGCACGAGGACCGGGCGAGCCTCGCTCACGCCGACACCTCGCCGTACGCCGCGATCAGCACCGCCGGGTCCGGGCCCTCCAGGACGGTCGGCTTGCCGATCCCGTCGAGCACGATGAAGCGGAGCAGGTCGCCGCGGGACTTCTTGTCGACCCGCATCGTCTCCAGGAGCTTGGGCCACTGGTCACCGCGGTAGGTGAGCGGCAGGCCGACGGACTCCAGGATCGCGCGGTGCCGGTCGGCGGTGGCGTCGTCGAGGCGCCCGGCCAGTCGGCCGAGCTCGGCGGCGAAGACCATGCCGACGGAGACGGCGGCGCCGTGGCGCCACTTGTACCGCTCGTTCTTCTCGATGGCGTGGGCGAGGGTGTGGCCGTAGTTGAGGATCTCCCGGCGGCCGGACTCCTTGAGGTCGCCGGAGACGACCTCGGCCTTGACCTTGATCGAGCGGACGAGCAGCTCGGCGGTGTGCGGACCTGCCGGGGTGCGGGCGGCCTGCGGGTCCTCCTCGATGAGGTCGAGGATCACCGGATCGACGATGAAGCCGGCCTTGATGATCTCCGCGAGACCGCTGACGTAGTCGTGCACCGGCAGCGAGTCCAGCGCGGCGAGGTCGCAGAGGACGCCGGCCGGCGGGTGGAAGGCGCCGACGAGGTTCTTGCCCTCGGCGGTGTTGATGCCCGTCTTGCCGCCGACGGCCGCGTCGACCATGGCGAGGACGGTGGTCGGCACGGCGATCCAGCGCACCCCGCGCAGCCAGGTCGCGGCCACGAAGCCGGCCAGGTCCGTGGTGGCGCCGCCGCCGACGCCGACGACGACGTCGCTGCGGGTGAAGCCGGTCTGGCCGAGCGCCTTCCAGCAGTAGGCGGCGACCTCGGCGGTCTTCGCCTCCTCGGCGTTCGGCACCTGGATGGCGACGGCCTCGTAGCCCTGGTCGGCGAGGTCGGCGCGGAGCGCCTCGCCGGTGTCGGCGAGCGCCTCCGGGTGGATCACGGCGACCCGCTTGGCCTGGGGGCCGATCAGCGCGGGGAGCTCGCCGAGCAGCTGCCGGCCGACCAGCACGTCGTACGCATCGGTGCCCGCGCTGCCCGCGACGTGGATGCGGGTCGTTTCCTGGTCCGTCATGCGTCCTTCTTCAGATCCAGTGCCGAGAGGACCGCGTCCGCGACCTCTTCGGGGGTGCGGTCGTCGGTGGCGACGACGACCCGGGCTACTTCGGTGTACAGGTGGCGGCGCGCCTCCATCAGCTCGCGCCACTGGCGGCGCGGGTTGACGGCGAGCAGCGGCCGCGCGGTGTTGAGGCCGACGCGGCGGACCGCCTCGTCGACGTCCATCGAGAGGTACGCGACGGGCTGCCCGGCCAGCAGGGCGCGGGTGCCTTCGTCGAGGATGGCGCCGCCGCCGAGGGCGAGGACGCCCTCGTGCTCGGCGACGGCCGCGGCGACCGCGGCCCGTTCGAGGGCGCGGAAGCGCTCCTCGCCGTCCTCGACGAAGATGTCGGAGATCTCGCGTCCCTCGGCGGCGACGATGTCGGCGTCGGTGTCCCGGTAGGGCGCGCCCAGCCTCTCGGCCAGGAGCGCGCCCACCGTGGACTTGCCGGAGCCCATGGGCCCGACGAGGACGATCAGGGGACCGCCGGTCACCGGATGTGCAGGTTGTCGAGGTACGACTGCACGTTGCGGCGGGTCTCGGGGACGCTGTCGCCGCCGAACTTCTCGACGACCGCGTCGGCGAGGACGAGCGCGACCATGGCCTCGGCGACGATGCCGGCGGCGGGGACGGCGCACACGTCGGAGCGCTGGTGGTGGGCGGCCGCGACCTCGCCGGTGGCGACGTCGATGGTGGCGAGCGCGCGCGGCACGGTCGCGATGGGCTTCATCGCGGCGCGGACGCGCAGCAGCTCGCCGGTGGTCAGGCCGCCCTCGGTGCCGCCGGAGCGGCCGGAGGTCCGCTTGATGCCGTCCTCGGTGCGGACGATCTCGTCGTGCGCCTTCGAGCCGGGCACGCGGGCGAGGTCGAAGCCGTCGCCGACCTCGACGCCCTTGATGGCCTGGATGCCCATGAGCGCGGCGGCCAGGCGGGCGTCGAGACGCCGGTCCCAGTGGACGTGCGAGCCGAGGCCGACGGGCACGCCGTAGGCGAGGACCTCGACGACGCCGCCGAGGGTGTCGCCGTCCTTGTGGGCCTGGTCGATCTCGGCCACCATCGCCTTCGACGCGTCGGCGTCGAGGCAGCGGACCGGGTCGGCGTCGAGCCGCTCGACGTCGCCGGGGGTCGGGTAGAGGCCGTACGGCGCCTTGGCGGCGGCCAGCTCGACGACGTGCGAGACGATCTCGATGCCGGCGGCCTCCTTGATGAAGGACCGGGCGACGGCACCGAGGGCGACGCGGGCGGCGGTCTCCCGGGCGCTGGCGCGCTCCAGGATCGGCCGGGCCTCGTCGAAGCCGTACTTCTGCATGCCGGCGAGGTCGGCGTGGCCGGGCCGGGGCCGGGTCAGGGGCGCGTTGCGGCCCGTCTCCTTGAGCTCCGACGGGTCGACCGGGTCGGCCGACATGACCTTCTCCCACTTGGGCCACTCGGTGTTCCCGACCATGACGGCGATCGGGGAGCCGAGCGAGAGTCCGTGGCGGACGCCGCCGAGGAAGGTGACCTCGTCCTGCTCGAACTTCATCCGGGCGCCACGCCCATAGCCGAGGCGTCGCCGCGCGAGGTGGTCCGCCACCATCCCAGTGGTGACCGGGACGCCGGCGGGAAGACCCTCCAGCGTCGCGACCAGCGCGGGTCCGTGGGATTCCCCAGCGGTCAGCCAACGCAACCTGCTCAACGATGCTCCTCATGCTCGCGCCTGGGCACTGCGACGACGCGGCCGGGTGCGCGGCCCTGGCCCGCCGCCCCGATCCTTTCACGTCCCGGGGACGAACCCGCCCTCCCGTCCAGCTATCGGACGGGGGCGTCGTATTCCCGGACAGGCCGCTCGTCGTCCCGCGCCTCGCCGAAGCGGGTCCGCAGCCATCCGAGACCGGCGTGGACGGCGAGGGTGGAGCCGGCCGCGATCAGCGGGGAGCGCAGCCATTCGGGCAGGTGGCCGAAGACCACCAGCCTGAAGAAGTTCACGACGTCGAACGCCACGTCCCACCTGGACGCGAGCGTCAGTGACTCAGCCATGCTCGCCGCACTCCCCCGTGATCCGCTCGGCGTCGCGGTGCAGCCTACCGGGCGGCCAGCGCCCGCTCCCCCGCCGCCCGCATCGCCGCGAGCGGGGCGGGCGCGCGGCCCGTCATCTGCTCGACCTGGAGCACGGCCTGGTGGACGAGGAGGTCGAGGCCTCCGACGACCTTGCCGCCGCGCTCGGACCAGGCCGCCGCGAGGGCGGTCGGCCAGGGGTCGTAGAGGACGTCGAAGAGGGTGCCGGGGCGTTCGGGGACCGCGGCGGCCAGCGCGTTGGTGGTGCCGGCCGGGGTCGTGGCGACGACCAGCGGGGACGCGAAGGCCTCGGCCGCGCGCTCCCAGTCCTCGGTACGGACCTCCACGCCGAGCCGCTCGCCCCAGCCGCGCATCTCCTCGGCCCGGGCCTCGCTCCGCACGTAGGCGGTGACGGGGCCGACGCAGATCCGGGCGAGCGCGGCGAGCGCGGAGGACGCCGTGGCGCCGGCGCCGAGGACCGCCGCCGACTCCACCTTCTCGACGCCCCGCTCGCCCAGGGCGGCGATCATGCCGGGGATGTCGGTGTTGTCCCCGATACGCCGGCCGTCCTCCCGGAGGACGACCGTGTTGACGGCCTCCACGGCGGCGGCCGTGTCGCTGATCTCGTCGAGCAGCGGGATGACCGCCCGCTTCAGCGGCATGGTCAGCGACAGGCCCGCCCACGTGCCGTCCAGCTGGGCGACGAACCCGGGCAGTGCCGCCTCGTCGACCTCGAACCGCTCGTACGACCAGTCGTCGAGGCCGAGCTCGGCGTAGGCGGCCCGGTGCAGCACCGGGGAGAGCGAGTGCGCGATCGGCGAACCGAGGACGGCCGCGCGGTGCTGCCTGCTCACTGTCCCGACTTCCGTTCCTTCTCGTACTCCGCGACGTTCCGGTTGTGTTCCTTGAGGGTCACGGAGAAGACGGTCTTGTTCTCGTTGATCGACACGAAGTAGTACCACGGGCCGTCGGCGGGAGACATCGCCGAGTTCAGCGCCTCGATGCCGGGGTTGCTGATGGGACCGGGGACGAGGCCCTTCACGTCGTACGCGTAGGTGTTGTACGGGTCCTTGATCTTGCGCATGGCCTCGACGGATCCCACGTCGAGGGTGCTGGTGCCCCTCAGGTAGTTCACCGTGGAGTCGAACTCCAGGCGTCCCGCCGTCTCCGCGTTGTCGGGCTGGAGGCGGTTGTAGACGACGCGCGCCACCTTGTCGAAGTCGTGCTTGTACTTGCCCTCGACCTGCACGAGGCTGGCGACCGTCAGGAGCTCCCACGGTCCCTTGACGCCCACGGCCTTCGCCTTCGCGTCCAGGTCCAGCTTCGTGTACTCCTGGTTCGCCCGGGAGACCATCTTGCGCAGGGCGTCCTCGGGCTTGCTGCCCTTGGCGACGGGGTAGCTCGCCGGGAAGAGGAAGCCCTCCAGCGGGTCCTTGATCTCGGCGTGGTTCTTGGCCCAGTCGGGCAGTCCGAGGGAGTCGGCCTTCGCGAGCGCGACCTCCTTGGTGGTGCCCTCCTTGAGGTCGAGGCGCTTGTCGAGCTGCTCGTAGACCCAGGAGTTCCGCTTGCCCTCGGGGATGACGAAGTTGGCCTGGCTCACCGGGTCGAGCATGAGCGTGACGGCGCTCTCGGCCGACATCTCCTTCTTCAGCATGTAGACGCCGGCCTGGATCGAGAGGCCCTTGGGGTTGCGTCCCTGCGCGGAGACGAAGGCGTCGACGCTCTTGACGACGCCCGCCTTCTTGAGGATGTTGCCGATCTCGTAGCCGCCGGCGTCCTTCGGGATCTCGACCTGGACCTCGCCGGTGCCGGTGCCGGCGAAGTCCTCGGCGGCGCCGAACTGGCCCTGCCAGAACTCGTAGCCGAAGTAGCCGATGCCGCCGACGCCGCCCGCGAGGACGAGCGTGACGACGAGGCAGGCCATGCCGTTCTTGCCCTTGCGCTTCTTGGCCTTGCTGCGGCGTTCGCGGTCGCCGCCGCGGGAGCCCCGGCCGGCCGGCTCCTCGTCGTACTCGTCGTACTCGTCGCCGTGGTCGCGGTTGCGGTCGCGACCGTCGGAGTCGTCCTCGCCGGTGAAGAAGGGGTGCTTCTCCTCCTCCGGCTCCGGGCTCGCCTCTTCCTCCGGGGCCCAGTCGACCACCGGCTCCGGCGGGGTCCGGCGGCGGCCGGGGGGTTGGGGCGGCGGGTAGGCCTCGGGGGTGCCGTAGAGGTCCGGGGTCTGGCCGCCGTACGGATCGGCCTGCGGGGCGCCGTACGCCATCGAGGACTGGCCGGTCTCCCAGTTGCCTTCGTACTGTTGTCCGAGGTTCCCGGGCGTGTCGTAGCCGCCCTGGTACCCGGCCCCGTACTGCTGCTGGGGCTGCGCCTGCTGTTGCTGCTGCGGGTGCTGCGCCTGCTGCTGGTACTGCTGGTACTGCGGGTCCACGTAGCCCTGCGGCTGCTGCTGTTGCTGCTGGTAGTACTGCTGCTGAGCCTGCTGCTGGTACGGATCGCCCTGGTGGCCCTGGCCTGCCTGGCCGTACGGGTCCTCGTAGCCGTGGCCGCCCTGGCCGTACTGGCTCGCCTGCTGCGGATGCGGGTACTGCTGCTGCTGGCCTTCCCACCCCTGGTCCCCGTACAACGGGTCCCCGGGGTGCCACGGTTCGGAGCCGGGGCCCCGGCCATACTCAGTCATCGATCCCCAAACAGCCGCGAGGCTTCCGGACGATCCGCCTCTACGTAGTGCGGCAGTTGTTCGAACACCGCCGCATCGCGCGGAACGTTACCGTATCGCGATCAGATGACCACTTCGACGCCCTCGCCGGGCGGATTACCTGATACCCGTTCGGACTCAAGAGCGTTCTGAAGGATGATCACAGCGGCGGCCTGGTCGATCACGGACCGCCCCTTCTTGGCCTTCACGCCGGAGGCGCGGAGCCCCTGGGTCGCGGAGACCGTGGTCATCCGCTCGTCGACGAGACGGACCGGCACCGGGGCGATGCCCTTGGCCATCTCGCGGGCGAAGGCCCGCACCTTGGTCGCGGCCGGGCCCTCCCGCCCGCTGAGCGAGCGGGGCAGGCCCACGACGACCTCGATGGGCTCGTACTCCTCGACGAGCAGGCGGAGCCGCCGGTGGGCGGCCGGGACGTCACGTCCCGGCACGGTCTCCACCGGCGTCGCGAGGACCCCGTCGGGGTCGCACGAGGCGACCCCGATCCGGGCGTCCCCGACGTCGACCGCGAGACGGCGGCCGCGGCGCATCGTCACGCCGTCTCCACCACGAGCCGCTCGACGGCGGCGATGGCCTCGCCGACCGCCTCCGGGTTCTGGCCGCCGCCCTGGGCGACGTCCGGCTTGCCGCCGCCACCGCCGCCGAGGGTCTTGGCGGCCGTGCGGACCAGCTCGCCGGCCTTGAGACCGCGCTCGCGGGCGGCCTCGTTGGTGGCGATGACCGTGAGCGGCTTGCCGTTGACCGTGGTGAACAGGGCGACGACGGCCGGACGGTCGGACGGGATGCGGCCCCGCACGTCGAGGACCAGCTTGCGCAGGTCGTCGGCGCCGGTGCCGTCCTGCACCCGGCCCGTGACCAGGGCGAGGCCGCGGATGTCCTGGGCGGAGTCGACGAGACCGGCGGCGGCCTGGAGGACCTTCTCCGCGCGGAACTTCTCGATCTCCTTCTCGGCGTCCTTCAGCTTGCCGAGCATGGTGGAGATCTTCTCCGGCAGCTCCTCCGGGCGGCCCTTGACCAGCTCCTGGAGCTGGGCGACGACCGTGTGCTCGCGGGCGAGGAAGTTGTACGCGTCGACGCCGACGAGGGCCTCGATGCGGCGCACGCCGGAGCCGATGGACGACTCGCCGAGCAGCTTCACCAGGCCCAGCTGGGCGGTGTTGCCGACGTGCGTGCCGCCGCACAGCTCCTTGGAGAAGTCACCGATGGTGACGACGCGGACCTGCTCGCCGTACTTCTCGCCGAACTCGGCGATGGCGCCCTGGCGCTTGGCCTCGTTGATCGGCATGACCTCGGCGTGGACCTCCAGCTCGCGCGAGAGGACCTCGTTGATCTTCTGCTCGACGTCGGTGAGCACGGCGCCGGGAACGGCGTTCGGCGAGCCGAAGTCGAAGCGGAAGCGGCCGGGCTGGTTCTCCGAACCGGCCTGGGCGGCCGTCGGGCCGAGGGCGTCGCGCAGCGCCTGGTGCGTCAGGTGGGTGGCCGAGTGGGCACGGGCGATGGCCCGGCGGCGGCGCACGTCGATGGTGGCGTAGGCGGTGGCGCCCACGGTGACCTCGCCGACCTGCACGGAACCCTTGTGCACGGAGACGCCGGGAACGGGCTGCTGGACGTCGCGGACCTCGATGACCGCGCCGCTGTGCAGCTTGATCCGGCCCTGGTCGGCGATCTGGCCGCCGCCCTCGGCGTAGAACGGGGTCCGGTCGAGGACGACCTCGACCTCGTCGCCCTCGGAGGCGGCCGGCGAGGAGACGCCGTTGACCAGGAGACCGACGACCGTGGTCTCGCCCTCCAGGTTGGTGTAGCCGGTGAACTCGGTGGCGCCGTTGCTGTCGGCGATCTCCCGGTACGCCGTCATGTCGGCGTGGCCGGTCTTCTTGGCCTTGGCGTCGGCCTTGGCGCGGTCCCGCTGCTCCTTCATCAGACGGCGGAAGCCGTCCTCGTCCACGGAGAGGCCCTGCTCGGAGGCCATCTCCAGGGTGAGGTCGATCGGGAAGCCCCAGGTGTCGTGGAGCAGGAACGCCTTGTCGCCGGAGAGGACCGTGCCGCCGGCGGCCTTGGTCTCGGTCACGGCGGTGTCGAGGATGTTCGTGCCGCCCTTGAGGGCCTTCAGGAAGGCGGCCTCTTCGGCGAGGGCGACGGTCTCGATGCGCTTGCGGTCGGTGACCAGCTCCGGGTACTGCTCGCCCATCGTGTTGATCACGGTGTCGACGAGGTCCTGGACGACCGGGCCGGTGGCGCCGAGCAGGCGCATGTTGCGGACGGCGCGGCGCATGATGCGGCGCAGCACGTAGCCGCGGCCCTCGTTGCCGGGGGTGACGCCGTCGCCGATGAGCATGACGGACGTGCGCATGTGGTCGGCGACCACGCGGAGCGACACGTCGCTGTCGTGGGCCTTGCCGTAGGCGACGCCGGTGAGCTCGGTGGCCTTGTCGATGACGACCTGGAGGGTGTCCGTCTCGTACATGTTCTGGACGCCCTGGAGGATCATCGCCAGGCGCTCCAGGCCGAGGCCCGTGTCGATGTTCTTCGACGGCAGCTCGCCGAGGATCGGGAAGTTCTCCTTGTCGGAGCCCTCGCCGCGCTCGTACTGCATGAAGACCAGGTTCCAGATCTCCACGTACCGCTCGTCGTTGACGGCCGGGCCGCCCTCGACGCCGAACTCGGGGCCGCGGTCGTAGTTGATCTCGGAACACGGGCCGCAGGGGCCGGGGACGCCCATCGACCAGTAGTTGTCCTTCTTGCCGAGGCGCTGGATGCGCTCGGCCGGGACGCCGACGACGTCGCGCCAGATCTGCTCGGCCTCGTCGTCCTCCTGGTAGACGGTGATCCAGAGCTTCTCCGGCTCCAGCCCGTAGCCGCCGTGCTCCACCGGGGTGGTCAGCAGCTCCCAGGCGAGCTTGATGGCGCCTTCCTTGAAGTAGTCGCCGAAGGAGAAGTTGCCGCACATCTGGAAGAACGTGCCGTGGCGGGTGGTCTTGCCGACTTCCTCGATGTCGGGCGTGCGCACGCACTTCTGCACGCTGGAGGCGCGCGTGAACGGCGGCTTGACCTCACCCAGGAAGTAGGGCTTGAAGGGCACCATGCCGGCGGGGACGAGCAGCAGAGTCGGGTCGTCCGCGATGAGCGACGCCGAAGGGACGACGGTGTGCCCGCGCTCCTCGAAGAAGCTCAGCCAGCGGCGGCGGATTTCAGCCGACTCCATCAGTGGTCCTCATTCCGGTTGTACGAGATCGTGGAAATTGAATGCGTGGTCGGGTGCGGCGCGCGGCCGAGCGGGGTCGTGCGACGGGGCTCCGGGAGCTCCCGGCCGGTGCCGGGCTCCACGGGGGCGTCGAGCCCGAGCGCCTCGCCCAGTTCGGCCTCGCGCTGGAGCATGCCCGCCCTCACGTCGAGGGCGAAGTCCTTGAGGCGGTGTCCGGTCTCGAGCGCCTTGTTCGCCGCCTGGGCCGCGAGGCTCTCGGGGGTCAGCTGCTTCAGCTTGCGGTTGACCTTGGTGGTGGCCCACACACCGGCGGCTGCGCCGGCCGTGAACCAGAACGTGCGGCGGAACATCGCGGCTCAGCCCTTCTGCTTCCGGCGTCTCGAGGACGGCACGGTACGGCCGACGATCACAGTGCGTCGCACGGAGTCCCGCGGCGCGTCCTCCCCGTCCCGGCCCCGGCCGAGCGCCTTGCGCACGCCGTAGCCGAAGGCGGCCACCTTGACGAGCGGGCCGCCGAAGGTGGAGGCGACGGTGGAGGAGAGCGCGGAGGCGTTGGAGGTGACCTCCTGGACGTCCGACGCGATGGCGTCGACCCGGTCGAGCTGGGTCTGCGCGGAGCGCACGGTCGCGGAGGCGTCGGCCAGCAGCGGGACGGCCTGCTCGGTCACGTCCGCCACCATCCTCGTGGCCGCCTTGAGCGTCTGCGCCAGCCTCACCAGCACCACGGCGAGGAAGGAGACCAGGATCGCCCAGAAGACGGCCACCAGGATGCCGGCAACCTCTCCACCGGTCACTCTGCACCGCTCCCTGTGTCGTCGGATCTGTCGTCGGGTTCTTGCCAAAAGTAGTCCCCCGACCCTATCGCGCCCGGGCTGGCCCGCCGTACCGCATTACCGCCCGCGGGACGGGAGTTCGGGGAACCGATTGTACGGAGAGCGCGCGGATGGGTACGCTCCGTGTCCCATGCGACGGAGCAATCTCCCGGCGGATCTGAACCGGTTCGTCGGACGGGCCGCCGAGCAGGCCGCCCTGACGGCGCTCCTCGAGACGTACCGCCTGGTCACGGTCGTGGGAGTGGGCGGGGTCGGCAAGACCCGGCTGGCGCTCCGGGCTGCCGCCGAGGCGCAGAAACGCTACGTCGACGGGGTGCGCCTCGCCGATCTCGCGCCGCTGCGCGACCCGGACCTGGTGGCGTACGCCCTCGTCGAGGCGCTCGGCCTGACCGACCACACGCTGCGCGCCCCGCGCGAGGTGCTCGTGGAGCACCTCGCCGACCGCCGGCTGCTGCTGGTGGTCGACGGGTTCGAGCACCTGGTGGAGAGCTGCGCGCCGCTGGTACGGGACCTCCTGGCGCACGCCCCCGGCCTCACCGTCCTCGCGGTCGGGCGCCGGGCGCTGCGGGTGGCGGGCGAGAGCGTGTTCACGCTGGCGCCGATGGGCGAGGCGGACGCGGTGACGCTGCTCGCCGAGCGGGCGGCGGAGGCGGGTGCGCCGATGACGCCCGCGCCTCCCGCCCCGGCACCACCCGCCCCGTCCGCCCCGGCGGCGTCCGAGTGCCCTCTCCTCCCCGGTCCCCCGGCGGCCGTGCGGGAGCTGTGCCTGCGGCTCGACGGCATCCCGCTGGCCCTCGAGCTGGCGGCGGGACGGCTGCCGCTCCTCTCCGTCGAGCAGATGCTGTGCCGCCTCGACGACCGGTTCCGGCTCCTCACGGACGGCGGGCGCGGCACGCTCCCCCGGCACCAGACGCTGCGGACGGCGATCGGCTGGAGCCACGAGCTGTGCACCCCCGAGGAGCGGCTGCTCTGGGCGCGGCTCTCGGTGTTCGCGGGCCCCTTCGACCTGGAGGCCGTCGAGTACGTGTGCGGGGGCCCGGAGCTGCCTCCCGAACACATCCTGGACCTGCTCGGAGGACTGCTCGCGCAGTCGCTCCTGGCACGGGAGGACGGTCCCGCGGGTCCCGCCTACCGGCTCCTGGACACGGTCGCCGCGTACGGGGCGGAGTGGCTGGCCGCGCTCGGCGACACGGAGCGGATGCGGCGGCGGCACCGCGACTGGTACATGGGGCTCGCCACCTGGTGCGAGCTGGAGTGGTTCAGCCCCCGCCAGGGCGAGGTGGCGGCCCGCACGGACGCGGCGCTGCCGAACATGCGCGCGGCCCTCGACCTGTGCCTCGAACTCCCGGAGGACGCGCACCTGGCCCAGCACCTGGCGGGCACGCTCTGGTTCGCGTGGGTGGGCTGCGGCCGGCTCTCGGAGGGCCGTCACTGGCTGGAGCGGGCGCTGGCCCTGGAGTCGGGGCACGAGGAGGCACGGCTGAAGGCGCTGTGGGTGCTCGGGTACGTGGCCGTCCTCCAAGGGGACGGCACGGCCGCGGTGGCGGCGCTCCACGAGTGCGGGGAGCGGGCCAGGGCCTCGGGGAACGCCCTGGCGGAGGCGTACGCGACGCACCGGATGGGCTGCCTGGCGCTACTCTCGGACGACGTGCCGCGCGCCGAGGAGCTGATCGGACGGGCCCTCGACGCCTACCGGGAGCTCGGCGAGCTCAACAGCAACGTGCTGATGGGGCAGGTCGAACTGGCCATGGCGCGGGCCTTCCGGGGGGACCTGGAGGGGGCGGTCGCGATCTGCCGTGACGTGCGGGAGGTGTGCGAGGAGCGCGGGGAGCGGTGGACCCGGGCCTACGCCCTGTACGTCCTGGGGTTCTCCGCATGGACCCGGGGCGCGTACGAGGAGGCGCGGGAGCTGCTCGACGAGTGCGTGTCGATCAACCACACCTTCCACGACCTGGTCGGTCTCGTCCTCGCCATCGAGCTGCTCGCCCTGGTGACGGTGAGCGAGGGGAACGCGGCGGAGGCCGCGGTCCTCCAGGGGGCGACGGTGCCGGTGTGGGACGCGGTCGGCATCCGGCTCTTCGGCTCGGCGACGTTCGGCGGGCCGAGGGCGCTGTGCGAGCAGCGGGCGGGCGAGGCGCTGGGCCCGGAGGCGTACGCCGTCGCGTTCCGGGAGGGCGAGGGGCTCTCGCTCGACGCGGCCGTGGAGCGCGCGCTCGCCGGCCGCCGCGATCCGGCCGTCGGCGGCCCGGCCGGGCCCGCGGCCCCGCGTCCGTTCCGTACGGCCAGGTCGGCGGCGGTCCCGGGAACGCGGAAGCCCGCCGGCTCCCCCACCGGTAAGGGCGGGGAAGCGGCGGGCTGAACACCGCGTGGGTGGTACTACGGCCGTGCTGGGATCAGCGGGCGTAGTACTCGACGACCAGCTGCTCGTCGCAGATGACCGGGATTTCCTTGCGGTTCGGGTCGCGGTCGAGGCGGAAGGCCAGGGCCTTCAGGTTGACCTGCAGGTAGCGCGGGGTCTCGCCGTCGGCGGCGAAGCCACCCTCGCGGGCCATCTCGAACAGCGGCTTGGTGCGGCTGCGCTCGCGGACCATCACGACGTCGTCGGGACGGACGCGGAACGACGGCTTGTCGACCTTGCCACCGTTGACCTGGATGTGGCCGTGGACGACCATCTGGCGGGCCTGGTAGATGGTGCGGGCGATGCCCGAACGCAGGACCAGGGCGTCGAGGCGACGCTCGAGCTCGACGACCAGCGCCTCGCCCGTCTTGCCCTCGGCCTTCTTGGCACGGTCGTAGGCGCGCGCCATCTGGCGCTCGCTGATGTCGTACTGGGCGCGCAGACGCTGCTTCTCGAGCAGACGGACCTTGTAGTCCGAGTTCTGCTTGCGGCCACGGCCGTGCTCGCCCGGCGGGTAGGGGCGGGCCTCGAAGTACTTGACGGCCTTCGGGGTCAGCGCGATGCCGAGGGCACGCGACTTCTTGACCTTGGGACGGGACTGGTTCGGCATGAACCAACCTCTCTCATTGATACGAAAACGGCTTCACCAGGGTTAGGGGAGGTCGCATCCGCAGCCGGGAAACCCGCCTGGTCCGTACGGGACGGACCTGCCGGGCAGCCGCTCCCAGGTCTGGGCACATACGTGCAGCACGCGAACGACCCACCGCCGCTCCCGGGAACCGGGTGGTGATGGGTGGCACGCGACACCTTCGAAGGTGCGCGACGCTCCTGGAAACCCCGCCCGAGGGCCGGGTCTCCGGCTGACTGTCCCGTTCTGGTGGCGCCGGCCGAAGCCGGACACGGGACGCAGCAATCCGGACCAGTGTACCGGTTCCGGAAGGTCCGCTCGCACGGAGGCCGCCCGCCGCCGGGGGCGGGCGTCCAGGGGCTCCCGGACCCGCGGCCTGCGGCTAGCCGCCCTCGCCCCGCAGGCGCTCGCGGACGCGCTCCACCACGTCCGCGTACCGCGCCTCGGCGCCGTAGCGGGTGGGCTCGTAGTACCGGCGGCCGTGGATGGAGTCGGGGGCGTACTGCTGGGCGGCGATGCCGCCGGGGACGTCGTGGGGGTAGACGTAGCCCTGGGCGTGGCCGAGCTTGGCGGCCCCCTTGTAGTGGCCGTCGCGGAGGTGGGGCGGGACGGAGCCCGCGAGGCCGTTGCGGACGTCGGCGAGGGCGGCGCCGATCGCGGTCGTGGCGGCGTTCGACTTGGGGGCGAGGGCCAGGGCGATGGTGGCGTGGCTGAGGGTGAGCGCGGCCTCCGGGAAACCGATCATGGCGACGGCCTGGGCGGCGGCGACCGCGATCGGCAGGGCGTTGGGGTCCGCGAGGCCGATGTCCTCGCTCGCGGAGATCATGAGCCGGCGGGCGATGAAGCGCGGGTCCTCCCCCGCCTCGATCATCCGGGCCAGGTAGTGCAGGGCCGCGTCGACGTCGGAGCCCCGGATGGACTTGATGAGGGCGCTGGCCACGTCGTAGTGCTGGTCGCCGTCCCGGTCGTACTTCACGGCCGCCCGGTCGACGGTCTCCTCGACGGTCTGGAGGGTGATCTCCGGCTCGCCCTTGGCGATGGCGGCGCCGGCCGCCGCTTCGAGGGCGGTCAGGGCGCGCCGGGCGTCGCCGCCGGCGACCCGCAGGAGGTGTGCCTCGGCGTCGGGCGGCAGGGTCACGGCGCCGCCGAGCCCCCGGTCGCCGGTGAGCGCCCGGGACATCAACCCGCTCAGGTCCTCGTCGGTCAGCGGCTCCAGGGTGAGGAGCAGCGAGCGGGAGAGGAGCGGGGAGATGACGGAGAAGTAGGGGTTCTCGGTGGTGGCGGCGATCAGCGTCACCCAGCGGTTCTCCACGGCGGGCAGCAGGGAGTCCTGCTGCGCCTTCGAGAAGCGGTGGATCTCGTCGAGGAAGAGGACGGTCTCCTTGCCGTAGCCGCCGACCGCGCGCCGGGCGCCGTCGATGACGGCCCGGACCTCCTTGACGCCCGCGGTGATCGCGGAGAGCTCCACGAACCGCTTGTTGGTCGCCTTCGAGACCACGTACGCCAGGGTCGTCTTGCCGATGCCCGGCGGGCCCCAGAGGATCACGGAGGAGGCTCCGGCGGGGCCGCCGTCGCCGTCTCCCACGAGCCGGCGCAGCGGTGAGCCGGGCTTGAGCAGGTGCTGCTGGCCCACCACCTCGTCGAGGGTGCGGGGGCGCATCCGGACGGCCAGCGGGCTGCTGGCCGGGTCCTTCTCCTGGCGGTCTTCGGCTGCTGCGGTAAAGAGGTCGGGCTCCACGGTCATGAAGCCTAGGTCACCGCGCCGACAACGCGGTCGCCGTCAGCTGGTCCAGAAGTCCCACCAGCGCGTGAGGATCAGCATGCCGATGATCCCGATGTGGAGGACGGGCAGGACCCAGGTGAACTCGTCGAAGAAGGTCCGCACGCCGCGCGGGGCGGGGATGACGCCGTGGCGGACGTTGTGCGAGGTCACATACCAGAACATGACGATGGTGGCGACCCAGGCCAGGCAGCACCAGAGGCAGAGCGAGTTGATCTCGTAGAGCGACTGGTACATGAGCCAGGTGCAGAAGCCGACGCCGAACAGCGTGCCGGCGTTGAGGCCGAGCCAGTACCAGCGGCGGTAGCGGGCGCCGGCGAGCAGGGCCACGCCGATGGCGATGACCATGGCGTAGGTGACGAGGCCGAGCATCGGGTTGGGGAAGCCGAAGACCGAGGCCTGCTCGCTCTTCATGATGTTGCCGCAGGAGACGATCGGGTTGAGGCTGCACCCCGGGGTGAAGTTCGGGTCCTCCAGGAGCTTGAACTTGTCGATCGTGATGACCCAGGCGGCGAGCAGTCCGGCCGCCCCGGTGATCACGAGGAGCCAGGCGAAGGCCCGGCTCGCCCCGATCGTGCCGCCGTCCCGGCCGGACGCGGTCTCGTCCACCGCTGCCTTCGTCATGTCGCTCGTTTCCCTTGCTCGCGGGCCTCGTGGGCAGGGTCATTCTGCAACACCTGTACGGCTCCGCACCGTTCGCTGGGGATAAGGACGGGGCCCGGACCACCGTGGGTGGTCCGGGCCCCGTCCGTGCGTGCGGGCCGGTCAGGCCAGCTTGGCCTTGACGGCGTCGACGAGGCCGTCGACCGGGACGGCCTGCTGCTCGCCGGACTCCATGTCCTTGAGCTGGACGACGCCCTCGGCGAGGTCGCGCTCGCCGGCGACGACGGCGAGGCGGGCGCCCGAGCGGTTGGCGTCCTTCATGGCGCCCTTGAGGCCCTTGCCGCCGAAGGAGAAGTCGGCGGCGACGCCCTCCCGGCGCAGCTCGGTGACCTTGCCGAAGAGCAGGCGGCGGGCCTCGTCGCCGATCGCCACGGCGAAGACGCTGGTCGCGGCGGGGATGTCGAGCTCGACGCCCTCGGCCTCCAGGGCGAGGACCGTGCGGTCCACGCCGAGCGCCCAGCCCACGGACGGCAGCGCGGGGCCGCCGATCATCTCGGAGAGGCCGTCGTAGCGGCCGCCGCCGCCGACCGCCGACTGCGAGCCGAGGCCGTCGTGGACGAACTCGAAGGTGGTGCGGGTGTAGTAGTCGAGGCCGCGGACCAGCTTGGCGTCGTCCTCGAAGACGACGCCCGCCGCGGTGATCAGGGCGCGCACCTCCTCGTGGTACGCCTTGCACGCGTCGCACAGGTAGTCGCGCAGCAGCGGCGCGCCGACCAGCTGCTTCTGGACGGCCTCGCGCTTGTCGTCGAGGACGCGCAGCGGGTTGATCTCGATGCGGCGGCGGGTCTCCTCGTCGAGGTCGAGGGCGCGGAGGAAGTCCTGGAGCGCCTCGCGGTAGACGGGGCGGCACTCCTTGTCGCCGAGCGAGTTCAGCAGGATGCGGAAGTTCCGCAGGCCGAGCGAGCGGTACGCCTGGTCGGCGAGGATGATCAGCTCGGCGTCGAGCGCCGGGTCCTCGGCGCCGATCGCCTCCGCGCCCACCTGGGAGAAGTGGCGGTAGCGGCCCTTCTGCGGGCGCTCGTAGCGGTAGTACGAGCCGGAGTACCAGAGCTTGACCGGCAGGTTGCCCTGCTTGTGGAGGTTGGACTCCAGGGCGGCGCGCAGCACGGAGGCGGTGCCCTCGGGACGCAGGGCGAGCTTGTCGCCGCCCTTGGTCTCGAAGGCGTACATCTCCTTGCTGACGATGTCGGTGGACTCGCCGACGCCGCGGGCGAAGAGGTTCACGTCCTCGAAGCCGGGGGTCTCGACGTAGCCGTAGCCGGACTTCCGCAGCGGCTCGGCGATGGCGTCGCGGACCGCCAGGTACTTGGCGGAGAAGGGCGGGATCAGGTCGTACGTGCCCTTGGGGGCCTTGAAGGTGCTCACGAAAGTCGTCACATTCCTCGTCGGGGAGCGTCCGTGCTCCCGAGGCCGGCCGCCACGTCCCGCAGATAGGGGTTGGTGGCGCGTTCCTGGCCGATGGTCGTCTGGGGACCGTGTCCCGACAGCACCACGGTCGAGTTGTCGAGCGGCAGGCACACACGGGCCAGCGAAGCGAGCATCTCGTCCATGTCACCGCCGGGAAGGTCGGTGCGTCCGATGGAGCCGGCGAACAGCAGGTCCCCCGAGAAGAACACGGACGGGATCTCCGTGGTCTCGGGCATCCTGAAGGTCACCGACCCCTTGGTATGACCGGGCGCGTGGGCGACGGAGAAGTCCATACCGGCGAGCTTCAGTTCGGCGCCGTCGGTGAGCTCGCGCACGTCGTCGGGCTCGCCCACGGTCAGTTCGCCCATGAGGGGCATACCGATGGAGCGGCCGAGGGCCTTCTCCGGGTCGCTCATCATGTAGCGGTCGGACGGGTGGATCCACGCGGGGACGTCATGGGCGCCGCACACCGGGACGACGGAGGCGACGTGGTCGATGTGTCCGTGGGTGAGGACGACGGCGACGGGCTTGAGCCGATGCTTCTTCAGCGTCTCCTCGACACCCTGGGCGGCCTGGTGGCCGGGGTCGATGATCACGCACTCCTCGCCTGCGGCGGGGGCGACCAGATAGCAATTGGTCCCCCAGGCCCCGGCGGGGAACCCGGCAATCAGCACGTTCGTCCTTAGATGTCGTCCGGCACGGGGGCGCGGAACTCGCGGAAAACACGGAATGCGGCAGATCAGAGCCTACCGGCGGTGCCGGTTCCACAGCCAACCCGTATACGGTACGGGCACATCCGGCCCGGACGGGAACAGACGAGCGACAAGGAGCGGAACCGGTGGTCACCAGCGATCAGCGACGGCGGCAGCTTGCCAGGGAGAAGTACGCGCGGCAGCAGCAGCGGCGGGAGGAGAACCGGCGCAAGGCGAAGCGCCGCAACACCGTCATCGCGGCCGGCCTCGCGGTGGTGCTGGCGGCGGGCGCTGCCGTGTACGCCTCCGTGGAGCTGACGGGCCCCGACAAGGGCAAGGACAACGCGGTGGGCGACACGCCGACCACGGCCGCGCCCACGCCCACGAAGAGCGAGGCGGCGAGCCCGGAGCCGAAGCTGACCGTGGACGCGAAGGCCACGTACGCGATGTCCCTGAAGACGAACGAGGGCGCCATCACGATCACCATGGACGCGGCGAAGACCCCGCGCACGGTGAACTCCTTCGCGCACCTCGCGGACAAGAAGTACTTCGACGGGACCAAGTGCCACCGGCTCACCACCCAGGGCATCTTCGTGCTCCAGTGCGGTGACCCCAAGGGCGACGGCACCGGCGGCCCCGGCTACACGATCCCCGACGAGAACCTGGGTGCCCTCGGCAAGGCGGGCGCGGACGGCACGGTGACCTTCCCGGCCGGCACCGTCGCCATGGCCAACACGGGCCAGCCGGGCACCGGCGGCTCGCAGTTCTTCCTCGTGTACAAGGACACCAAGCTGCCCCCGACGTACACCCCGTTCGGCAAGATCGACGCGGCCGGTCTGAAGGCCGTCCAGGACGTCGCCGCGGCCGGTGTCGACGGCGGCGCCTCGGACGGTGCTCCGAAGAAGGCCGTCACCATCGAGAAGGCGACCGTCGCCAAGAAGTGACCCCGGACGTCCGCACTCGCGCGACCCTCGAATCTCGGTCGCGCTGAGTGCGGACAGCCGGGCCGCGGTTCGCCTAGATTGGCGTTGTGCAGCGTGGGCCTTCGGGCGCGCTGCGGAAGGCGGGCGAGGCCCGCCGGGAAACTGTGGACGATGCCCGGGGGGTACGACCCCGCGACGGCATCATGGTGAGGAGGCGCTGTGAGCAGCGACCCGTGGGGCCGCGTCGACGAGACGGGCACCGTGTACGTGCGGACGGCCGAGGGCGAGAAGGTCGTCGGATCGTGGCAGGCCGGCACCCCTGAGGAGGCCCTGGCCTACTTCGAGCGCAAGTACGAGGGCCTGGTGGTCGAGATCGGCCTCCTCGAGAAGCGCGTGAGGACCACCGACCTCTCGGCGAAGGACGCCACCGCGGCGATCGAGCACATCCGGCAGCAGGTCGACGAGCACCACGCCGTCGGCGACCTGGCCGCGCTCGCCGCCCGGCTGGACAAGCTCGTCGAGTCGGTCGACTCGCGCCGCGAGGAGCGCAAGGCCCAGAAGGCGAAGCAGACCGACGAGGCCCGCTCCGCCAAGGAGAAGCTCGTCACCGAGGCCGAGGAACTGGCCCAGAGCGAGCAGTGGCGTTCGGCCGGCGAGCGGCTGCGGGCGCTCGTGGACACCTGGAAGGGCCTTCCCCGGCTCGACCGCAAGTCCGACGACGAGCTGTGGCACCGCTTCTCGCACGCCCGCTCGGCGTTCTCGAAGCGCCGCAAGGCACACTTCGCCTCCCTGGACGCCCAGCGCGAGGACGCCCGCAAGGCGAAGGAGCGTCTGGTCGCCGAGGCGGAGTCGCTGTCGAACTCCACCGACTGGGGCACCACGGCGGCCCGCTACCGCGACCTGATGACGGAGTGGAAGGCGGCCGGCCGCGCCCAGCGCGAGCACGAGGACGACCTGTGGAACCGCTTCCGCGGCGCCCAGGACGTCTTCTTCGCGGCGCGCAGCGAGGTCTTCGCCGAGCGGGACGCGGAGCAGACCGAGAACCTCAAGCTGAAGGAGGAGCTCGCGACCGAGGCCGAGAAGCTGGTGCCGGTGACGGATCTGAAGGCGGCGCGCACGGCCTTCCGCTCCCTCAACGAGCGCTGGGAGGCCATCGGCCACGTCCCGCGTGACGCCCGTCCCAAGGTCGAGGGCCGGATGCACACGGTGGAGCGGGCGATCCAGGAGGCCGAGGAGGCCGAGTGGCGCCGGACGAACCCGGAGGCGCGCGCGCGTGCCGCGGGTCTGACCGGCCAGCTCCAGGACGCCGTGGAGAAGCTGCGCAAGCAGATCGACGCGGCCCGTGCCGCCGGCAACGACGCGAAGGCCGACAAGCTCTCCCGCGAGCTCGAGGGCCGTCAGGCCCTGCTCGACCAGGCCCTGAAGGGCCTGGAGGAGTTCGGCGGCTGAAGGCCGTAGCACGTACGAGGAAGGCCCCCGGCAGCGCGCCGGGGGCCTTCCTCGTGGGGTCGCGCTACGGGCGTCGGGCGCTGGTCACGCGGTACACGTCGTACACGCCCTCCACGCCGCGCACCGCCTTGAGGACGTGGCCGAGGTGCTTCGGGTCGCCCATCTCGAAGGTGAAGCGGGAGGTGGCCACCCGGTCGCGGGAGGTCTGGACGGCCGCCGACAGGATGTTGACGTGCTGGTCCGAGAGGACCCGGGTGACGTCCGAGAGCAGCCGGGACCGGTCGAGCGCCTCGACCTGGATGGCGACGAGGAAGACCGACGACTGGGTCGGGGCCCACTCGACGTCCAGGATCCGCTCCGGCTCCCGGGACAGCGACTCCACGTTGACGCAGTCGCTGCGGTGGACCGACACGCCGCTGCCGCGGGTGACGAAGCCGATGATCGGGTCGCCGGGGACGGGGGTGCAGCAGCGGGCCAGCTTCACCCAGACGTCCTCGACGCCCTTGACGACGACACCGGGGTCGGCGTTGGAGCGGCGCTTGGAGCGGCCGCGGGTCGGCGGGGCGGCCTCTTCGATGTCCTCGGTGGCGGCCTCCTCGCCGCCGAGCGCCTGGACCAGCTTCTGCACGATGGACTGGGCGGTGACGTGGCCCTCGCCGATCGCCGCGTACAGCGAGGAGATGTCGGTGTAGCGCAGCTCGTGGGCGAGGGTGACGAGCGAGTCGCCGGTCAGGATCCGCTGGATCGGCAGGTTCTGCTTGCGCATGGCCCGCGCGATGGCGTCCTTGCCCTGCTCGATGGCCTCGTCGCGGCGCTCCTTGGAGAACCAGGCGCGGATCTTGTTGCGGGCGCGCGGCGACTTGACGAAGCCCAGCCAGTCGCGGGAGGGCCCGGCGCCGGCGGCCTTGGAGGTGAAGACCTCGACCAGGTCGCCGTTGTCGAGGGTCGATTCGAGGGGCACGAGCCGCCCGTTGACCCGCGCTCCTATGGTGCGGTGGCCGACCTCGGTGTGGACGGCGTACGAGAAGTCGACGGGGGTGGCGCCCGCGGGCAGCGCGATGACGTCGCCCTTGGGCGTGAAGACGAAGACCTCGTTGCGGGAGAGGTCGAAGCGCAGGGACTCCAGGAACTCGCTGGGGTCCTCGGTCTCCTTCTGCCAGTCGAGGAGCTGGCGGAGCCACGCCATGTCGTTGAGGTGGTCGTCCTTGCCGGCCTTCTTCGGCACGTCGGCGCGGACCTTGGAGGCGCCGGCGACGGCCTCCTGCTTGTACTTCCAGTGTGCGGCGATGCCGTACTCGGCCCGGCGGTGCATGTCGAAGGTGCGGATCTGGAGTTCGACGGGCTTGCCGTTGGGTCCGATGACCGTCGTGTGCAGCGACTGGTACATGTTGAACTTCGGCATCGCGATGTAGTCCTTGAACCGGCCGGGGACCGGGTTCCATCGCGCGTGGACGGTGCCGAGGGCGGCGTAGCAGTCCCTGACCGTGTCGACGAGGACACGGATGCCGACCAGGTCGTAGATCTCCGCGAAGTCACGGCCGCGGACGATCATCTTCTGGTAGACGCTGTAGTAGTGCTTGGGGCGGCCGGTGACGGTGGCCTTGATCCGGGCGGCGCGCAGGTCGGTCTGGACCTCGTCGGTCACTATGGCGAGGTACTCGTCCCGCTTGGGGGCGCGCTCGGCGACGAGCCGGACGATCTCGTCGTACATCTTGGGGTAGAGGATCGCGAAGGCGAGGTCCTCCAGCTCCCACTTGATGGTGTTCATGCCCAGGCGGTGGGCCAGGGGCGCGTAGATCTCGAGGGTCTCGCGGGCCTTCTTCTCCTGCTTCTCCCGCTTGAGGTAGCGCATGGTGCGCATGTTGTGCAGGCGGTCGGCGAGCTTGATGACCAGGACGCGCGGGTCCTTGGCCATGGCGACGACCATCTTGCGGACCGTCTCGGCCTGCGCGGCCTCGCCGAACCTGACCTTGTCGAGCTTGGTGACGCCGTCGACGAGCAGGGTGACCTGGTCGCCGAAGTCGCGGCGCAGGTCCTCCAGGCCGTACTCGGTGTCCTCGACGGTGTCGTGCAGGAGGCCGGCCATAAGCGTCGCCGGGTCCATGCCGAGCTCGGCGAGGATCGTCGTGACCGCGAGCGGGTGCGTGATGTACGGGTCGCCGCTCTTGCGCTTCTGGCCGCGGTGCCAGCGCTCGGCGACCTGGTAGGCGCGCTCGACCTGGCGGAGGGTCGCCGTCTCGATCTTGGGGTCGTTGGAGCGGACGATCCGCAGCAGCGGTTCGAGGACCGGGTTGTACGGGGAGGAGCGCTGGACGCCGAGGCGGGCGAGGCGGGCGCGGACCCGGTTGGAGGAGCCTCCCGAGCGGGCGGGGGCGGCCGGTGCGGGCCGGGCAGTCGAGGCCGGGGCGGGCGCGGGCGCCGGTGTGGGCGCCTCCGGCGCGGGCCGGGTCTCCGCGGGCTTGTTCTGGGGCGCGCCGGTTCCCGTCGCGGCCTTGTCGGCCTTCGGGTCGGGCTGCGCGGCGGAGAGTGACTGGGCCTCGTCTGGCAAGAGCGCTCCTCGTGCGGTGCCGGGTCCCCCGGTCAGGCCCGGAAAGGCCATGGTATCGAGCCACGCGTCCGGATGCGCACGCGCCCGGGTCGGCGGCGGCCCCGGCGGGGACGAAGCGCGCACACCGGGCGCCGTACCGGGTCACAGGGGAAAACGACGGGGGCGCCCCGGGGATTCCCCGGAGCGCCCCCGTGCACGGGCCGTGGTGTCAGACCGTGATCAGCGCGTTGAGCGGTGCGCCGCCCAGGGCCGGCTCCAGCCGGGCGCGGCCCGGCAGGAAGCTCAGCTCCATGAGGACGGCGACGCCCGCGACCTCGGCGCCGGCACGGCGGATGAGCTCGATCGAGGCCTCGGCCGTGCCGCCGGTGGCGAGGACGTCGTCGATGACCATGACGCGGTCGCCCGCGGCCAGGTCCTCGGCGTGCACCTCGATCTCGGCGGTGCCGTACTCCAGCTCGTACGCCTGGCTGAGCGTGGCCCCGGGGAGCTTGCCGGCCTTGCGGACCGGGATGAATCCCAGGCCCGCGCGGACGGCCACCGGAGCGGCCAGGATGAAGCCGCGCGCCTCGAGGCCGACGATCTTCGTCGCGCCGTGCGCGGTGCACAGCCCGGCGAGGGTGTCGGTGAGGGCCGTGAACGCCGCCGGGTCCGCCAGCAGCGGCGTGATGTCCTTGAACAGCACGCCCGGCTTCGGGTAGTCGGGGACGTCGCGGATGCGGCTGAGCAGGAGCTCGGTGACGTCCTGGGCCTCGGCGGTCATCCTCGGTGCTCCTGGGTGCCCCGACGGCTCACGCGGGGGCCGACGACGGCGGTCTCGGCGTCGTCGGACAGCACGTCCGCCTCGTCCGCCGACTCGCCCTTGGCGGCGGCGCTCGCGCGCTTGGCCAGGATGCGCTTCTTCAGGGCCTTGATCGACGGCTCGCGCTCCTTGAGGTCGGCGACGAGCGGGGTGGCGATGAAGATCGAGGAGTACGCGCCGGCGGCGAGACCCACGAACAGCGACAGCGAGATGTCGTTGAGCATGCCGGCGCCGAGGACGCCGCCACCGATGAAGAGCAGGCCGGCGACCGGCAGCAGCGCGACGACGGTGGTGTTGATCGAACGGACCAGGGTGCCGTTGATCGAACGGTTGGCCAGCTCGCTGTAGGTGAAGCGGCTCTGCTTGGTGATGTCCTTCGTCTGCTCCTTGAGCGAGTCGAAGACCACCACCGTGTCGTACAGCGAGTAACCGAGGATCGTCAGCAGACCGATGACCGTACCGACGGTGACCTCGAAACCGACCAGCGAGTAGATGCCGACGGTGATGGTGAGGTCGTGGATGAGGGCGATCAGTGCCGCGACCGCCATTCTCCACTCGAAGGCGATGGCCAGGTAGATCACCACGAGGATCATGAAGACCGCCAGGCCGGTCCAGGCCTTGTTGGCGATCTGCTCACCCCAGCTGGGGCCGACCAGCTCGGCCGCGATCTTGTCCTCGGCGACCTTCAGGTCCTCGGCGAGCTCCGCGCGGACCTGGTCGGACTGGGCGGTGTCGAGACCGCCGACCTGGATGCGCAGGGAGCCGTTGCCGAGCTGCTGGACGATCGCGTCGTGGCCGGAGGCCTCTTCCGCGTACTCCTGCGCCTGGCTGACGGAGACGTCCGTCTTCGGGGTCGTGAAGACGGCACCGCCCTGGAACTCGATGCCCATGTTGAGGCCGCGGACGGCCAGGGCGACGATGGCGGTGATGGTGATCAGGATGGACAGGCCGTACCAGATCTTGCGGTTGCCGATGAAGTCGTAACCGACCTCACCGCGGTGGAGCCGGGCGCCGAGATCGCCGAGCTTCGACATCTCACGCCTCCTTCGCGTCGACGGGGGCGTGGGCACGGCGGGTGCGGCGCAGCGGCGGCTTGGCACCCAGGCGCTTCGGGTCCAGGCCGGACCACGGGTGGCCGTTGCCGAAGAACTTGGTCCGCGCCAGGAGCGTCATGACCGGCTTGGTGAAGAGGAACACCACGACGATGTCGAGCAGGGTGGTCAGGCCGAGCGTGAACGCGAAGCCCTGGACCTTGCCGACGGTGACGATGAACAGCACGGCCGCGGCCAGGAACGACACGAAGTCGGAGACCAGGATGGTGCGGCGGGCGCGCGGCCAGGCGCGCTCGACGGCCGGGCGGAGCGTCCGGCCCTCGCGGAGCTCGTCGCGGATGCGCTCGAAGTACACGATGAACGAGTCCGCGGTGATGCCGATGGCGACGATGGCGCCGCAGACGGCCGGCAGGTTCAGCGCGAAGCCGATGGCCGGGCCGAGCAGGGCCATGATCACGTAGGTGAGGAGCGCCGAGACGCCGAGGCTGAGGATGGCGATCAGCGACAGGCCGCGGTAGTAGGCGACCAGGTAGATGATGACCAGCGCGAGGCCGATGGCGCCCGCGATGAGGCCCGCCTCCAGCTGGTCGCCGCCGAGGGCGGCGGTGACGGTGTCGACGCTCTGCGTCTCGAACGTCAGGGGCAGGGCACCGTACGACAGGATGTTGCCGAGGTCCTGGGCCGTCTGCTGCGTGAAGTTGCCGGAGATCTCCGCGCTGGCGCTCAGCGTCTGGCGGACCGACGGGGCCGAGACGACCTCGCCGTCCAGGACGATGGCGAAGCGGTTCTGCGGGTCCGTCTGCGCCGACAGCTTGCTGGTGATCGCCTGGAACTTCTTCGAACCCGCGTCCGTGAAGTCCATGGTCACGATCCACATGCCGCGCTGCTGGTCGAGGACGCCCTTGGCGTCGTCGACGTCACGGCCGCTGACCTCGGCCGGGCCGAGCAGGTACTTCGACCACACGCCGGGGGCGTCCTCGCCACAGGCCACGGTGGGCTCGGTGGGCTTGACGCGCTGGCCGGCGGCGGTGCGCTGCTTGGGGTCGAGGCAGTTCAGGGCGGTGAACTTCTGCTCGAGCGCCGCGGTGGCGGGGTCGGGCTTCGGGGTCGCCTGGGGGGTCCCGGTGGCCGACGGCTTCGCGGAGGCCGAGGTGGTGGGCGTCGGGCTCGGGGCCTTGAGGGCCTCGGTGAGCGCGCGGCCCTGGGTGGAGGCGGTGGCCGTCGGGGTCGCCGACTTCTTCTCGCCCGCGGTGGCACCGGTGGCGGACGCCGACGGCTTGGCCGAGGGGGAGCCCGAGGGCGTGGCGCTCGGGGCCGCCTGCGGAGCACCGTTCGTCACGGCGAGAACGGGCCGGAAGTAGAGCTGGGCGGTGGTGCCGACCTGCTCACGGGCCTGCTTCTCGTTCGTCCCGCGAGGGATGTTGACGATGATGTTCTCGCGGCCCTGCGTCTGGACCTCGGCCTCGGAGACACCCAGGCCGTTGACACGGCGCTCGATGATGCCGACCGCCGTGTTCATGTTGGTCTCGTTGACCGCGGACTCCTGGCCGGGATCGGCCTTCGCCTTGAGCGTGATCGACGTACCGCCGGCGAGGTCGATGCCGAGGCGCGGGGTGGTGTGCCCCGACCAGAACATGCCGCCGGTGAGTGCGACCATGGCGATCAGGATGATTGCCAGGGCGCGGCCCGGACGGCTCTGTCCCCCCGCCGGCCTTCGGCCCTTCTTCGGTGCTGCCACCTGTCGTATCTCCCTGTCCAACCGCCCCGCGCCGGGTGTGCGCGAGGCGGCCACGAAGTGTGTGTGGGGACCTGCCCCCGCAGACGTGGAACCGTTCCGGGGGCCGCGCTCGCCGGTGGGCGGGCGCGCGGTCCCCGGCCGCGACTACTTCGCGTCGGTCTCGCCGTCGGCCTTGCCGTCCTTCTGGCCCTCGGTGCCGGCCTCGGCCGCGTCCGACTTCTTCGTCAGATCGGCCTTCGGCGCGTCGGCGTCCTTCTTCGTGCCCTCGGCGTCGGCGGCCTCGGTCAGCGAGGAGGCGTCGTCCGGGACGACGGTGTCGGAGTCGGACTCCTCCTCGTCGCCGTGGACGATGCGGTTGTACTCGGAGTCCTCGAGGACCGCGCCGATCGCGTTCTTGGCGTAGACCGCGTGCACGCCGGGGGCGACCTCGAGGAGGACGGTCTCGTCGCCGATCTCCTTGACGGTGGCGTACATCCCCCCGATCGTCCGTACGCCGGTGCCGGGCTGCATCTCGTTGCGCATCTGCGCCGCTGCCTGCTGCTTCTTCTTGGCAGAGCGGGTCATCAGGAACATGGCCCCGATGAGGACGATGAAGGGGAGGAGGGTCACGATGTTCACGGGACGGGATTCCTTCGCATGGTCGCGGAGAACCCGCGGCCTGATCTTCGGGGGTGGGCGCGCCGACCGGAAAGGGCGGCATCGGCGGAGTCTAGGCGAGTCCGCATCGATGGAACAACGTCCAGCATCGCACCCTGGTTCCGGTCCGGGCGAGTGTCGGCACCGTCACGCCCCGAAGAGCCCCTGTTGTCCGCTTCCGTGTGCTCCCGGGCCGCCTGCCTGCGGCGGAACCAGTCCGAGGTGGGTCCAGGCCGCCGGTGTGGCGACCCGACCACGGGGCGTACGGGCCAGCAGTCCCTCCCGTACGAGGAAGGGTTCGGCGACCTCCTCGACGGTCTCGCGCTCCTCCCCCACGGCGACGGCGAGGGTGGACAGACCGACCGGTCCGCCGCCGAAGAGCTTGAGCAGGGCCTCCAGGACCGCGCGGTCGAGCCGGTCGAGGCCGCGGCCGTCGACCTCGTACACGCTGAGGGCGGCCTCGGAGATCTCGCGGGTGATCGATCCGTCGGCCTTGACCTGCGCGTAGTCGCGGACGCGGCGCAGCAGGCGGTTGGCGATGCGGGGGGTGCCGCGGGAGCGGCCGGCGATCTCGGCGGCGCCGGCCGGGTCGATCTCGACGTCGAGGAGTCCGGCGGAGCGGTGGATCACCCGCTGGAGCTCGCCCGGGTCGTAGAACTCCATGTGGGCGGTGAAGCCGAAGCGGTCGCGCAGCGGGGGCGGCAGGAGTCCGGCCCTGGTGGTGGCGCCGACCAGGGTGAAGGGCGGGAGCTCCAGCGGGATGGCGGTGGCGCCGGGGCCCTTGCCGACGATGACGTCGACGCGGAAGTCCTCCATCGCCATGTAGAGCATCTCCTCGGCGGGCCGGGACATCCGGTGGATCTCGTCGAGGAAGAGGATCTCGCCCTCCTGGAGGGAGGAGAGGATCGCGGCGAGGTCGCCGGCGTGCTGGATGGCGGGGCCCGAGGTGATGCGGATCGGGGCGTTCATCTCGGCCGCGATGATCATCGAGAGGGTGGTCTTGCCGAGGCCGGGGGCGCCGGAGAGCAGCACGTGGTCGGCGGTGGCACCGCGCTGGCGGGCGGCCTTGAGGACCAGGTCGAGCTGCTGGCGGACCTTCTCCTGGCCGACGAACTCGCTGAGGTCCTTGGGGCGCAGGGCCGCCTCGACGGCCTGGTCGTCCCCTTCGGCGGAGGCGCCGACGATGCGCGCCTCGGCCTCGGGTGCCTCGGCGGTGATGTCGTCGTCCCAGTTCACGGTGATGCCTTCTCGTTCGTACGGTCTGGTCGGCGGGGCAGCGGACGGCGGGTCAGCGGGTGCGGTTGAGGGTCTGCAGCGCCGCGCGGAGCAGCTGCGGCACGGGGGCGGTGCCGGTCTCGGCGAGGGCGGCCTCGGCCTGCGGGGTGACGGCGCTGACCGCCTCCTCCGCCTCGCGGCTTGCGTAGCCCAGGCCGATCAGCGCGGCGGAGAGCTGCTCGGTCCACGGTGCCGGGCCGGAGGCCGCGGCGCGCTGGGCGCCGACCAGGCCGCTGCTGCCGAGTGGGGCGCCGAGCTTGTCCTTGAGTTCGAGGAGGAGCTTCTGCGCGCCCCGCTTGCCGATGCCGGGGACGGCGGTGAGGGCCTTCTCGTCGCCGGTGGCGAACGCGAGGCGCAGGGCGTCGGGGCTGTGCACGCCGAGCATCGCCTGCGCGAGGCGGGGGCCGACGCCGCTGGCGGTCTGGAGCAGCTCGAAGACCTGCCGCTCGTCGTCGTCGGCGAAGCCGTACAGGGTGAGGGAGTCCTCGCGGACGACCAGGGAGGTGGCGAGCCGGGCGTCCTGGCCGACCCTCAGCGCGGAGAGGGTGCTCGGCGTGCACTGGACGGCCATGCCGACGCCGCCGACCTCGATCACGGCGGTGGTGGGGGCGAGCGCGGCGACCGGGCCGCTGACGAAGGCGATCATCGGGTTCGGCCTTTCACTGCGGACGCCTGCTGGGCGACCGCCTGCTGGAGACGGTTCTGTGCGACGGCCTGCTGGAGGCGGTTCTGCGCGGGGGCCCGCCAGATGTGGCAGATGGCGAGGGCGAGCGCGTCGGCGGCGTCGGCCGGCTTGGGCGGGGCGGAGAGCCGGAGCAGCCGGGTCACCATGGCGCCGACCTGGGCCTTGTCGGCGCGTCCGCTGCCGGTGACGGCGGCCTTGACCTCGCTGGGGGTGTGCAGGGCGACGGGGATGCCGCGGCGTGAGGCGCACAGCATGGCGACCGCGCTGGCCTGGGCCGTGCCCATCACCGTACGCACGTTGTGCTGGCTGAACACCCGCTCGACGGCGACCAGTTCGGGCGAGAAGCGGTCGAGCCACTCCTCGATGCCGCGCTCGATGCCGACGAGCCGCACGCCGATGTCCGCGTCCGCGGCCGTCCGCACCACGCCGACGCCGAGCATGGTCAGGGGCCGTCCGGCGACGCCCTCGACGACGCCGACGCCGCACCGGGTGAGGCCGGGGTCCACCCCGAGTACGCGCACGGTGCTCCTCCCTGTTCGCAAGTCTGTTTGTGCAGGCTATCGGGTGGCACTGACAACGCAGCGGGCCGACGGGGTGTGTCCCGTCGGCCCGCTGCTGTGCAAGACCTCGATCAGGCGTCGACCTTGGCCATGACCTCGTCGCTGACGTCGAAGTTGGCGAAGACGTTCTGCACGTCGTCGCTGTCCTCCAGCGCGTCGATCAGCTTGAACATCTTGCGCGCGCCCTCCTCGTCCAGCTCGACCTGCATCGTCGGAACGAAGCTCGACTCGGCGGAGTCGTAGTCGATGCCGGCCTCCTGGAGCGCGGTGCGGACCGCGACCAGGTCGGTGGACTCGCTGATGATCTCGAACGACTCCCCGAGGTCGTTGACCTCCTCGGCGCCGGCCTCGAGCACCGACTCCAGCACGTCGTCCTCGGAGAGCTCGCCCTTGGGCAGCACGATGACGCCCTTGCGGTTGAACAGGTACGAGACCGAGCCCGGGTCGGCCATGGAGCCGCCGTTGCGGGTCATGGCCACGCGCACGTCAGAGGCGGCGCGGTTGCGGTTGTCGGTGAGGCACTCGATGAGCACCGCGACACCGTTCGGACCGTAGCCCTCGTACATGATCGTCGCGTAGTCGGCACCGCCGGCTTCGAGACCCGCACCGCGCTTGAGCGCGGAGTCGATGTTCTTGTTCGGGACCGACTGCTTCTTCGCCTTCTGGACGGCGTCGAAGAGCGTCGGGTTGCCGTCGAGGTCGGCGCCACCGGTGCGGGCCGCGACCTCGATGTTCTTGATCAGCTTCGCGAAGAGCTTGCCGCGCTTGGCGTCGATCACGGCCTTCTTGTGCTTCGTCGTAGCCCATTTAGAGTGGCCGGACATCTGCCTGTCTCCTTCGCGTAACCCATTTCTGAACGAACCCCAGAGATCCTACCGGGATCGGATCAACCCGCGGCGCGCACCATGTCGACGAACAGGGCGTGGATCCGGTGATCCCCCGTGAGCTCGGGGTGGAACGAGGTCGCCAGGGCGTTGCCCTGCCGTACGGCGACGATGTGGCCGCCGTGCTCGGCGATGACCTCGACCTCGGCGCCGACGGACTCGACCCACGGGGCGCGGATGAAGACGCCCTCGACGGGGCCGTCCTCGATGCCCGTGACGGTGACGCCGGCCTCGAACGACTCGTTCTGCCGCCCGAAGGCGTTGCGGCGGACGATCATGTCGATGCCGCCGAAGGTCTCCTGGCCCGAACGCGGGTCGAGGATCTTGTCGGCCAGCATGATCAGGCCGGCGCAGGTGCCGTAGACCGGCATGCCCGCGGCGATGCGCTCGCGGAGCGGCTCCATGAGGCCGAAGAGCACGGCCAGCTTGGAGATGGTGGTGGACTCACCACCGGGGATGACCAGGCCGTCGACCTCGGCGAGCTCCTCGGGGCGCCTCACCGGCCTGGCCACGGCGTCAGCCGCGGCCAGGGCGATCAGGTGCTCCCGTACGTCGCCCTGGAGGGCCAGGACACCAATCACGGGAGAGGCGTTCATCGGTGCTTACCAGCCCCGGTTGGCGTAGCGCTCGGACTCGGGGAGGGTGTCGCAGTTGATGCCGACCATGGCCTCGCCCAGGTTGCGGGAGGCGTCCGCGATGACCTTCGGGTCGTCGTAGAAGGTGGTGGCCTTCACGATGGCGGCGGCGCGCTTGGCCGGGTCGCCCGACTTGAAGATGCCGGAGCCGACGAAGACGCCCTCGGCACCGAGCTGGCGCATGAGCGCGGCGTCGGCCGGGGTGGCGACGCCACCGGCGGAGAACAGCACGACCGGCAGCTTGCCGAGCTCGGCGACCTCCTTGACGAGCTCGTACGGGGCGCGCAGCTCCTTGGCGGCGGCGAACAGCTCGTTGTTGTCGAAGCCGCGCAGCTTGGCGATCTCGTTCTTGATCTGGCGCAGGTGGCGGACGGCCTCGACGACGTTGCCGGTGCCGGCCTCGCCCTTGGAGCGGATCATGGCCGCACCCTCGGCGATGCGGCGCAGGGCCTCGCCCAGGTTGGTGGCGCCACAGACGAAGGGGGTCGTGAAGGCCCACTTGTCGGAGTGGTTGATCTCGTCGGCCGGGGTCAGGACCTCGGACTCGTCGATGTAGTCGACGCCGAGGGACTGGAGGACCTGGGCCTCGACGAAGTGACCGATGCGGGACTTGGCCATGACCGGGATGGACACCGCGCCGATGATCTCTTCGATCATGTTCGGGTCGGACATGCGGGCCACGCCGCCGTCCTTGCGGATGTCCGCGGGGACCCGCTCCAGGGCCATGACGGCCACGGCGCCGGCGTCCTCGGCGATCTTCGCCTGCTCGGCGTTGACCACGTCCATGATCACGCCGCCCTTGAGCTGCTCGGCCATGCCGCGCTTCACACGGGCGGTGCCGGTCTCGGGGGACTGGGGGGAGGGGGAAGGCGTGGTGGACACAAGTACCTCACTCGTGACAACAGCGATTGACGACAAGAGTGAGGAAACAGTCCACCTGCGGTCCACAGCAAGGGCCAATGTGGATCCAGTGGATCGTTTTCGCAGGTTACGGGCTGTCAGGCCGGACGATCGGCAAGGGCCACAGGCGGCTCGTCATCCATTTCGAAGGCCAGCGGGAACGGCGCGTGGCCCGCGAGCCGGAACCAGCGGACCTTGCGGTGGCGGCGCAGCGCACGGGCCGCCCGCACCGCGTCGTTGTGGAAACGGCGGGCCATCGGCACCCGGCGCACCGCCTGCGCGAGCTCCCCCGCCGCCTCCTCGCCCCCGGGCGCCTCCCGTACGAGCTCCACCTGCTCCGGCTCTCCGAACACCGCCCGCAGCGCCTGGCTCAGTTCGCTCTCGGCGACCTCCCGGTGGTCCTCCTCGGCCTGCCGGGCCGCGTGCGCCGCCTCGTACAGCACGATCGACGCGGCCGGATCGAGCACACCCGACGTCGCGAGCTCCTGGGTGACCGAGGCCCGGCGCAGCAACTGCGCGTCCAGGGCCGCGCGGGCCGCGTCGATGCGGGAGTGCAGCCGGTCGAGCCGTCCGGCGGTCCAGCTGAGATAGACGCCGATGAGAATCAGCGCCACGACGGTCCAGATCAGGGTTTCGGTCACGGGCGCACAGGCTACCGGGGCCGCGGCAGCATCCCTTTCCAAAGGTCGCGGTCATGGGCGAACAGGACACGCACCGGGCGCCCCGCCGCCCGCTCCTTCCGCTGCACCAGGACCGGCGTCTCCGGGAACCCCTGATTGCCGCCGATGTGATCGAAGTGCAGATGGCAGTTCACCACCAGGTCCACGTCGGCCGGGCCCACGGGGAGGCCGCGCCGCACCGGGCGGTAGTGCGCGTCCGTCTCCAGGGAGCCCTCGCCCACGCCCGTGTCGAACAGCAGCCGTACGGCGGGGTGCCGCAGTACGTAGCCCAGGACCGGCTCCACCCTCGGGTGCGGGCCTCCCCACTCCTCCCCCGGCCTCGACGACTCCCCCAACTCGACCCTCTCGATCATCCCCATCCCCCGACCCTCCCCCGCCCTGCCCCCACCCACACCGCCCACCGCCCGGACCGGCCGTCCGCACCGCCGCCCACCCCCGTGTGGGCCCGCGCTCTGGCCGCCGGCCCGCCCACCGTGTGGGCCGCGCCCGCCACCCCGTTGTGGGCACCGCGCCTGGCGGACGAGTGCCCACAAGGGGGTGGCGGAAGCGGGTGCGGCGTCCGGTGGGCCCGCAACGGGGTGCGGGGGCACGCCGTACGCCCCGCCCTCGGCAGGAGAGGCGGGGCGGACGGCGTGGGGGTCGGGTCAGAGGCCCAGGCGGGCTCGGAGGCCGACGCGTTCGTCGGTGTCGACGGCGGCGGCCCCGTCGGCGACGGTCTCGTACACGGCGAGGATGTCCGCACCGACGGTGGACCAGTCGAACCGGCGGACGTGGGCGGAGCCACGGGCGCTGAGCTCGGCCCGCCGCGGCGCGTCGCCGAGGAGCCGGATCGCGGCGGAGGCGAGCGCGTCGGCGTCCTCGTTGGCGAAGAGCTCGCCGGCCCCGCCCTGGTCGAGGACCTGGGCGAACGCGTCGAGGTCGGCGGCGAGGACGGGCGCACCGGCCGACATGGCCTCGACGAGGATGATGCCGAAGCTCTCGCCGCCGGTGTTGGGCGCCACGTACACGTCGACGCTGCGCAGCAGCCGCGCCTTGTCCTCGTCGCTGACCATGCCGAGGAACTCCACGCGGGAGCGCATCTCGGCCGGCAGCGACGCCACGGCCTCCTCCTCGTCGCCGCGTCCGGCGACGAGGAGCCGGGTCCCGGGGCGTTCGGTGAGGATGCGGGGCAGGGCCCGCATGAGGACGGGCAGGCCCTTCCTCGGTTCGTCGATCCGGCCGATGAAGCCGAGGGTCTCGCCCTGCCACTCCCTCTTCGGTTCGGCGCGGGCGAAGAAGTCCACGTCGACGCCGTTGGGGATGAGGACGGCGTCGCCGCCGAGGTGCTCGACGAGCGTGCGGCGCGCGTACTCGCTGACCGCGATGCGCGCGCTGATCTTCTCCAGGGCGGGCTGGAGGATCGGGTACGCGGCGATCATGGCGCGCGAGCGCGGGTTCGAGGTGTGGAAGGTGGCCACGATCGGTCCCTGGGCGGCCCAGCAGGTGAGCAGTCCCAGGGAGGGCGACGTCGGCTCGTGGATGTGGACGACGTCGAAGGTGCCGTCGTGCAGCCAGCGGCGCACCCGGGCGGCGGAGAGGAACCCGAAGTTCAGCCGGGCCACCGAGCCGTTGTACGGCACGGGCACGGCCCGGCCGGCCGAGACGACGTACGGCGGGAGCGGGGTCTCGTCGTCGGCGGGTGCCAGCACGGAGACGTCGTGACCGAGCCGGATGAGGTGCTCGGCGAGGTCTCGGATGTGGAACTGGACGCCACCCGGCACGTCCCAGGAGTACGGGCAGACGATCCCGATCTTCACGGCTGCCGTTCCTCCCCGCGCTCGGCCGGGACACCGCGCTCTACCGGGACACCGTCCGAGGCCGGGGCCCCGTCCGCGACCCGGATCCCGTCCGCGACCCGGACCTCACGGCCGTCCGAAGTCGTGTCCCCTGCACTGGCAGCGACGCCGGAACCGGCAACGGGCTCAGCCCCAGCGTCCGCCCCCGCCCCGTCCCCCCGTTCCTCCAGGTCCGCGAGCCACAGCCGCTGCAGCATGTGCCAGTCCTCCGGGTGGTCGGCGATGCCGCCGGCGAAGGCGTCGGCGAGCTGCTGGGTCATCGCGGCGGTCTTGTCGGTGCGGGTGCCGGATTCGGGGACGTCGACGGGCGGGTGGATGCGGCCGCGCATGACGGCCGTGTCGTCGTACCAGAGGGTCACCGGCAGGAGGAGCGCGCCGGTCTGCTGGGCCAGTATGGCCGGGCCGGCGGGCATGCGGGCGGTGTCGCCGAAGAAGGAGACCTCGATGCCGGAGGCGGAGAGGTCGCGGTCGGCGACGAGGCAGACGAGGCCGCCCGCCCGCAGGCGCCGCGCGAGGGTGCCGAAGGCGGAGCCGCCGGTGTGCGGCAGGACCTCCATGCCGAGGGATTCCCGGTAGGCGACGAAGCGGTCGTACAGGGTCTCGGGCTTGAGGCGTTCCGCGACGGTGGTGAAGGGGATGCCGAGGGAGCGGGTCACCCAGACGCCCGCGAGATCCCAGTTGGCCAGGTGCGGGAGGGCGAGGACGACCCCGCGGCCGGCGGCGAGGCCTTCCTTGAGGTGGTGGGCGCCCTTGATGTCGACGCCCTGCTCGACCCGTTCCTTGGTCCAGGTCGGCAGCCGGAACGACTCCATCCAGTACCGCATGTACGAGCGCATGCCGGCCTTGGACAGTTCGGCGAGCCGCTCGGGCGTGGCGTCGGGCACCACGCGCGCGAGGTTGGATTCGAGGCGCAGGACGCTCTTGCCGCGCCGCTTCCACGTCAGGTCGGCGATCCGGCGGCCGAGGCCGGTGGCCACCGGCTCGGGCAGCTTCTTCACGGTCGCCCAGCCGAGGCCGTACAGCCCGTCGCTCAGTCGGTCCTTGAACTCGCTCATGATGTCGCCCCGCCCCCCTGGGCGGCCGCGGCGGCGTCCGCCTCGGCCGATTCCCGCCGTACCGTCACGACCCGCTGCCCCAGGGTCACCGCGCTGCCGACGGCCACGATCCACAGGGCGATCGGGAGCAGCACCTGGACGCCGGGCACGCCGAAGGCGTGCAGTCCGGCGAGACCCGCGGCGACCAGCGAGATCACGAGCCGCTCGGCGCGTTCGATCAGTCCGTTGACGGCGACCGGCAGGCCAATCGATTCGCCTCGGGCCTTCGTGTACGAGACGACCTGGCCGCTGGCGAGGCAGAAGATGGCCACGGCGCACAGCACGTTGTCGTCGCCCTCGCCCGCGTACCAGAGGGCGAAGCCGCCGAAGATCGCCCCGTCGGCGACCCGGTCGAGGGTCGAGTCGAGGAAGGCGCCCCATCGGCTGGAGATCCCCGCCTGCCGGGCCATGTTGCCGTCGACGAGGTCGGAGAAGACGAAGAGGGTGATGACGATCGTGCCCCAGAAGAACTCCCCGCGGGGGAAGAAGATCAGCGCACCGGCCATCACCCCCGCGGTGCCGATGAGCGTGACGGCGTCGGGGCTGACGCCCCGGCGGAGCAGAAACGCGGCGAACGGTGTGAGGACACGCGTGAAAAAGGCACGCGCGTACTTGTTCAGCATGGCCTTCCCGAGGTTCGGTGGGCCGCGCGGCCCCTACGACCACCGGCTCACCCATCGTAGCCACGCGCGTCACGCCGCCGTGGCGGGCACCCGCCCCCGCCGCGTCGGGGTCCCCCGCGGGGCCCGTGGGTGTACGACGTATGGACGCGTCACGGCGGCGGTGCAAAGCTCGAAGGACCACCGCGGGCACCGCAGGAGCCGTACCGCGACACACCACTCCCCCGCGCCCGCGTCCCGCCGCACCGTGCGAGCAGTCGGGAGGAACACATCATGGGTGACAAGGCGAACACGCCCGCCGGGGCCGCCGGCAGGGCTCCGACGGCCGACCGGCCCCAGGCCGTGCGCAACGTGGTGCTGGTCGGCCACAGCGGATCGGGCAAGACGACCCTCGTCGAGGCCCTCGCGCAGACCGCCGGGGCGCTCAACCGGCCCGGCCGGGTCGAGGACGGCGCCACCGTCTCCGACTACGACGAGATCGAGCACCGCCAGCACCGCTCCGTACAGCTGTCGCTCGTCCCGGTCGGCTGGGACGACTACAAGATCAACTTGCTCGACACCCCCGGATACGCCGACTTCGTCGGGGAGCTGAGGGCCGGTCTGCGCGCGGCGGACGCGGCCCTCTTCGTCGTCTCGGCCGCTCAGGAGGCCGACGCCGTCGCCGCCTCCACCCGCATGATCTGGGAGGAGTGCGCCGCCGTCGGGATGCCCCGCGCCATCGTCGTCACGCACCTCGACACCGCCCGCACCGACTTCACCGAGCTCACCGCCGTCTGCGCCGACCTCTTCGGCCGTGACGACCCGGACGCCGTCCTGCCGCTCTACCTGCCGGTGCGCGGCCCCGAGGGCGCCGACGGGCACGCGCCCGCCACCGGTCTCGCCGGGCTGCTCTCGGAGCGGATCTTCGACTACTCCACGGGGGTGAGGCGGGAGGACGCGCCCGACGAGGGCCAGCGCGAGCTGATCGCGGAGGCCCGCGCCCGGCTCATCGAGGGGATCATCGCCGAGAGCGAGGACGAGACCCTCATGGACCGCTACCTGAGCGGCGAGGAGATCGACCTGAAGACGCTCGTCGACGACCTGGAGAAGGCCGTCGCCCGGGGCGCCTTCCACCCCGTGCTCGCGGCCGCGCCCGCCGCGGACGGCGGCACGCAGGGCCTCGGCACCCTCGAACTCCTGGAGTTGATCACCGGCGGCTTCCCCTCTCCCCTGGAGCACGAGCCGCCCGCCGTCACCACTCCCGACGGCCGGCCCCGCCCCCCGATCGCCTGCGACCCGGAAGGACCGCTGGTCGCCGAGGTCGTCAAGACCGCGGCCGACCCCTACGTGGGCCGGATCTCCCTGGTCAGGGTCTTCTCCGGCACGCTGCGCCCCGACGAGACCGTGCACGTCTCGGGTCACGGCCTCGCCGACCGGGGGCACGAGGACCACGACGTCGACGAGCGGATCGGCGGGCTGACCTCACCGTTCGGCAAGCAGCAGCGCCCGCAGGCGCACTGCATCGCGGGCGACCTCGCCTGCGTCGCCCGGCTCGGCCGCGCGGAGACCGGCGACACGATCTCCGCCAAGGACGACCCGCTGCTCATCGAGCCGTGGAGCATGCCGGAACCCCTGCTCCCGCTCGCCGTCGAGGCCCACGGCAAGGCCGACGAGGACCGGCTCTCCCAGGGCCTCGCGCGGCTGGTCGCCGAGGACCCGACCCTGCGCCTCGAACAGAACCGGGACACCGGGCAGGTCGTGCTGTGGTGCCTCGGCGAGGCCCACCAGGACGTCGTCCTGGAGCGCCTCCGCGGCCGGTACGGAGTGCAGGTCGACGCCGTCCCGTACAAGGTGCCGCTGCGGGAGACCTTCGGCGCGGCCTCGGCGGGCCGGGGCCGGCACGTCAAGCAGTCCGGCGGCCACGGCCAGTACGCCATCTGCGAGATCGACGTGGAGCCGCTGCCTCCGGGGAGCGGCATCGAGTTCGTCGACAAGGTGGTCGGCGGCGCCGTCCCCCGCCAGTTCGTCGCCTCCGTCGAGAAGGGGGTACGGGCCCAGGCGGCCCGGGGCGTGTCCGCCGGATACCCGCTCGTCGACATCCGGATCACCCTGCGGGACGGCAAGGCCCACTCGGTGGACTCCTCCGACGCGGCCTTCCAGACGGCCGGCGCGCTCGCGCTGCGCGAGGCGGCCGCCGACGTGCCGGTCCACCTCCTGGAGCCGGTCGCCGAGGTGCAGGTCCTCGTCCCCGACGAGTACGTGGGGCCGGTCATGAGCGACCTGTCGGGGCGGCGCGGCCGGGTCGTCGGCACCGACCAGGCCGGCCCGGGCCGGACCCTGGTGCGGGCCGAGGTGCCGGAGATCGAGATCGGGCGGTACGCGATCGACCTGCGCTCGGTGTCGCACGGCACCGGACGGTTCGACCGCAGCTACGCCCGGCACGAGCCGATGCCGCCGCAGCTGGCGCAGCGGATCCGCGAACAGGCCTGAAAAGGCTCCCGGTTGACGCGGCGACAGGGCCGCACGTCCGCCCGGCGGCTGCCGGGCGGACGTCATTCGGCCGTCAATATCCACAGGCGGTGACGCATCCGCCGGTACCCGGTTACGCTGTGGTGCCCAGCTCAGAAGATGTGCGGGGCGCGGCAGTTGGGAACAGCCCGCACAGGTACTCGCGCGCGATGGGGGCGGCAGTGGCGATCGACGGATTCGGACCCGGGGCACAGATTCCCCTCCAGGGCTCCGGCGGTGGTACGGCGGCGACGAACGCGCTCGCCTCCGCCGCGTACCGGGACAGCCCCCTGGAGACCATCAAGGAAGCGGACAACGACCTCTACAAGACCACGGTCAAGGAGGGGAAGTGGGGGCTCTTCAGCCCCGACCTCGGCGAGGCCTTCTCCCGTGCGGTGCAGGTCCGGATGCTCGGCGGCGCCCGCAAGGCCCTCATCCAGTCCTTCGGCGCCGAGCCGCAGCCCGTCGTCGAGCACTGCCTGGCCGCCACCCACCTCCGCCGGCAGCGCGACATCAAGCTGACCCTGGTCACGTTCTTCTGCGGCGTCCTCTTCCTGCCCGGTCTGCTGCTCTGGCTCGGCGTCATCCAGCTCCGCCGTCTCGTCGCGGGCGCCGACAACAAGCGGCACGGCGCCCTCGGCACCGCCCTCCTCTGGGCCGCCGGGATCTTCGCCGTGCTCGTCCTGATCAAGCTGCCCTTCGACGGGATCCTGCCCAACTACCTGCGCGCGATGGTCATCGCCCCGGTGGTCGGCTGGTACCTCGCGAGCCGGATCTGCCTGAAGGCCGCCATCGACCTGCGCGAGCGCTGGACCGGCCTGCTCGGCGGCGGCGGGGTCGGCCCCCACGTCCCCAAGTCCGTCCCCCAGGACCCGGGCGAGAAGTCGGCGGAGGCGCTCCGGGTCAACCTGGAGAAGCTCGCCGCTGAGCAGCAGTCCAACATCGTCTTCTACGCCGGCACCAAGGGCATCCTCGGCCTCGGCACCCGCTGGGGCAGCTGGGCGCTCGCCGAGGCGCTGGTCCCCCAGCCCGGCCGGGAGATGCACGCCTTCCGCGCCTGGGACGTCATCCGCAGGATCCACGACGAGCTGGCGCTCCTGGAGCGCGGCGCCCTGAAGACCGGCTTCCCGAAGCCGACCGTCAAGCACTGGATCGTCTCGCCGGTCGGCGAGGGCGCCGACGAGGTCGCCCGCCCGGAGGGCGACAATATCGTCCACTTCCAGGTCAAGCCGCACGAGATACAACGCATCTGCAACGACCAGCAGTTCGACGCGGGCAACCGGCACTACCTCGGCGTGCAGTTCACGCTCTGGGGCGGCAACCTGGTCCTCACGATGATGGTGACCGTCACCTCGCTGCACGACACGCTGCGGATCGAGGTCACCGGCCACGCGCTCGGCCCGGTGCACGGCCTCTTCACCACGAAGCCGAAGGCGAAGACCAAGGAGGTCTCCAAGACCGTCCGCTTCTGGGAGACGAAGGAGATCCAGCAGCCGCTGCTCGGGACCAACGACATCGTCCGGCTCGCGGTCCGCGCCCCGCTCTCCTGGTACCCGCCGATACTGGAGTACCTGGGCGGCAAGATGAGCCTGCCCGAGCCGTTCGGCCTGCGGCACGTCTGGGCAGGTCCGCTGTGGAAGAACCGCTTCATGGCCGACGACGCCATCCGCATGGCGACGCCGGTGCTCCGCGCCGTCCACTCCGCCACCATCAAGGTCCTCGACGAGCACAACGTCGACACGGAGCGCTTCACCAACCGCGCGCTGTTCCTCAGCGGCGGCGTCCAGGACCCGGGCCCGAAGAAGGCCGACGTCTACGACGCCTGACCCGGGTCCCCGGCGGGAGCCGAAGGATCAGACGGTGGCCGGCCAGGCGTCGGCCAGCATCTTCCGGGTGTCGGCGAGCAGCTGCGGCAGCACCTTGGTGTGGCCGACGACCGGCATGAAGTTGGTGTCGCCGCCCCAGCGCGGCACCACGTGCTGGTGCAGGTGGGCGGCGATCCCGGCACCCGCGACGGCGCCCTGGTTCATGCCGATGTTGAAGCCGTGCGCGCCGGACGCGGCCCGCAGCGCGACCATCGCGCGCTTCGTGAAGTCGGCCAGCTCGACGGTCTCCGCCTCGTCGAGGTCGGTGTAGTCGGCGACGTGGCGGTACGGGACCACCATCAGGTGGCCGCCGTTGTACGGGTAGAGGTTGAGCACGGCGTACACGGCCTGGCCGCGCGCGATCACCAGGCCGTCCTCGTCCGACTTCGACGGAATCGAGCAGAACGGACAACCGTCCTCGGCGCCCGGCCCGGTCGGCTTGTTCTCGCCCTGGATGTATGCCATCCGGTGAGGCGTCCACAGGCGCTGGAACGCGTCCCGCGTCCCCACTCCGATCTGCTGTTCCGGCTCAGTCGTCATGCTGTGCAGCATATTGCGTCGCCCGTTCGGAACGTGTCGCCGGGGCGGAAGATCCATGCAGCCGCCATGCTGATCCGATGAGCGTCAGGCCACCGAAACCACCGCGGCAGGAGCACTGGGACCGCCTCATGGAGATCCCGCTCGCCGTGGCCTCCCTCGTCTACCTGGCGGGCTACGCGGTCCGGATCCTCGCCGACCACCACCTCTCCCAGGGCTGGCTCGACCTCTGCCTCGCCGTGACCCTGGTCGCCTGGGCGGTCTTCGGCGTGGACTACGCGGTACGGCTCCGGCTCAGCGGCCAGGGCCCGCTGCGCTTCCTCCGCACCCACCTCCTCGACACCGTGGTCCTGATCCTGCCGCTGCTGCGGCCGGTGCGCATGGCGAACCTCTACTACCGGCTCCAGGGCCGCCGGAACGCACCCCGGTTCAGCCTCTACGGGCGGGTGATGGTCTACGCCGGCCTGAGCGCGTCCCTGCTGGGCTTCGCGGGGGCCCTCACCGTCTACCGGTACGAGCGGGACGCCCCCGGCGCCACGATCGTCACCTTCGGCGACTCGGTCTGGTGGACCTGCGCGACGCTCGCCACGGTGGGGTACGGGGACGTGACGCCGGTGACCCCGATGGGCCGGCTGGTCGCGGTGGGCATGATGGCCTGCGGCCTGGCGCTCCTGGGCGCGGTGACGGGTTCGTTCTCCTCCTGGCTGATCCAGGTGTTCACCCGCGAGGACGAGAGGGACGACGTGCAGAGGCCCCCGGGGGATTCCCCGGGGGCCTCCTGAACAGCTCGGGTCACGCCCGGGTCATCAGACCTGGACGCGGTCCTCGACGATCTTGGCGATCTTGGCGATGGCCTCGTCGGCGGGGATGCCGTTCTCCTGCGAACCGTCGCGGTAGCGGAAGGAGACGGCGCCGGCGGCCATGTCCTCGTCACCCGCGATGATCATGAACGGGACCTTCTGCTTCTGCGCGTTCCGGATCTTCTTCTGCATCCGGTCCGAGGAGGAGTCGACCTCCACCCGCAGGCCCTGCTTCTTCGCCTTGGCGGCGAACTCGTGCAGGTAGTCGACGTGCGCGTCGCCGATCGGGATGCCGGTCGCCTGCACCGGGGCCAGCCACGGCGGCATGGCGCCCGCGTAGTGCTCCAGGAGCACCGCGAAGAAGCGCTCGATGGAACCGAAGAGCGCACGGTGGATCATGACCGGGCGCTGCTTGGTGCCGTCGGGGGCGGTGTACTCCAGGTCGAAGCGCTCCGGCAGGTTGAAGTCGAGCTGGACGGTCGACATCTGCCAGGTGCGGCCGATGGCGTCCCGCGCCTGCACCGAGATCTTCGGGCCGTAGAACGCCGCGCCGCCCGGGTCGGGGGTGAGCGGGAGGCCCTGCTTCTCGGCGACCTGCTGGAGGACGGCGGTGGCCTCCTCCCAGATCTCGTCCGAGCCGACGAACTTCTCCGGGTCCTTGGTGGACAGCTCCAGGTAGAAGTCGGTCAGACCGTAGTCGCGCAGCAGGTTCAGGACGAAGGTGAGGGTCTTGTCGAGCTCCTCCGCCATCTGCTCCTTGGTGCAGTAGATGTGCGCGTCGTCCTGGGTGAAGCCGCGGGCCCGGGTCAGGCCGTGGACGACGCCGGACTTCTCGTACCGGTACACGGTGCCGAACTCGAAAAGGCGCAGCGGGAGTTCACGGTAGGAGCGGCCGCGCGCGTCGAAGATCAGGTTGTGCATCGGGCAGTTCATGGGCTTGAGGTAGTAGTCCACGCCCTCGTCGAGCTGCATGGGGGGGTACATGCCCTCGGCGTACCAGTCCAGGTGGCCCGACTTCTCGAAGAGCTTGCCCTTGGTGGCGTGCGGCGAGTAGACGAACTCGTAGCCCTCCTCCTCGTGGCGCTTGCGCGAGTAGTCCTCCATGACCCGGCGGATGATGCCGCCCTTGGGGTGGAAGACCGCGAGGCCGGAGCCGATCTCGTCCGGGACGGAGAAGAGGTCGAGCTCGTTGCCGAGCTTGCGGTGGTCGCGCTTCTCGGCCTCGGCGAGGAAGTCGAGGTGGGCCTTCAGCTCGTCCTTCGACGGCCAGGCGGTGCCGTAGATGCGCTGGAGCATCGGGTTCTTCTCGCTGCCGCGCCAGTAGGCGGCCGCGTTGCGCATCAGCTTGAACGCCGGGATGTTCCGGGTGGTGGGCAGGTGCGGACCGCGGCAGAGGTCCTTCCAGCACAGGTCGCCGGTCTTGGCGTCGAGGTTGTCGTAGATGGTCAGCTCGCCGCCGCCCACCTCGACGTTCGCGCCGTCGTCGGTCGACGCGGAGCCCTTGATGCCGATGAGCTCCAGCTTGTACGGCTCGTCGGCGAGCTCCTCGCGGGCGGCCTCGTCGGTCACCACGCGGCGGGCGAAGCGCTGGCCGCGCTTCTGGATCTCCTGCATCTTCTTCTCGATGACCTTGAGGTCCTCGGGAGTGAAGGGCTTCTCGACGTCGAAGTCGTAGTAGAAGCCGTCCCGGACCGGCGGGCCGATGCCCAGCTTGGCCTCGGGGAAGAGCTCCTGCACGGCCTGGGCCATGACGTGCGCGGTCGAGTGGCGGAGGATGTCGAGACCGTCCGGGGAGGAGATCTCGACGCCCTCGACGACGTCGCCGTCGGCGAGCTCGTACGAAAGGTCCTTCAGCTCGCCGCCCACGCGGGCGGCGATGACGGTGCGGTCGTCGGCGAAGAGGGCACCGGCGGTGGTGCCCGCGCTCACCGCCCTCTCCTCTGCCTCCGAGGCGGACTGGACGGTCACACGGACTTCAGACACTGGTGTTCTTCTTCCTTCGGGGCGCAGGCAGACACGAGGTGCCGGCGCCGGCGGTGCGCAACAGAGACGAGGTGCCGCGCACCGCCGATGTTACCGAGCCGTCCGCGCCCTCCGCGAAACGGTTTCCCCCGGCTCCGTTCAGTCGTCGTCCGGTCCGCACGCCTCCTCGAAGAAGTCGAGGTTCTCGTGGAGGGACTTCATCAGCCGGTCGCGTTCCGTCTCGTCGACCTGGACCGGGACGACCCCGGAGGCGTCGGTGAGCCGGCGGAATCCGCCCCGGCTCTCCAGGCGGCCGACGACCCGGATGGGGAGGCCGACGAGATGGGCGTGGCCGGCGGTGCGGTACGCCTCCTCGTCGAGGGCGACGCGGACGTGCGGGACCTCCGCACCGGCGAGGACCCGGAGGCGCACGGTCCCCTCGCCGCGCGGTCCGGAACGGCGCATGCGGACGACGGCTCCGGTGAGCCGGACGGGTACGGAGGGCTCGTCGGTCAGATAGCGGGCGCTCGCCTCGCGCAGGGCGGGCAGGTCGCCGGGCGAGAACTCGACGGGTTCGGGTCGGGCCGCGCACCCGTCGGGTGCCCCGGCCGCCGGGGCCCAGGCGAGGGCGACGCGGGCGCCCTCGGTGCCCCGGACGAGGGCGACGAGGGCCTCGGTGAGCTCCCGGCTGACACCTGCCGCGACGGCGGCGTCGAAGGCCTCCGTCCCGCCGGTGGCGCGCTGGTAGTCCGTGGCCTCGCGGGCCGCGTGGAGCGCGTGGTAGAGCCGTACGGCGATCGGCCGGCCCGGTTCGACGGGCAGGAAGGCGGTGAGCCCGCGCCCGCCGGGTGCCGCGCCGACGACGACGGTCTCCAGGGAGGCCTGGGCGGCGCGCCGGTGCCGGGCGCCGTAGTAGCCGGCCCGTCCGCGTGCGGCCAGGGCGCCGGCGAGGAGGAGCTGGCGGGCGGCGGACCTGAGCTGTTCCTGTTCGGGCCAGGGGACGGTCCCGGCCGGGCCGGGGGGCACGTCGCGCCACCAGCGGATCTCGTCGCTGGACACGGACAGGCCGGTGAGGACCTCGCGGGCGGAGGGCGTGGCGCTGTGGGCGAGGGCGGCGAGCGCCTCGCCGAGCAGGTCCTCGCAGTCGGGGAAGGCCCGGCTCTCGGGGACGAGGAGGCTCGTGCCGCCGTGGGCTCCGCTGCCGGGCGGCGTCCAGCGGCTGTACCGCCCAGCGGCTCCGCCGCGCCGCCGCCAGCCGTGCCGGGCGAGCAGGGCGCCGAGGACGCGCGGGTCGACCCGGCCGGGGTCGGGCGCGCCGTGGACGTCGGCCCAGGGCCCGACGGGCGGGGCGGGGATGCCGGTCCAGGGGCCGGGGGCCTCGCCGGGCGCCGGGTGGGGGCGGTAGGGCGGGGGAACGGGGCCGCGCCCGGCCCCGTCCCCCTCCCCGGACCCCGGTTCGTCGATCGGCCGGTGCATCAAGGTCTCCCTCCCACGCCGACCCGGGTCATGATCTCGCAGAGCGCCCGGTCGTCGAAGATCCGCGCCGTCGGGACGCGCACGGTGGTCCGGCGCCGTCCCGTGACCGGGTGTCCGGCCAGGTTGGTCCAGTAGCAGCAGTGCCGCAGGTCGAGCCGGTCGTGACTCGCCCTCAGCCAGTCCTCCTGGGACCTCGGTACGAGCATCACGACCAGGATCTTGTGCACGGACACGGGGGTCCGGGCGAGTTTCACCAGGTGGTCGTTGTCGAGGGTGAAGGAGAACGCGCTCCCCGGCGGGCGGGGAGGTACCTGGTAGGTGCACTTGAGCTGCACCTTGATGGTGACTTCGTCGTCGACGGTGTGTCCGGGCGAGCCGTGGCTCACGTGCCAGTCGATGCCGTTGTCCGGAAAGGGCTGGGACAGCGAGCAGCCGGCCGCGGCGGCGACGGCGTGCAGGTATCCCACCTGGAGGGTCTCCATGCATGCGGTGGTGGCGAGTGAGCCGCGCGTCGGTGCCAGCCGCTGGGGCGGCAGCCCTCCCGACTCGGGCTGGGCGAGCGCCATGTCGTTTTTCCTTCCCCGTCCCCTCTGTTGTGACCGGTCCGCGTACGGCGCAAACAGTGCGGGTATCACCGTTTCGGGCAGGGGGTTGGCCATCTGCCGCACGTGTGCGAGGAGTTCGGGGATGACGACGCACTGGTACGAGGGGCCCCTGGCCGCTTTCGACACGGAGACCACGGGAGTCGACGTCGAGGGGGACCGGATCGTCTCGGCCGCCCTGGTCGTGCAGGACACCGCCGGGGCGCGGCCCCGGGTGACGCGCTGGCTGGTCAATCCGGGCATACCCGTGCCCGCGGAGGCCACGGCGGTGCACGGCCTGACGGACGATCACCTGCAGCGCAACGGCCGGTGGCCGGCTCCGGTGATGGAGGAGCTGGCGCGCGCGCTGGCCGAGCAGACCGCGGCGGGGCGCCCGCTGGTGGTGATGAACGCGCCGTTCGATCTGACGATCCTGGACCGCGAGTTGCGGCGGCACCGGGCGTCCTCGCTCGGCACGTACCTGGAGGCCGCGCCGCTGTGCGTGCTCGATCCGCGGGTCCTCGACAAGCACTTGGACCGCTACCGGAAGGGCCGTCGGACGCTGACGGACCTGTGCGCGCACTACGGGGTGGAGTTGGCGGGGGCGCACGACGCGGCGGCGGACGCGACGGCCGCGCTGGACGTCGTGCGGGCGGTGGCACGCCGGTTCTCGTCGCGGCTGGAGCGGCTGACGCCGTCGGAGCTGCACACGCTCCAGGCGGTGTGGCACGCGGCGCAGGCCCGGGGGCTCCAGGCGTGGTTCAGTCGGCAGGGGACGCCGGAGACGGTGGATCCGGCGTGGCCGCTGCGGCCGGAACTGCGCACGGCCGCCTGAGAGATGACAGAGGCCGGTCCGTCTTTCGACGGACCGGCCTCTCCCGGTGGGCGATACTGGGATCGAACCAGTGACCCCTTCGGTGTGAACGAAGTGCTCTCCCGCTGAGCTAATCGCCCGGGAACGGGTTGAACCATACAGGGCTTCGCGCCCCGGGTTCAAACCGGCCCGCCCGCCGTCCGACCGCGGCCCCTCGTCGGCGCCCTCCGGTCGGCGGCCCTCGTCTCGGCCGCGAGCCCGCGCCGTCCCCCGCGCATCATCAGGGTGTGGTTGGCGCGGAAGAGGGGCCGGCCGGGGAAGGCGAGGAGGCGCAGGAGCCGGGCGCGCACCTCGACCTCCTGCTCGTACACGGCGAGGGTGCCAGCGCCGGCCGCCGTGATCGTCCAGCGGGCCCAGCCCTCCAGGTCGCCGCCTAGCCCGATCTCCAGGACCCGGGCCGCCGGGTCGCGGCGCAGGGCGCGGGCGGTGACGACGAGGTCGTACGGGAGGAGGGAGCGGAAGCGGGCGGTGCCGGTGGTGTCGTCGAGGGGGACGACCTCGCGGACCTGGGGCCACCAGCGGGGGTAGTCCTCGGCGCGTTCGAGGACGGCGTAGACGGCGTCGGGCGGGGCGGGCAGCCGCCAGACGCTGCGGAAGCGGTACCGGCACCAGTCCATGCCTCCAGTGTGGGGGTACTCAGGCGCGGATCTGAGTACGTGGACGCATTCCCGCCGCGTGTGGCCGGGGCCACACTCCGGGTATGGACACTTCCCTGCCGCCCGCGGACGAGCTGGCGCTCGTCGACCGCGAGCTGGCCCAACTCGACGCCCGCCGGTCCCAGTTGCTGGCCAGGCGGGCCTGGCTGATCCGGGCGCTGTACCAGCCGGCCGGCGCCGTGGCGCCGTCGTGGCAGCCGCGTCCGCCGGTGGCGGACTCGACGCCGCGGAGCGCGCAGAACGTGCTGCTGACGCTGGGCGGGACGCTGCTGACGATCGCGGCGGTCGCCTTCACCCTGGTGAGCTGGGGCTCGATGGGGATCGGCGGCCGCGCGGCGGTGCTGTTCGTGGTGACGTCGGCGGCGCTCGCCGCGCCGGTGGCGCTGCTGCGCAGGGGTCTGGTGTCGACGGCCGAGTCGGTGGCGGCGCTCGGTCTGGTCCTGATGGTGCTCGACGCGTACGCGCTGCGCCGGGTGGCGCTGCCGGACGCGGACGGCCTGGGGTACGCGGCGGTGGCCGCCGCGGTCCTGGCGGGCGCCTGGACGGCTTACGGCGCCGCGCTGTCGCGGCTGCGGATCCCGCTGCCGGTGGCCGTGGTGGCGGCCCAGCTGCCGCTGCCGCTGGGCGTGCTCGCGGCCGGCGGCGGTCCGACGGCGTTCGCCTGGGCCGCTCTCGTGACGGCCGCGGCGGATGCGGCGACGGCGCTGTGGGCCCGGCCGGTCGCGGTCCGGATCACCGCGGCGACGGGCGCGACCGCGCTCGGCGGCTGGTCGCTGCTGACGGGCGGCTGGCTCTCGCTCACCTCGCCCTGGACCGGCGCGCCGCTGCTCCTCGCGGCCGCCGCGCTCGCCCTGTACGTCGCCCGGCGCACGCCCGCAGTCGCGGTCGCGGGTGCCGTGCTCGCCGGTCTGGCCGTGGTCGCGGCCTTCGGCGGCCTCCTCCGCGCGGCCGTCCCGGCGGACTGGGCGGTCCCGGGCTACGTGCTGTGCGGTCTGGCCCTCGCGGCGGTCCTGCTGCTGCCCTCGTCCGCTCCGGCGACGCCGGACGCGGCCGGCGTCCCGGCGCAGGCATCGTCCTCCGGGGCGTGGCTGCCGCGCCCCGTGCGGACGGGTCTGGCCGCCGCGGGTGCCGGGGTCGCGGCGCTCGGGGTCGCGTGGGCGCTGCCGCCGGCGGTGGCGGGGCTCCTCGGGCCGGCGGGCCGCACGACGGACGTCTGGTCGGGCGAGCACGCCGGGCGGGCGCTGACGTCGTACCCGGCGACCGCCGTCCTGGTCCTCGTCGTGGCCGTCGCCGTGCTCGCGGCCGTCCCCCGGCTGTGGGCCCGCTGCGGCGCCCTCGCCCTCGCCTGGGCGCTGCTGACCGCCCTGCCGGTCTCCCTGGACCTGTCCTACCCGGTGACGCTCGCCCTGCAGCTCCTCACCACGGCTTCGGCGCTCTGGTCGGCCGTCCGCCCGGGCCCGCTGACCCGTGGCCTGCGTCGCGAGGAGACGCCTGCGGACACCACGGTCCCGGCAGTGTCGGCCGCCACGGGGACGCCGACCGACAAGGCAGCGCAGGCCGACACGGCGGCATCGCCCGTCACAGGGGCATCGGCCGTCACGGGGGTGGAGCCGCCGGCGCACGCCACCGGTGGTCCCGCTGCCCCGGCGGCCGGCCCCGGGGCTCCCTGGGCCCCCTGGGCGCCCTCCTCGCCCCGTCCTGCGGCGGTCGCCGTCGACGCCGGTACCGCGCTCGGCTGGATCGCGTACGCCGGCGGGCTCGCGTCCGCGGTGAGCGCGGTCGGACTCGCGCTGGACGTGAGGGGGGCGACGTTCGCCGCCCTCGGGGTAATGCTCGGGCTCTTCGCGGGGGTCTCGGTGCTCGGCACCGGTGCGCGCCGGGTGGTCTCCGCCTGTGCGGCGGTGCTCACGGCGACGGGGCTGGTGTTCGCGGTCGCGGCCGCCGGCGGGTTCGAGGACCACTGGACGGCGCTCGCGCTGCTGCTCGTCCCGGCGGCGACGGCCGCGCTCGGCGCCAGGGCGCCGCGCCCGGTGGCCCTGGCGGTGGAGGTCACGGGCGCGGCCGTGGGGCTGCTCGCCCTGGGGATCGCCGCGTCCCGGCCGGCTTTCCTGGCGCTCGCCCTGGCGCTCGGCGGGGTGATCGCGGCGGCGACGGCGGTACGGCCGGAGCGGCGGCGGTTCGCCTCGTGGACGGCGGCGGCGCTGTTCCTGCTGGCCACCTGGGTGCGCCTGGCCGTGTCGGGCGTGACGACCCCGGAGGCGTACACGCTCCCGGTGACGGTGCCGGCCCTGGTCGTCGGGTTCCTGCGGCGGCGCCGGGACGCGGAGGCCTCGTCCTGGACGGCGTACGGCCCCGGTCTCGCGGCGACGCTGCTGCCGAGCCTGGTGGCGGCGTGGACGGACCCGGGGTGGACGCGCCCGCTGGTCCTGGGGATCGCGGCGCTCGTGGTGACCCTGCTGGGCGCGCGGTTCCGGCTCCAGGCGCTGCTCGTGCTCGGCGGTGCGGTGCTGGTCCTGGACGGGCTGCACGAGCTGGCGCCGTACGTGGTGCAGGCGGTGGGCGCGCTGCCGCGCTGGCTGCCGCCGGCCCTCGCCGGGCTCCTGCTGCTCGGGGTGGGCGCCACGTACGAGCAGCGGCTGCGGGACGCCCGGAGGCTGCGGGAGCGGCTGGCCCGGATGCGGTGAGGAACGACGAAGGCCCGGAGACGGTGTTCCGTCTCCGGGCCTTCGTGCCGGGTGGTGGGCGATACTGGGATCGAACCAGTGACCCCTTCGGTGTGAACGAAGTGCTCTCCCGCTGAGCTAATCGCCCGGGCACACCCAGAACATTACCCCATGTCAGCGGGGCTCCCGAACCACCGCGGGATCACTGATCGATCTTCCACGGCATGACGAAGCCGAACTTCCAGAGATAGACGCCGAGCAGGGCGGCGATGATCACCAGGCCGACGGTGGTGAGGATGATGTTCCTGCGGCGGACCTTGGGGTCGAGGGCGCGCTGGGCGGCCTCGGTGACCTTCCGCTTGGTCCAGCGGAGCACGAGCTGCGCCCAGACGAACTCGGTCGCCCAGATCGCCATGCCGCCGAAGATGACCAGCCAGCCGGGGCCGGGGAGCGGCAGCATCACCACGCCGGCGCCGACCACGGCGAGTCCCACGATGAAGACGCCGACCTGCCAGCTCACATGCAGGCTCCGCCGCGATTTGATGAACTCCGGTGCGCGCGATCCCAGCTCGGCCTCCTGGCCGCCTGCGGACTCCTCGGCGCGCTCGTCACTCTCCGCATTCATGCACTCCAACCTACCGGACCGGAGAGCACCACCGGAATGGCGGTATTACCCAAAGTTACACGCGCCCATACGAGCTACCTGAACGATCACAAAACCGACAGAGGGGTTTACAACGCCACCGGAGGTGGCATGTCGATTTCGCCGACGTGCGAATCCCCGAGCGCACACTGAGCGAAAGGCCCTGGCGCTTATGAACACCACGGTCAGCTGCGAGCTGCACCTGCGCCTCGTTGTGTCGAGCGAGTCCTCACTGCCTGTACCCGCGGGCCTGCGGTATGACACGGCCGATCCCTATGCCGTGCACGCCACCTTCCACACCGGAGCCGAGGAGACGGTCGAGTGGGTCTTCGCCCGCGACCTTCTCGCCGAGGGGCTGCACCGGCCCACCGGCACAGGCGACGTCCGCGTCTGGCCATCACGTAGTCACGGCCAGGGAGTCGTCTGCATCGCGCTGAGCTCACCCGAGGGAGAAGCCCTGCTCGAGGCCCCGGCGCGGGCCCTGGAGTCGTTCCTCAAGCGGACCGACGCCGCCGTGCCACCGGGCACCGAGCACCGGCACTTCGACCTCGACACCGAGCTCTCCCACATCCTGGCCGACAGCTGAGCCAGGCCGACAGCCGCACGGCGCCGTCCGACTCGGGGCGACGGCGCCGCGCGGACAGTCACACAGGCACGACATCCGGCGCTCCCACCGTGCAGCCGGCACGGTGGCGGGCGCCGCTGTCGTTTTCCGGGTCGCGCTAAAGTCAGCGCCATTCCGCGGGCGCCCGCCCGCGGCCGGCCAGGGAGCGAATCGTGCTGATCCCCCACGACACCCGGATCGCCCTCGACACCGTCGTCGATCTGATGAACACCGCGCCGCAGGGCGACCGCGCCGACGAGCTCGCGGACATCGCGGGACTGCACGCCTTCGTGCAGGCGCACAAGATCAGCGACGTGGGCGACCTCGGCCCCGACGACCTGCGGGCCGTGCGGGAGGTGCGCGAGAAGTTCGCGGCGGTCTTCTCCGCCCCCGAGGCCCGGATCGCGGCCCCCCTGATCAACCAGCTGGTGGCCGGCGCGGGCACCACCCCGCAGCTCACCGACCACGACGGCTACGACTGGCACGTGCACTACTTCGCGCCGGGCGCCTCGGTGGCGGACCACCTCGCGGCCGACTGCGGCATGGCCCTCGCCTTCATCGTCGTCGGCGGCGAACAGGAGCGACTGCGGCGCTGCGAGGCGCCGGACTGCGGCCGGGCCTTCGTCGACCTCTCCCGCAACCGCTCGCGCCGCTACTGCGACAGCCGCACCTGCGGCAACCGACTGCACGTGGCCGCGTACCGGGCGCGTCGCAAGGAAGCGGCCGGCTGACCTCCCGACGCGGCGCGGGCGGTCACAGCACGAAGAGATCGTGCAGGGCCGCCGTCAGCAGCAGACAGCCGATGACCGCCAGGAAGATCATCAGCGGTGGCTGGGAGAGCGCGAACAGGCAGCCGCGCGGCTCTTCGGCAGGGGCATCGGGGGAGGCGGGCAGGGGTTCCCGCGAGGTATCCAGCATCTCGGGGGGATGATGACGCACGGCGCGCCCGCGAAATCCCGCAACACGCCCCACGGTAGGGGCTGTTCACCCCTTCCCGTGGATCGCGGGAACGGGAACCGCCAGAAGCGATCAGATTCCGTGCTTCTTCAGAATCGCCTCGATGTCGCTGAAGTCCTCTCCCGACGCCTGTCCGGCCCGCGGCTTCGCCGCGGTCACCCCGCGCGAGGACGCCGAGGCGGCCGGCGCGACGGCCTTCGGCTCCGCTCCCCCGGTCGTCTCCCTGCGGCCGCCCCGGCGGCGCTCCACCGCCCTGGTCGACAGGAAGAGCAGGAAGGCGAGGCCCAGCACGCCGAACCCGGCCCACGCCACCGGACTGAACGCCGTGTCCACGATCCACTCGACGGCGCCCGTCATCACCAGGCCGAGCGGCACCAGCGAGTAGGCCGCGATTCGCGCCGCCGACAGGAACCGCTTCCGGTAGGCCGCTATCGCGGCGATGCCCAGGCCCGCCGCGGACACCGCGGAGCAAATGGTCTCGGCGAGCATGCGATCCTCCAGGTCCCGGGTGATACGTCCCTTCCATCCTGCACCGGAGGGACCGCCGCGGGCCACGCCCCGGGCCATGTCTCAGGGAGATCTCCGGGTCGCCCCGGCCGGATCTCCTCCCCAGGTCCCGGTGAGGGAGACTGCTGTCATGAGTGACTCCACCACCGCACCCGCCTCCCCCGTCGTCCTGGAGGCGTGGTTCGACCTCCAGTGCCCCGACTGCTTCGCGGCCCTCGACGACGTCCGCGCGCTCCGCGAGCGGTTCGGCGACCGGCTCGACGTACAGCTGCGCCACTTCCCGCTGGCGAAGCACAAGCACGCGTACGCCGCCGCGCAGGCCGCCGAGGAGGCCGTCGAGCAGGGCAAGGGCTGGCCGTACGTGGAGGCGCTGCTCGCCAGGACCGCGGAACTCGGCGACCGGGGCGAGCCGGTCCTGCTCGAAGTGGCGAAGGAACTCGGCCTGGACGCCGAGGAGTTCGACACCGCCCTGATCGACGGCCGCCACCTGCTGACCGTCGACGCGGACGAGGCCGAGGGCAAGGCCGTCAAGGTCACCGGCACCCCGACCTACGTCATCGACGGCGAGCGCCTGGACGGCGGGAAGAGCCAGGAGGGCCTGCGGGAACGCATCGCCGAGATCGCCGACCGCCTCCTGAACGGCTGAGCAACCGGACCGTCGCGACCTCGGGCGACCGAGCCGGGCCGCCGGGCACGCGGGCGACCGAGCCGGGCCGCCGAGCGCACGGGCGGGTGAGCCGCGCAGGCAGGCGCAACCCGGCCGCCGAACGGGCAGGCCGGCGAGCAGTCCGGGCGCCGGGCAGGCAGGGCGCCGGGCCCGCGGGGCCTAGCGCAGTTCCTTGGCGCTGTTGACGAGCGTCGTGCGGTAGCCGAGGGATTCGTAGAGGCGGATCGCCGGGGTGTTGCCCGCGAAGACGTGGAGTCCGAGCCGGGTGTCCCCGGCTTCCCGCGCGACCCGCTCGGCGAGCAGCATGAGTGCCCGGCCGTAGCCGCGGCCGCGGTGGCCCTCGTCGACCTCGATGTCGTACACGAAGGCGGCCCACTCACCCGGTTCGAGTTCGATGCGGCCGGTCCAGAGGAAGCCGGCGGGCAGGCCGTCCCGGACGACGACGTGGATCGCGACGCCGGGGGTGGCCAGGCCTTCGGGGAGGTACCGGCGGTGGCTGTCCTCGGCCTTGGTGCGGGCCTGGTCCTCGGGGACGCCCCGGTCGATCCAGCTCTGCGCGAAGCCCTCCTTGGCCCGCGCCTCCCACTCGGCGTACTCGCCGTCGTTCATCGGCCGGACCTCGACGCCCTCCGGCAGGGCCGGCGGCTCGGCGGCCAGTTCCTTGACCATGTTGCGGCTGCGCTCGGTGTAGCCGAGCGAGCGGGCCATGCTCAGCGCCGCCTCGGCGTCGGCGGGCACCGATATCTGCACCTCGACGCAACCCCAGCCCCGCAGCACCTCCTCGGAGGCGAGCGCGGCGACGGTGCCCCGGCCCCGCCGGCGGTCCGGCTCGTCGACCCGGATCTCCTCGATCACTCCGGAGGCCGCCCCGAAGCGGGGGTCGGTCGCGAGTCGGACGGAGCCGACCCGGCGGCTGTTCACGCACACGTCGTAGACACGGGAACGGCCGCCGTCGGGCGTCTGCTGAAGCGGCTCGGCCGGCCGCAGGGTGGTGGTCATCAGAGGAGTTCTACCCACCCCGGGGCCGTCCGTCATCCGGATTTACGGGGCCTTCTCCGCGACGCCCGGACCCGCGCACGCGGGTGTCCGGGCATCGGGCTCACGCGAGCCGCGGGTCGCGGTCGCGGGCCGCGCGCTCGTCGAAGATCCGCATCGCCTTGGCCGTGACCGGGCCGGGCGCGGGCGTGAACTCCCGCCCGTCGACGCGGTGGACGCCCTGGACGTCGCGGAGGGTCGAGGTCAGGAAGACCTCCTCGGCGGTCTCCAGGACGTCCATCGGCAGGTCGGTCTCCTCGGCGCCGGTCCACTCCACGGCGAGGGCGCGGGTGATGCCGGCGAGGCAGCCGGAGGAGACCGGCGGGGTGAGGATGCGGCCGTCGACCACGACGAAGACGTTGGAGCCGGTGCCCTCGCACAGCTGCCCGACGGTGTTGGCGAAGAGCGCCTCGGAGGCCCCCTGCTCGCGCGCCCTGGCGAGGGCGACGACGTTCTCGGCGTACGAGGTGGTCTTGAGCCCGGTCAGGGCGCCGCGCTCGTTGCGCGTCCAGGGCACGGTGATCACCGCGGTGGAGTCGGCGCGGCGGCCGGTCCCGCCGACGGCGACGACGAGGCTCGCGCCGGAGTCGCCGCGCTCCGAGCCGAGCGGGGAGAGTCCGCCGGTGTACGTGATGCGGAGCCGGCCGAGTTCCACCGGGTTGGCCTCGAGCACGGCGGCGACGGCCGCGCGGACCTCGTCGAGGTCCGGGTCGGGCAGGCCGAGGCCGCGGGCCGAGCGGGTGAGGCGCTCCAGGTGGAGCGTCAGAGCAAACGTTTCCCCACGCTCGGTCTTGACCGTCTCGAAGATGCCGTCGCCGACGGTCAGCCCGTGGTCCAGTACGGAGACCCGGGCGGTCTCCTCGTCGTGCAGCCCGCCGTTGACCCACAGTTTCATCGAGAAATGGCCTTTCCACTCGCCTCACGGGCGCCCGACTCGTCGCCGCCCGACGCTATCGCGACCAGCCGGGACGCCTTCAGCTCGGTCTCCTCCCACTCGCGCTCCGGGTCGGACCCCCAGGTGATCCCGGCGCCGGTGCCGAAGCGGAGGACGCCCTGGGGGCGGTCGATCCAGAAGGTGCGTATGCCGACGGCCAGCTCCGCGGTGCCCGCGTCGGCGTCGACCCAGCCGACGCCGCCGCAGTACGGGCCCCTGGGCGCGGTCTCCAGCGCCTCGATGATCCGCAGCGCGCTGGACTTGGGCGCCCCGGTGACGGAGCCGGGCGGGAAGGTCGCGCCGAGCAGCTCGGGCCAGCCGGCGTCCTCGCGCAGGACGCCGGTGACGGTGGATACGAGGTGGACGAGGCCGGGGTGCTCCTCGAGCGAGCAGAGCGCGGGGACGGCGACGGAGCCGGTCTCGCTGACGCGTCCGAGGTCGTTGCGGACCAGGTCGACGATCATCACGTTCTCCGCGTGGTCCTTGGGGAGCAGGTCGGCCGCGGTGCGTCCGGTGCCCTTGATGGGGCCGGAGGAGATCCGGGACCCCTCCCTGCGGAGGTAGAGCTCAGGGGACGCGGTCGCGATCTCCACGCCGTGGGCCGGCAGGCGGATCGTTCCGGCGTAGGGGGCGGGGTTGCCCCGGGCGAGCAGCGCGGTGAGGGCGTCCACGTCGGCGGCGGCCGGGTCGGGCAGCGGCGCGGTCAGCACCCTGCAGAGGTTCGCCTGGTAGACCTCGCCGCGCGCGATGTGCTCGCGCACCCGCCGCACGCCCGCGGTGTACGCGGCGCGGTCGAGGGAGGACGTCCAGTCACCGGCCGCGGGACCGCGCCAGGCGCCGGGGACGGGCGCGGGCACCGGGTCGGGCCGCACGTCTCCGAAGCGGGCGCACGTGAGGCGCCCTTCGAAGTCCGCGCAGACGGCCCAGAAGCCGGCGGAGTCCAGGGCCTCGGGGTCGTGGGTGACGTCCCGGAGATCGGTCGCGACGAGGCCGCCGAAGCGGGCCAGAGGAGCAAGGTCGTACACGCATCGAGTCTAGGTCCGCCGACGCCGGGCCACCGGTGGCGCACTTCACGGGGGCTGCGCGCCACCCGGGGAACACGGCGAGTGAACGCCACGGGAACCCTCCGGGGTGCCCGGCCGGGCACCCCGGTCGCCCCGCAGGTCAGCACGCTGCGGAAACGCGTTTTTGTGCTGGCCCAGGAATCCGCTAGAGTTCAACACGTCGCCGGGACGCGCAAGCGGAACGGAAACGACAAGCGGACGTGGCTCAGTTGGTAGAGCATCACCTTGCCAAGGTGAGGGTCGCGAGTTCGAATCTCGTCGTCCGCTCGATGTGGGGGATCTTCCCGAACCCCCGTATTCACTCCTGGTGGAGTGGCCGAGAGGCGAGGCAACGGCCTGCAAAGCCGTCTACACGGGTTCAAATCCCGTCTCCACCTCCAAGGACGATTAGCTCAGCGGGAGAGCGCTTCCCTGACACGGAAGAGGTCACTGGTTCAATCCCAGTATCGTCCACTGGACCTTCGGGTCCTGGGTCTTCGGATCCCCCGCGCGATTAGCTCAGCGGGAGAGCGCTTCCCTGACACGGAAGAGGTCACTGGTTCAATCCCAGTATCGCGCACTCACTTCCCGCACCTTCGGGTGCGTCCCGCGCGATTAGCTCAGCGGGAGAGCGCTTCCCTGACACGGAAGAGGTCACTGGTTCAATCCCAGTATCGCGCACTCACTTCCCGCGCCCTCGGGTGCGTCCCGCGCGATTAGCTCAGCGGGAGAGCGCTTCCCTGACACGGAAGAGGTCACTGGTTCAATCCCAGTATCGCGCACCATTCGACGAAGCCCCCGGCCGCAGCTCGCGGTCGGGGGCTTCGTCGTCTCGCCCGGCAGGCGTGAGCGGCGGTCGGTACCCGTGGGTGCCGACCGGTTCCGCCCGGGAGGGGTCAGGAGGAGAAGAGCATCCGCCCGAAGCCGCGCTGGCGGTAGTGACCGCCGCCGTGGTGGCCGCCGTGGTGCGGGGCGCCCCAGGCGGGGGCGGCGGGGGCGGGCTGCGCCGGGTAGGCCGGCGGGGCGGGCGGGGCCTGCTGGGCCCACTGGGACTCCAGGCGGGTCAGGGCCTCCAGCTCGCCGAAGTCCAGGAATATGCCCCGGCAGCCGCTGCACTGCTCGATCTGGACGCCGTTGCGGTTGTACGTGTGCATGGCCGCATGGCACTTGGGACACTGCATGCTCGGCTCAACTCCCTGACATTGCCGTTCGAATGGTGGCCTCACCTTACGTGGACGCCGGATCGGCCGATACGGTTCGATGTCCCGCGATACGCGCACACGTGTCGACCATCACGGCCTCGACCTCGTCGAGTTCACGGCGCCCGGCCGTCGCCTTGGCCACGGCCAGCGCGGCCGTCTGCACCGTCAGGGCCCGGGCCGGTACGTCGAGGCGCACCCACGGGTCGGCCCCCACCGCCGGACCTCCCGCCTCCTGGTACGCGCCGAGGAACCGCGACCAGACCTCCGGCGGCAGGATGCCCGCGGCGAACCACGCGGCGGGCCGGGCCAGGTCCCACGCGGGATCGCCCCACCCGACGTCGTCGATGTCGATCAGCCGCCACCGCCCCGGCGCCCGCCCCGCCTCGGGCCCTTCGTCGCGGACCAGTTGACCCAGGTGGAAGTCGCCGTGGCAGAGCGTCCGGTGAGCCGGAGCGGCGCCGTCGCCCTCCGCGCCCGGCGCTCCGTCGCGGTCCCGGCCGGGGAGCGTCCCCCAGGCGTCGAGGACGGTGGCGGTCGCCGGGTGGCCCGGCGCCGCCCGGACCATCCGGTCCACGGCGAGCGCGACCTTCACCCGGGCCCGCATCTCCGGCGGACCCGACGCCGATCCGCCCGGCGCCGATCCGCCCGGGGGTGGTGTCCGGTGGAGGGCGGCGAGCAGCCGGGCCGCCTCCTCCCAGGGCGCGGCGTCCGGGTCCGCCGGGTCGACGGGAGACCCGTACGGCCAGACCGTGACGGGTCGGCCGCCGAACCGCTCCGGCGCCTCGGGCCCGGGGTCCGCGAGCGGCGGCAGGAAGACGGCGGCGACGTCCGGGTGCCCGGCGAGCGCGAGCCGGGCCCGGTGCGCCTCCGGGTCGGTGTCCGGGGCGTGCGCCTTGACGACGAGGCCCCCGTGCCGCACGACGGTCCCGTCCTCCCGGTCGGCGAGCACCCCGACGGTTTCGCCCGGGCACCGGCACGGCGCACCCGCCCCGTGGGCGGCGTCCCGCGCGACGGCGGCGAGCCGGTCGAGCGGGACCCGCGGGCCGGGCAGGATCGGCGGGTTCGGGTTCGGGGCGACGGATTCCACGCGGGGAGCGTACGGGGTGGGGCCAGGAGCGCGCGGGGTGGGTCGGGAGCGCGCGGGGTGGGTCGGGAGCGCGCGGGAGGGGCAGGAACGTGCGGGGACGGCGGGAGAGCGCACGGAGGCGGGGGCGTGCGGAGAGGGTCGGGAGCGTGCGTGCCCGGCGCGGGGAAAGCGCGAGGGCCGGTCAGCTCCCCAGCTGACCGGCCCCACGCTGCCGTCCGCCGCACCCCCGTCCCCACGGGGTTGATGGCCGGATGTCCCGACCCGGGCCGCTCTCCCGGGTCCGGGGCGCCGCTCAGCGCCCCAGCATCACGCCCACGGACGACGCCTGTGTGACCACCGCGTCCCAGCCGCCGAAGACGACTACGAGCAGGGCCGCGAGAGGGAGGACCATGGCGGTGGCCACCAGGGGGTGGCGCTGGCCCGAAGGCCGGGTGCTCGTCCGCGGTGCCGTGAAAGCCATGGTTCCTCTCCTGTCGTGTGTCGGCGCGGCGGGTGCGTGACCTCGGGGGACGAGTGCTGCACCCGCCGCTTGACTTCAAGATTAGAGAGCGGGGGGCTCCCGGACGTCATGCCCGCGTACCGACTTGCGGGCCTCCCGGAGGATGAGGCCCGCCCGTGCGGCGTACTCCCCTGGGTGGAGACGGGGGCTCCGATCACGGGGTCTTCCCGGAGGGGACGGGGTGGGAAGCGTGACTTCGCTCACTTCGCGGGGCGGGGTCCGCGGGCTTGCGCCGGCCGGCCCGGCGGACGGGTCGGCGGGCCGTCGCGCCTGGTTCGCGACGTTCCGTCAAGTTGGTTCCGGGCAAGGGGGGTTGGAAAATGCCGCCGTCCCGTGCGGTGCCGTGGTGTTCCCGCCAGCACTGACAATCGATCCCGGCCGAGGGCGCGGCCTATGAGCGCGTGCGGGCGCCACTACGTAAGCTGTGCCACGTCGAACGGACGAGGGGACGGACATGGCGATGATGCGGCTCCGGCGCGAGGATCCGCGGATCGTCGGGTCGTTCCGGCTCCACCGCAGGCTGGGGGCCGGCGGGATGGGCGTCGTGTACCTGGGGTCCGACCGGCGCGGCCAGCGGGTGGCGCTGAAGGTGATCCGGCCGGATCTGGCCGAGGACCAGGAGTTCCGGTCGCGGTTCGCCCGCGAGGTGTCGGCGGCCCGGCGGATCCGCGGCGGTTGCACGGCCCGGCTCGTCGCCGCCGACCTGGAGGCCGAGCGCCCCTGGTTCGCCACGCAGTACGTGCCCGGCCCCTCGCTGCACGACCGGGTCGCCGAGGAGGGCGGGCTGCGCGCCGCCGACGTCGCCTCGATCGGGGCCGCGCTCTCGGAGGGCCTGGTCGCCGTCCACGAGGCCGGTGTGGTGCACCGGGACCTGAAGCCGTCGAACATCCTGCTCTCCCCCAAGGGCCCCCGCATCATCGACTTCGGCATCGCGTGGGCCACCGGGGCCAGCACCCTGACCCACGTGGGCACGGCGGTGGGTTCGCCCGGCTTCCTCGCCCCCGAGCAGGTGCGCGGCGCGGCGGTCACGCCGGCCACCGACGTGTTCTCGCTCGGTGCCACGCTCGCGTACGCGGCGATGGCGGACTCCCCCTTCGGGCACGGCAGTTCCGAGGTCATGCTGTACCGGGTGGTGCACGAGGAGCCGCAGCTGCACGGGGTGCCGGACGCGCTGGCGCCGCTGATCCGCGCCTGTCTCGCGAAGGACCCCGAGGACCGGCCCAGCACGCTCCAGCTGTCGATGCGGCTCAAGGAGATCGCGGCGCGCGAGGCGCAGGGCCTGCCGGTCTCGCGGCCGCCCGTGCAGCGCGAGCGGACCGAGGAGCGGAGCCCCGCGCGGCCGACGGAGCGGTACACCGAGCGTGACACCTACGGGCGGGACCCCGAGCGCGGTGCGGACCGCGACCGCGGTGCCGAGCGTGATCGGGGTGCCGAGCGTGATCGGGGTGCGGACCGCGAGCGGACGGCGGGGCGTGGTGCCGGGCCGTCCTCGCGGCCTTCCGGCGGGTCGCGGACCGGTGGTTCGCGCCCCCAGCCGCGTACGGGCACCCGGCCGGGCGCCCGCTCGACCTCGACGGGCCGCCGCCCCGCCAACCCGCGGCTGCTGCGCCAGCGGCTCTTCGTCTTCGTGGTCGTGACGCTGGTCGTGGCCCTGGGAATCGCCGCGGCCCAGGCCCTCCAGGGCTAGGACCGGCGGGCCGGGACGCACGTCGCCGGGACCGGCGGGCCGAGGCCTGCGGATACAGGCCTGTCAGGGGCCGACGAGGCCGGGGCCCGCAGGCCTGGAGGTCCGGCCGGTCGGCAGGTCGGGGAGATCCGGCGGGTCGGGGAGACCCGCCGGTGTCAGGACTCCGGGCGGCCCGTGGCGACCGCGTAGAAGGCGACCGCCGCCGCCGCGCCCACGTTGAGGGAGTCGACGCCGTGGGCCATGGGGATGCGGACCCATTCGTCGGCGGCGCGCAGGGCCTGGGTGGAGAGGCCGTCGCCTTCGGCGCCGAGCATCAGGGCCACCCGGTCGAGCTTGTGCGGGGCGGCCTCGTCGATGGAGGTCGCCTTCTCCGCCGGAGTGAGGGCGAGGAGCTTGAAGCCCGCCTCCCGTACGGTCTCCAGGCCCCGGGGCCAGGTGTCGAGGCGGGCGTACGGGACGGAGAAGACCGCGCCCATCGAGACCTTGACCGAGCGCCGGTAGAGCGGGTCGGCGCAGTCCGGGGAGAGCAGGACGGCGTCCATGCCGAGGGCCGCGGCGCTGCGGAAGATGGCGCCGATGTTGGTGTGGTCGTTGACCGACTCCATGACGACCACGCGCCGGGCGCCGACGAGCAGTTCGGCGGCGTCCGGGAGCGGCTTGCGCTGCATGGAGGCGAGCGCGCCCCGGTGCACGTGGTAGCCGGTGACGCGTTCCGCAAGGTCGGGCTGGATCGCGTACACCGGCGCGGGGACCTCGTCGATGACGTCCCGCATGACGTCGACCCACTTGGCGGAGAGCAGCATCGACCGCATCTCGTACCCCGCCTGCCTGGCCCGGCGGATGACCTTCTCGCCCTCCGCGATGAACAGGCCCTCGGCCGGCTCGCGTCTGCGGCGGAGTTCGACGTCGGTCAGGCCGGTGTAGTCGCGCAGGCGCGGGTCGTCGGGGTCGTCGATCGTGATGAGTTCGGCCACGAGGTGATACTGCCTTGTCCGGGGTGTGGTGCCAATGTGTACGCGGGGTTCGGTTACCCCTGGTTACGCCGTGCGGGCGCCTCCGCGGTCACTTCACCAGCTTGTCCGGGCCCTCGGTGACGACCTCGCCGATGACGATGACGGCCGGCGGACGGACCTCCTGCGCCGTGACGGTCTCGGCGACCGTCGCGAGCGTGGCGTCGACCCGGCGCTGGGTCGCGGTGGTGCCCTCCTGGACCAGGGCCAGCGGGGTGTCGGGGCTCTTGCCGTGCGCGATCAGCGCCTCGGCGATCTTCCCGATCTTGTCGACGCCCATGAGGATGACGAGGGTGCCGGTGAGCTTCGCGAGGGACGCCCAGTCGACGAGCGAGCGCGGGTCGTCGGGCGCGACGTGACCGCTGACCACCGTGAACTCGTGGGCCACGCCGCGGTGCGTGACCGGGATGCCGGCCGCGCCGGGCACCGAGATCGAGCTGGAGATGCCCGGGACCACCGTGCAGGGGATGCCCTCGACGGCGAGCGCCTGCGCCTCCTCCATGCCCCGGCCGAAGACGAACGGGTCGCCGCCCTTGAGGCGGACGACGGACTTGCCGGCCTTCGCGTACTCGACGAGCGCGTTGTTGATGGCCTCCTGGGCCATGAAGCGGCCGTACGGGATCTTCGCCGCGTCGATCACCTCGACGTGCGGGGGCAGTTCGTCCAGGAGGTCGCGAGGGCCGAGCCGGTCGGCGATGACCACGTCCGCCTCGGCGAGCAGCCGGCGGCCGCGCACCGTGATGAGGTCCGGGTCGCCGGGGCCGCCGCCGACCAGCGCGACGAAGGGCTCGCGGGTGCGGTGCGCGGGCGCGGCGATCGAACCGTCGCGGAGGCCCTCGACGATCGCGTCGCGCACGGCGGCGGAGCGGCGGGGGTCGTGGCCGGTGAGCACGGCGACGGTGACGCCCGCGTCGCGGCCGGTGGCCGGGGTCCAGGCGGTGGCCGCCTCGGCGTCGTCGGCGCGCACGCACCAGGTGCGGGTCCGCTCGGCCTCGGCGGAGGCGGCGGCGTTCGACTCCGGGTCCGTGGTGGCGACCAGCGCGTACCAGGTGTCGGCGAGGTCGCCGTCCTCGTACCGTCGCTTGGTCCAGCGGATCTCGCCCGCCTCGGCCATCGCCTCGACGGAGGGGGTGGCCGACGGGGAGATCAGCGTGATGTCGGCGCCCGCGGCGATCAGCGCGGGGAGCCGGCGCTGGGCGACCTGCCCGCCGCCGAGGACGACGACGCGGCGGCCGGCGAGGCGCAGTCCGACGGGGTAGGCGGGGTGCTCGGGGTGCGCGGCGGGCTCGGCCATGGGTGAGCGGCTCCTCGGAAGGACGTGTACGGGGCCGCTGCTGCGGTGAAGCGGCTGGTGGGGCGCGTTGTGTGACCACGATATCCGTGACCCGCGGGCGGCAGGGTGTGACGGATCTCCCGGTGGACGGGGTGACGGGTCGGCGTTCCGGGACCGCGCCGGGGGCGCGCATGGTCCACGGGCTCGGGGACCCGGGGCGGCGCCTCCCGTGGAGGACGCCGCGGATCACGCCGAGAGGTCCCGGGCGCGGTTCCCGGGCGTCCCCCGCTCGCCGGGGCGGGTGGGGGACGCGTCGGGTGGTGCTACTTCTCGGTGACGCCCGCCGAGTCGAACGTGGCGACCTCGTGCATCGCGCGGGCCGCGCTCTGCACGAGCGGGAGCGCGAGCAGCGCGCCCGTGCCCTCGCCGAGGCGGAGGTCCAGGTCGACAAGCGGGCGCAGGCCCAGCTTGTTGAGGGCCGCCACGTGGCCGGGCTCGGCGCTGCGGTGGCCGGCGATGCAGGCCGCGAGCGACTCGGGTGCGACGGCCCGGGCCACGAGCGCCGCCGCGCCGGTGGAGACGCCGTCGAGGATGACCGGGGTGCGCAGCGAGGCGGCGCCCAGGATCAGGCCGACGAGGGCCGCGTGCTCCAGGCCGCCGATCGCCGAGAGGACGCCGATCGGGTCCGCCGGGTCCGGCTTGTGCAGGTCGAGGGCGCGGCGCACCACGTCGACCTTGCGGGCGTGCGTCTCGTCGTTGATGCCGGTGCCGCGGCCGGTGACCTCGGCGGCGTCGACCCCGGTGTACACCGAGATGAGCGCGGCGGACGCGGTGGTGTTCGCGATGCCCATCTCGCCGGTGAGAATCGCCTTGTTGCCGGCCGCGACCAGGTCACGGGCGGTCTCGATGCCGACCTCGATCGCGGCCAGCACCTCCTCGCGGGTCATCGCGAGGCCGGTGGTGAAGTCGCCGGTGCCGGGGCGGACCTTGCGGGGCAGGAGTCCGGGGGTGGCCGGGAGTTCGGAGGCGACGCCGACGTCGATGACGCAGACCTCGGCACCGACCTGGTTCGCGAAGGCGTTGCAGACCGCTCCCCCGCCGAGGAAGTTGGCCACCATCTGGCCGGTGACCTCCTGCGGCCAGGGGGTCACGCCCTGGGCGTGGACGCCGTGGTCGCCGGCGAAGATCGCGACGGCCGCGGGCTCCGGGATCGGCGGCGGGCACATCCGGGAGAGTCCGGAGAGCTGGGCGGAGATGATCTCCAGCATGCCGAGCGCGCCGGCCGGCTTGGTCATCCGCTTCTGCCGCTCCCAGGCCTCGCCGAGCGCCTTGGCGTCCAGCGGGCGGATGTTGGCGACGGTCTCCTGGAGCAGGTCGTGCGGCTCCTCGCCGGGCAGGGCGCGGCGGCCGTACGTCTCCTCGTGGACGACCCAGGCCAGCGGGCGGCGCTTGGACCAGCCCGCCTGGGCCAGCTCGGGCTCGTCGGGGAACTCGTCGACGTAGCCCACGCAGAGGTACGCGACGACTTCGAGGTGCTCGGGAAGGCCGAGGGCGCGGACCATCTCGCGCTCGTCGAAGAAGCTGACCCAGCCGACGCCCAGGCCCTCGGCGCGGGCGGCGAGCCAGAGGTTCTCGACGGCGAGCGCCGAGGAGTACGGGGCCATCTGCGGCTGCGTGTAGCGGCCGAGGGTGTGGCGGCCGCCCCGGGTGGGGTCGGCGGTGACGACGATGTTGACCGGGGTGTCGAGGATGGCCTCGATCTTCAGTTCCTTGAACTGCTTGGCCCGGGCCTTCGGCAGCGACTTGGCGTAGGCCTCGCGCTGCTTCTGGGCCAGCTCGTGCATCGTCTGGCGGGTCTCCGCGGAGCGGATGACCACGAAGTCCCAGGGCTGCGAGTGGCCGACGCTGGGGGCCGTGTGGGCGGCCTCCAGGACGCGGAGCAGCACCTCGTGCGGGATCGGGTCGGAGCGGAAGCCGTTGCGGATGTCGCGGCGCTCGCGCATCACGCGCAGCACGGCCTCGCGCTCGGCGTCGCCGTACCCCGGGGCGGGCGCGCTCGGCGCGTCCTGCTCGGCGGGAGCGGCGGCCGCGTCGGTGACGGCCTCGACCTCGGCCTCCGGGCCGACGGCGGCCACGGGCTCCGTCTCGGTGTCCGCGGGGGCTTCCACCGGGGTCTGCTCGGTCTCGGCGGCCACGGCCTCGGCCACGGCCGGTGCGGCGGCCACGGGCTCGACGACCTCGACCTCGGGCAGGTCCGTCTCCTCGGCCGGCACGGCCTCGGCGACGACCTCGGCCGGCTCCTCGACCACGGCGGCGACGGCCTGCGGCTCGGGGGCCTGCTCGGGCAGCGTCTCCGGGGTCTCCTCGGGGGCCTGCTCCACCGGGGCCTCCGGCGCGGCGACGACCTCGGGGACAACCTCGACGGCGGGCTCGGCGACGGGCACGCCGACCGCCTCGGGCGCCTCCGCCGGTACGGCGACGGGCTCGGCCTGGGCCGCCGGCTCGGGAGCCTGCTCCGGGGCCTGCTCCGCCTCGGGCGCGGGAGTGGCGGCCTCGGGCTCCACGGCGTCGGCCGGCGCGGGCACGGGTGCCTCGGCGACGGGCTCGCCCTCGCGCGGCGCGGGCACGGCGGCCGGGGCCTCGACGACCGCGGGGGCCTCCACCGGCGTCTCCACCGGCGTCTCGGCCAGCATCTCGGTCTGGGTCTCGACGACCGCTTCGGCGGCGGGCTCCGCGAGGACGGCCTCGGCGACGACTTCGGCAGCGGGCTCCGCGGCGGCTTCGGCGGCGGGCTCCGCGACGACGGCCTCGGCGACGGCCTCGGCAGCGGGCTCCGCGACGGCTTCGGCGGCGGGCGCGACGGCCTCGGCCTGGATCTCGGCGGCCGGCTCGGCGGCCGGGGACGGCTCCTGCGCCTCGGCGACCGGCTCCGCGACCGCGTCGGCGGCCGGGGTCGGGGCGAGGTGCGGGGCGGTCGGGACCGTGCCCTCGACCTGCACGAACTGACCGTTCGGCGGGACGACCGTTTCTGCGGGGAAGACGGCCTGGGGCGCCGGCGCCTCCTGCGGCTGCGCGGCCCACGGCTCGGCGCCCTGCGGGGCGACCTGCTGGTCCTGCGGGACGTCGAAGTACTCGGGGCCGGTCGTCGGCGGTCCCGGGGTCCGTACGGGGACGGGCGCGGGCTCGGTGGCCACGACCGGAATCGGCTGCGGGGCCGGGGCGGGCGCGGCGGCCGGGCCGCGGTCGGCCAGCGAGAGCACGACGCCACCGGTGGCGTCGGGCACGGGCGGGCCCATGTGCAGCGGGCGGCGGGCCGGCGGCGGGACATGGGCCTGGGCGGGCGGCGGCACGCGGACGCCGCCGAGGTCGACGGAGCCGGTGTCGCGGCCCGCGGCCTCGTGGGCGCCGGTGTCGAGGATGCCGGGTTCGTAGCCGTGGTCGGTGACCACGGGCTCGTACGACGCCACGGGGACGCCGTGCGCCGGGGTGCCGACGGGGTGACCGAGCGGGACTCCCTGCGCCGGGGTCTGGCCCTGCGGGGCCGTCAGCACGTCGGCGAGGGCGACCGAGTCGGGCAGCGGACCGGTGAGCGGGTCCGGCAGGGGGCCGGTGAGCGGGTCGCCCGTCGGGGGCGCCAGGTGCACGGCCGGCTGGGGCACGCCCTGGTGCGGCGTCGCCTGGTTCGGGACCACGGGCGCCGCCTGCGGGGCCGGTACGGCGACCGGCGGCGCGGGCACGACGCCCGGCGGGTGCTCGCTCCAGGCGCCCTGCGCGCCCGGCATGAGAAGCAGGTCGTCGTCCTCGGCGGTGTGCTCGGAGGGGTCCAGGAAGGTGTACGCGCCCGGTGCGGGGATGCCCGGCTGCTCCACCATGCCTGCGTTCTCCGGCAGTCCCTCGCCCGGGACCTGGCCGGTGTCCGTCATGCGTACCCCTCGCCCATCGCTTGTGCTCCTTCAGACCTGCGCCCGTCGACTACAACGAGCGCGCGCGCCGCGCGGCACGAAGGACACGCGGACACCCACTCATTGTCGCGGTCCTGTGCCATCGTGGCAGGGAGATCCGCCACGGTGCGCTGTGGACTGCGCCACGTCGCGCGGTCCCCCCTTGTCCCGCACCGCATCAGCGGCACAAAACAGCCACCAATTCAGGACATTGAGGCACAGAGCGCCGAACGTCCGGGTGCGGTACAACAATCGGCCAGCCTACCCTGCCCCGGCGGGGCGGCCGGGTCGCGGGTGGAGAACCCTCCGGTAGCTAGGAGGCGGCCGATCTGCGGCCTGCCAGCAGGAAGACGACCGAGCGCTCGCGTTCGGACCAGTCGGACGGGTCGAGGTCGACGGTCTGGAGCAGGAGGCTCTCGACGGCGTAGCCGCCGTCGGCGAGGGCCGCGCCGACGGCCTCGGCCTCGTCGCGGGTGGAGGCGTGGGTGACGATCCGTTCCGGACGCCGGTCGGCACAGGCCCTGACGACGGGGACACCGCCGCCCGACACCCGTACGACGTCGGGTTCGGGAAGACGTTCGAGGACGTGCGGGGCGCGGCCCTGGACGGTCTGCAGGGGGACGCCGTGGCGGCGGGCGGCGGACTCGGTGCGGGCGCAGGCGACCGGGTCGGCGTCGACGGCGATGACGGCGGCGCCGAAGCGGGCGGCCTCGACGGCGAAGGCTCCGCCCGCGCAGCCGACGTCCCAGACGAGGTCGCCGGTCCGGGGGCCGAGGCGGGCCAGCTGGGCGGCGCGCAGGGCGGGGTCCTCGCCCGCGGTGGTGCGCGCCCCGCCCGGCGCGACGGCGCCGGGGCCGGTCGCGGGGCCGCGGCCCTCGGGGGCGTACTCCTCCGTGGGCAGGCCCCAGCCCCGTACGGGGCGGACGGCCGGGTCCTGGCCCGTCAGCCAGGCGGCGCCGGGGGCGACGGAGCCGGTGCTGCCGCCGCCGATGACGAGGACGACGTTCGGGTCGCGCCAGATGTGGTCGGCGGCCTTGTCGGAGGTGAGGACGGAGACCTGTTCGCGGTCGGTGCCGAGTTCCTCGCAGACGACGAAGGTGCGGTGGACGCCGTCGAGGAGGAGGGCGAGTTCGGCCGGCCCGGCGCCGGGCGAGGTGAGGACGGCGACCTTGGGGTGCGCGCGGCAGACGTTGACGGCGCGCCGGAGGGTGCGCTGGTGGGCGACGACGACGCGGGCGTCCTCCCAGGGCATGCCGGCCCGGGCGAAGGCGGCGGCGACGGCGGAGACGGCGGGCACGACCTCGATCTCCAGGCCGTACTCGGGGGCGCGCAGGGTGCGGACCACGCCGAAGAAGCCGGGGTCGCCGTCGGCGAGGACGACCGCGGTGCCGCGGTGGCCGGCGATGCGGCGGGCGGCGAGGTCGAGGCTGCCGAGGCGGATGCGCTCGGCGTCGCGGGGGATCTCGGGCAGCGCCAGGTGGTGGGCGGCGCCGGCCACGAGGGTGGCGGCGGAGAGTGCGGACCGGGCCGCCGTGGTGAGGGGCGAGCCGTCCCAGCCGATCACCGTGACGCGGTCGGCCATCGTCGTCGGTCTCCTGTGGTGTTGTCGCAGGTGGGGGGCTTGCCGAGCGTACCCCGGGAGGGTCCCGGGGGCTCAGCTCCAGTCGGTGTACGAGGAGTAGCCGGCCTCGGCCATCTGGTCGGCGACGCCGTCGAGGTCCTCGGGGAGGAGGCCCCAGACGATGAAGTCGGTACGCAGGTCGGTCCAGCTGCCGTCCTCGGTGCGGGTGCGCGCTATGCAGGCGTTGCGCAGGACGCCCTCGCTGATGCAGCCGATCTTCTGGGCGACCTGCTGGGAGGCGGTGTTGTCGGCCGCGGTGCGCAGCTCGATCCGTTCGAACCCCTGGTCGCCGAAGAGCCACTGGGCGGTGGCGAGCGCGGCTTCGGAGGCGTAGCCCTCGCCGCGGGCCCAGGGGGCGATGATGTAGGACATCTCGGTGGAGCGGACGCGCCAGTTGGTGCTGCCGAGTTGGACGATGCCCACCAGACGCTGGGTCAGGAACTCGGTGACGGCGAGGTCGAGGCCCCGGCCGGCGGCGCGTTGGGTGGGGGCGTACTCGGTGATCCAGCGGCGTGCGGCGGCCTCGGTGTAGGGCTGGGGCACGGCCGTCCAGGCGGCGACCATCTCGTCGTTCATCATCTCGGCGAGGGCGGGGACGTCCGCCTCTTCGAGCGCGCGCAGCACCAACCGGTCCGTGTTGATGGAGATGTCCGGAAAGGTGGTAGTCATGCGCAGCTCCATGCCGTGGACCGTCCGAATCGAGCGTGAACGCACAGCATGCAGCATGCGACCGTCGGTGCGCATGGCCGGGTGGGGTGTGGCGAAGGCCCCGCGCACCGGACGGGATGCGGGGGGCCTTCTGCACAAGGACTGTACGGGGGAACCGGTCTGACGGTCCCTCGGACTCCGGAGGTCGGGGCGGACCTTACTTCGCGGCGCCGAAGGCCGGGATGACGGAGCCCTTGTAGGTGTCCTCGATGTACTTCTTCACCTCGGGCGAGTTGAGGAGCTCGGCGAGCTTCTGCACGCGGGCGTCCTTCTCGTTGCCCTCCTTGACGGCGAGGAAGTTGGCGTACGGGTTGCCGTCCGCCTTCTCCAGGACGAGGGCGTCCTTCGCCGGCTGGAGCTTGGCCTCGATGGCGTAGTTGCCGTTGATGACGGCGGCGTCGACCTCGTTCAGGGCGCGGGGCACGGTGGCGGCCTCCAGCTCCTTGAACTCCAGGCCCTTCTTGTCGGTGATGTCGGAGATCTTGGCGTTGGTGCCGACGCCCGGCTTGATGGTGATCAGGCCGTTCTCGGCGAGCAGCTGGAGCGCGCGGCCGCCGTTGGTGGTGTCGTTGGGGACGGCGATGGTCTGGCCGGCCTTGATGTCCTTCACCGACGTGAGGTTCTTGGAGTAGAGGCCCAGCGGCTCCAGGTGGACGTTGACCACCGGGACGATGTGGGTGTTGTTCTTCTTGTTGAAGTCGTCGAGGTACGGCTTGTGCTGGAAGAAGTTGGCGTCGACCTGGCCGGACTCGGTGGCGGTGTTCGGCAGGACGTAGTCCGTGAACTCCCGCACCTCCAGCTTCAGGCCGGCCTTCTCGGCCAGGTTGTCCTTGACGTAGTCGAGGATGTCGGCGTGGGGCGTCGGGGACGCGGCGACGACGAGCGCCTTGGAGGTGTCACCGGAGCCGGCCGCGTCCTTGCCGGAGGACGGGTCCGACGAGGTGCCGCAGGCGGTGAGGCCGAGGGCGAGGGCGGCGGTGGCGGCGATACCGGCGGTGAGCTTGATGTTCTTACGCACGAAGAGTGCCTCTTTCCGGTGGTGCGGTGGACGCCTGGACAACAAGTCCGGGCTGTTTCTTCGAAGGACGAAGTCTGGGTGGCCGGGGGGCCGTTACGCGGTGCGGCCCCGGCGGGCGATGAGTCGGACGACACCGTCGCCGATGAGCTGGACGACGGTCACGATCAGGACCAGGACGACGACGGTGACCAGCATGAAGGTGGTGTCGAAGCGCTGGTATCCGTAGGTGACGGCCTTGGAGCCGAGGCCTTCGCCGCCGACCGCGCCGGCCATCGCCGAGTAGCCGATGAGCACGATCACGGTGGTGGTGACGCCCGAGACCAGCGAGGGCAGGGCCTGCGGGAGCAGCACCTTGCGGACGATGGTGGGGATGCCGCCGCCCATGGACTGGACGGCCTCGACGAGTCCGTGGTCGACCTCGCGGATGGAGGTCTCGACGAGCCGCGCGAAGAAGGGGATGGCGCCGATGGCGAGCGGCACGATCATCGCGGTCGGGCCGATGAAGGTGCCGACGACGAAGGTGGTGAAGGGGATCAGGGCAATCAGCAGGATGATGAAGGGCAGCGAACGCCCGACGTTCACGATCGCACCGACGATCTTGTTCACCGGCCGGTTCTGCAGCAGTCCGCCCTTGTCCGTGAGGACGAGGAGGATGCCGAGCGGCAGGCCGCCGAGCACGGTGACGACGGTGGCCCACAGGACCATGTAGAGCGTGTCGACGGTGCCCTGCTCCAGCAGCGGCTGCATCTCGGACCAGGTCACTTGGCACCTTCCTTGACGAGTACGGGCGCGTCGGCGACGTCCTGCGCGCCCTCGGCGATCTCCACCTGGAGGCCCTGCTCGCGCAGGAAGCCGACCGGGACGACGTTGTCCTCGTAGCGTCCGGGCAGCTCGATGCGCATCCGGCCGATCTGCTTCCCGCCGACGGTGTCCATCGCGGCCCCGAGGATCGAGATGTCGATGTTGTACGTGCGGGAGAGCTGGGAGATGACCGGCTGGGTGGCGGCCTCGCCGTGGAAGGTGACGTCGACGACGGTGCGCTCGGGGCCGGTGGCGGCGCCGGAGACCGGGAAGAGCTCGGCGGCCAGCTGGGAGCCGGGGGTGGCGAGCAGTTCGCCGACGGTGCCGGACTCCACGATCCGGCCGTGCTGCATGAGCGCGGCGGAGTCGCAGACCGTCTTGACGACGTCCATCTCGTGCGTGATGAGCAGGACGGTGAGGCCGAGCTGCCGGTTGAGGTCGCGCAGGAGCTGGAGGATGGAGCGGGTGGTCTCCGGGTCGAGGGCGCTGGTGGCCTCGTCGGAGAGGAGGACCTTGGGTTCGCCGGCGAGGGCGCGGGCGATGCCGACGCGCTGCTTCTGACCGCCGGAGAGCTGGCCCGGGTAGGACTTGGCCTTGTCGGCGAGGCCGACGAGGTCGAGGAGTTCGAGCGCGCGGCGGGAGCGTTCGGCGCCGGGGACGCCGAGGATCTCCAGGGGGAGCTCGATGTTGTCCTTGACCGTGCGGGAGGACAGCAGGTTGAAGTGCTGGAAGACCATGCCGATGCTGCTGCGCGCCCGGCGCAGGTCCTTGCCGGCGCGGCGGCCCTTGCCGGCGAGGGCGGTGAGGTCGACGCCGTCGACGGTCACGGTGCCGGAGGTGGGGCGCTCCAGGAGGTTCACGCAGCGGATGAGCGAGGACTTGCCGGCGCCGCTCTGGCCGATCACGCCGAACACCTCGCCCTCGCGGACGTGGAGGTCGACACCGTCGAGAGCGGTGACCTGCCGGCCGCGCGACTCGTAGACCTTGGTCAGGCCCGAAGTGGTGATCACAGGGGTTTCCGTCACTGTCGAGTGCGCGGCGCGGGGTCCGCCGGGCACGGGGCATTCATGATTCGGACAGTCAGGCGCACGGAGGCCGGCCCGGCGGGTGGCCGGGAGGCGGCGGAGTGCGCTGGGGCGGGCACGGTCCACCGCCGGAAGGCGGGAGGATCGGCACGGCCGTCGGGTCTCGCTTCGGGGCGCGAAACTCAGGCGGGGGCCCTCAGAAGGCGCACATTCGACACATACAACGAGCACCGGGCGTCGTGGTCGCCTCGGTCGCAAGGATGCGGCTGCTCGTCGTGGTCATGTCTGCAAGTAAAACATGCGCAGCTGCGAACACCAGGAGCGTGTCCGAATAGCGGACACCGCTGAGACGCCATGCGGACACCGGGGTCGGCGGCGTCCGTCCGCCGTTCCCTTGTGCGGCCTGCGGGGACGGCCCGGTCGGCCGGTGCCGGAAGCGGCGGCGCGGGACCCGGCTCGGGGCGCCGGTTGTGGCCAAGGCCACGCCGGGGCGCGCACGGCGGGGAGGGGCGAGCGCATCGGCCCATTCGGGCCGTAATACCCTCGGGCGCATGCTTGACGCCCTGACGGTCGCGGTCTCCGTGGCCGCGCTCGCCCTCGCCGCCTGGTGCGGCTTCGCCGCCTTCCGGGACCAGTCGACCAAGGACTGGCACTTCATCGGCATGGCCGTGGTGACGTTCCTCGTCCTGGTCCAGCTGGTCGTCGGCATCGTGCAGCTGGTGCGCGGCGAGAAGGCCGAGGAAGGGGCGACGATCTTCGTCGCCTATCTGCTCGGCGCGCTGTGCGCGGTGCCGATCGCCGGCTTCATGTCGCTCGCGGAGCGCAGCCGGTGGGGTTCGGCGACGGTGGCGGCCGGCGCGGTCGTCCTGGCCGTGCTCGAAGTGCGTCTCCACGACATCTGGACGGTGGGCTGACCATGACCGCGACACAGGAGAAGGCGGCGCAGGGCGCGAGGACCCGCCTCGTCTCGGGCCCGGGCATCCTGCTCGTCTGGCTGTACGGCGTGATGTCGGTCGGCGCGGTCTCCCGCTCGATCTACCAGATCGCGACCGAGTTCGACCGGGCGCCGCTCGCGTACGGCCTCTCGGCGGTGGCGGCCGTGGTGTACGCCTTCATCACGTACACGCTGGTGCGGGGCGGGGAGACGGCCCGCAGGGCGGCGCTGGTGTGCTGCGCCGCCGAGCTCACGGGCGTGCTGGTGGTGGGGACGTGGACGCTGGTCGAGCCGTCCGCCTTCCCGGACGCGACGGTCTGGTCGGACTACGGCTACGGCTACCTCTTCATCCCGGTGCTGCTGCCGCTGACCGGCATCTGGTGGCTGCGCAGGTCGCGCACGCCGGCGGCCGCCTGAGTCAGGCGGCCTTCTCCAGGGTCACCAGGGTGATCCTGGGGCCGATCTCGCGGGTGGCGACCTGCTCGTACCCCTTGCTGCGGTAGAGCCGCAGGTTGACCTCGCTGCGGTGGCCGGTGAAGAGCTGGAAGCGCTTGGCCGGCGGTTCGGGGAGCTGCTCGGCGCCGGAGGCGAAGTGGCGCTCGATGCCGTCGAGGAGCCGGCCGCCGAGGCCGTGCCGCCGCATGCGCGGGTGGACGATGAGCTTGGCGATCCGCACCGTGCCGTCCTCGTCGAGGCGGGCCCGCACGGAGGCGACGACCTCGTCGCCGAGCCGGGCCACCAGGCCGTACCCCTCGTGGAGTTCGGCGCGCAGGGCGTCGAGCGACTGGGTGAGCGGTTCGATGGACCAGTCCCCGTAGAGCTCCGCCTCGCTCTGGTAGCAGAGGTACTGCAGCTTCAGGATGTGCTCCGCGTCCCGCTCGTCCGCTGCTGAGATGGTCACACTCAGGCCCATGTGTGCACGCCTCCCGCTCATCTGTCGATCATCGGTTTACCGCACCCTTCCCCGTCGACCGGGGGCGGGAACCTCTGCAGCCAGCATTCTGCGCAGGCATCCCAGGCAACGGGAACGCATCGGCCCCAGACTGCCCTGTGAGATACCCAACTCTCCTGCGATTTCCCGGTAGGTGTGGTCCTCCGGGTCGAGCATCGCGGTGAGCACCCGCGGGCAGCGGCCGGGCGTCCGCGTGACGGCGGCCCGCAGGGTGCGGCGGCCTTCGGCGGCCATCAGGGAGTGCTCCGGGGAGCCGTGGGGCCCGGCGCCGCCCGGCTCGTCGACGGGCTCGTCCCGGTAGGGGCGCTCCCGGTCGGTGGTCCTGCGGGCGCGGCGGGCCTCCGCGCGGACGGCCCTGCGCAGCCATTCGGCGGGCCGCTCGGGGGCCGCGCCGGTCTCCTGGAGCCGCTCCAGGAGCCGCAGCCAGACGGCCTGCTCCAGGTCGCCCGGCTCGACGCCGGCGGCCGGCGCCTCGGCGTCCGACTCGGCGGCGAGCAGCGGGGCGAGGGCGGCGAGCAGGCCGGGCGCCGTGTCGGACGCGGGCGCGGGCGCCGGGGTGGGGAGCGCGTGCGTGGTGGGGGAGGTCATGACCGGCACGATGCCGGGGGGCCGGGCGGCGGTTGCGGCACGGGGCGAAAACCACCCGGGAGGGGGTCGTACGGGTGGGGTGACCACCCGCACGGCCCCCTGCGCGACCCGCGCGGCCGGCCGCGCGGGTCGGTCGCGGTCAGTCGCGGGCGGTGAGGTCCGCGGCGGCGAGCAGGGCGGTGTCCGCGTTGTCGGAGAAGATCCCGTCGATGCCCGTCTCCAGGTACCGCTTCAGGGCCCCGAAGGCGTCGCCGTAGGCGTTCGGGTCCGTGCCGCGGCGGAAGTCGGCGGGCAGGAAGGCGTTCTCGTTGCGGTGCGTGTACGGGTGGAGGATCAGGCCCTCGGCGTGCGCGTCGCGGACCAGGGTCGTCGGGGTGCCGAGCCGGCCGCCCGCGTCCTTGGGGATGACCAGGTCGAGGGTGGGGCCGATGCCCTGCGCGTACGAGGCGATCCAGTTCAGGCCGGCGGGCGTGACCAGGTCGGCGACGGTGCGCGGGTCCCCGGCCCGGACGAAGTCCCAGGGGCGGGTGGCGGCGCCGGAGAGCAGGACCACGCGCGGGGAGTCCACCAGCTTCGCGAGGCGCTGGATGCTGCTGGGCTCGAAGGACTGGAGGAAGACCGGGGAGTTCGCGCGGTGGCGTCCGTACCGGCGCAGGAGCCCGGCGAGCCGCTCCTCCAGGCCGAGGCCGAGGCCGCGGAAGTAGGTGGGGTGCTTGGTCTCGACGTGGAGCCAGATCTCGCGGCCCCGGCGGCGGCCCTCGTCCTCGGCCCAGCGCAGCACCTCCTCGAAGGTGGGGACCGTCCAGCGGCCGTCGTAGAGGGTGTTCTCCTGGCGGGTGCCGGGGATGCGCTCCTTGGCCCGCAGGGTCTTGAGCTCGGCGAGCGTGAAGTCCTCGGTGAACCAGCCGGTGTAGGAGGTTCCGTCGACGGTCTTGGTGGTCTTCCGGGAGGCGAACTCGGGGTGGTCGGCGACGTCGGTGGTGCCGGTGATGTCGTTCTCGTGGCGGCAGACGAGGTGGCCGTCCCGGGTGGGGACGAGGTCCTGTTCGATGACGTGGGCGCCGAGGTCGAGCGCGTGCCGGTAGGAGCCGAGGGTGTGCTCGGGGCGGTAGCCGCTGGCCCCGCGGTGGGCGATGACGGTGGGGACGGGGAGGGAGCGGTAGCCGCGGCCCCTGCCGCCGCGGTCCTCACCGCCCCGGGCCTCGTCGGCGTGGGCGGTGCCCGCGGGGAGGACCGTCGTGGCCCCCAGTACCGCCGCCGCTCCGGCCGCGCCGAGGACGGTCCGCCGCGCCGGGCTCGGATGCGCACCCTGTGTCATGAAGGCTCCTCCTGTGTGATGTCCCGTACCTGTCATCGGGGGGGTTCCGACGCTAGGCAAGAACGCCCTACGGGTGGCAGACCTCCGCCGAACATGGCGGAAACACACGTCAACACTGCGTATCCACTCCGTGAACCCGATGTGCGAACGGCGGTGACCCGCGAGTATCGTCGCCAGCTGCACCGTCAGCCCGACCGGCTCGCACGCCGACCGCTCGACCGAACCGCGTCACACCGGAGGAACCGTTGTCCCGTCTCGCGATCATCAAGGCAGTGCTCGGGCCGGTCATCCGCCTGATGTTCCGCCCCCGTGTCGAGGGCGCCGAGAACATCCCGGGCACCGGTCCGGTCATCCTCGCGGGCAACCACCTGACCTTCATCGACTCGATGATCATGCCGATCTGCCTGGACCGTCCGGTCTACTTCATCGGCAAGGACGAGTACGTGACGGGCAAGGGCGTCAAGGGCCGGGCCATGGCCTGGTTCTTCACCAGCGTCGGCATGATCCCGGTGGACCGGGACGGCGGCCGCGGCGGCGTGGCGGCCCTGATGACCGGCCGCCGGGTCCTGGAGGAGGGCAAGATCTTCTCGATCTACCCGGAGGGCACCCGCTCCCCCGACGGCCGGCTGTACCGGGGCCGTACGGGCATCGCGCGGCTCACCCTGATGACCGGCGCGCCCGTGGTCCCGTTCGCGATGATCGGCACCGACAAGATCCAGCCGAGCGGGGCGGGGCTCCCCCGGCCGGGCCGTGTGACGGTCCGCTTCGGCGAGCCGATGGAGTTCTCCCGGTACGACGGGATGGACCGCGACCGCTACGTGCTGCGGGCGGTGACGGACTCGGTGATGTCCGAGGTGATGCGGCTCTCCGGTCAGGAGTACGTGGACATGTACGCCACGAAGGCGAAGGCCGCGTAACCCCCGGACCACGCGAAGGTGCCCCGCACGGCCGACTGCCGTGCGGGGCACCTTCGCGTCTCCCCGGTGCGTCAGTGCTCGACGCCGTCCTCCAGCTTCTGGCCCTTCAGCAGGAACCAGGCCGCGACCGCCGTCGCGAGGAGGACCGCCGCGCCGACGCCGGACGCGATCCGCAGGCCGTCGACGAACGCCTCCTGGGCGGCGGAGACCAGGGCCGTCGCGGTGTCCGGGGCGAGGGCGCCGGAGGCCTCGACCGCGCCGCCGAGCGACTCGTGGGCGGCCGCCGCGACGTCGGCGGGCACCCCGGCCGGGGTGGCGAAGCCCTGGTAGATCCCGGTCACGATGGAGCCGAGGACGGCGATGCCGAGGGCGGCGCCGAGCTCGTACGCCGTCTCGGAGACGGCTGAGGCGGATCCGGCCTGCTCCTTCGGGACGCTGGAGAGGATCACGTCGGCGGTGACGGTGAACGAGAAGCCGGCGCCCACGCCGACGACGAGCAGGGCGGCACCGAGCAGCGGGTAGCCGGTGTGCTGGTCGAGCGTCGTCAGGACCGCGAGGGACAGGCCGATCGCCGCGAGGCCGCCGGCCACCACGGACCGCACGGAGTACCGGCGGGCCACGAGACCCGCGACCAGACCGGCCGTCACCGCACCGATCGCCGCCGGGAGTTCGGCGAGACCGGCCTCCAGCGGCTGGCGGCCCTGGACCAGCTGGAAGAACTGGGACAGGAAGAAGACCAGGCCGGAGAGGCCGAGGATGGTCAGCAGGTCGGCCAGGACGGCGGCGGAGAGGCCGCGGTGGCGGAAGAGGCGCATGTCGAGGAGCGGCACGGGCAGGGTCAGCTGCCTGCGGACGAACCAGGTCAGGCCGGCGACACCGACGAGGGCCGCGACACCGGCGTCGACGGACGGGCCGTGCGAGGCCAGCTCCTTGACCGCGTAGACGACACCGATCATGCCGACGAGGGAGAGAGCGACGCTGGGCAGGTCCCAGGGGCCCGGGGCGGGGTTCTTCGACTCGGGGATCAGCTTGATGCCGACGAGGACCAGGACCGCCATGACGGGCAGGTTGATGAGGAAGACCGAGCCCCACCAGAAGTGCTCCAGGAGGAATCCGCCGACAACCGGTCCGACGGCGGCGCCGGCCGACGCCATGGCGCCCCAGACGCCGATGGCGAGGCTGCGCTCGCGCGGGTCGTGGAAGAGGTTCCGGATGAGCGCCAGGGTGGACGGCATCAGGGTCGCGCCGGCGACGCCGAGGAGCGCGCGGGCCACGATCATCATCTCGGGGCTGGTCGCGTAGGCGTTCAGGACCGAGACGGCGCCGAAGGCGGTGGCGCCGATCAGCAGGAGCTTCTTGCGGCCGATGCGGTCGCCGAGGCTGCCCATGGAGACGAGGAGTCCGGCGATGACGAACGAGTAGACGTCGCCGATCCAGAGGAGCTGCGTGCCGGTCGGCTGCAGTTCCTCGGAGAGGAACGGGGTGGCGAGGCCGAGCACCGTGGCGTCGACCGCCACGAGCAGGACGGCCAGGACGAGCACGGAGAGGGCGAGCCACCGGCCGGGGCGGTGCACGCCCTCGATATGGCTCTTGGTGTCGACGGTGCTGGTGCTCACTTCTCCACGCTCCTGCGCGCTCCGCCGAGCAGCAGCTCGGCGATCATGTATTGGAAGTCCTTGGCGGCGACCCGGCCGTCGTGCACGGCCCAGGCGCCGGATCCGATGAGCCCGTAGAAGGCCTCGGACAGCCAGGCGGGGGTCAGGTCGATCCGGAACACGCCGCTCTCCTGGCCCCGTCGGAACAGGGCCACGATCCGGTCGTCGATGCGGGCCCAGCCCTCGTTCTGCTCGTCGGCCTCGAACAGCTGGTTCTCGGTGACGAGGAACGAGAGCAGCGGGGCGACGGGCTCCACCTCGGCGATGAGTCGCCGGAGGGCCTCGTCCTCGGGTCCCTCGTCGAGCCGGGCCCGGTCGTGCGCCTGCTCCAACTCCTCGAGTCCGAGCTCTTCGAGCGCCCGGACCAGCGCGTCCCGCCCGGCGAAGTGGCGGTGCAGCGTGGCCCGGCCGATCCCAGCCGCCCGGGCGACCTCGTCCATCGTGGCGGTCGCTTTACGGGAGAGAAGGGCGGCGGCGCTGCGGAGCACGTGGTTGCGATCGACTGACATGAGACGACCATACACCAAGTGAGACATTAATGTCTCAAGCTGGAGGGTGGTGTCCATGATCGGCCGATGGACCCCTCCGTCACCCTGCGGGCCGCCGCGCCACCCGCCCTCCCCGCCTTCCCCCTCGACGGCCACCTGCACGTCCGCCGCGCGGACGGCTGAGGACGCCCGTACGCCCCCGTACGCCTGCGGTCGCGCGGACCGAAACACGCCGAGCCGCCGCCCTCTTCAGGGCGGCGGCTCGGTGACGTGCGGGGTCCCCGTACGGGGGTTACTTCTGCTTGGCGGTGGCCCAGGCGTGCTGGATGACCAGGTCGGCCTTGACCTCGACGAGCTGGACGGCGACGGCGGAGGGGGCCGTGCCGCCGCGGCCGTCGCGGGAGGCGAGGGCGCCGGGGACGTCGAGGACGGTACGGACCTCGGGCGTGAGGTGCTCGGAGATCTTGGCGAACTGCTCGTCGGTGAGTTCGTCGAGCTCCTTGCCCTCGGACTCGGCGACCTTGACGCACTCGCCGGCGACCTCGTGCGCGACCCGGAACGGGACGCCCTGCTTGACCAGCCACTCCGCGATGTCCGTCGCGAGCGAGAAGCCCGCGGGGGCCAGCTCCTCCATGCGCTCCCGGTTGACGGTCAGGGTGGCCATCATGCCGGTGAAGGCGGGGAGCAGGACCTCCAGCTGGTCGCAGGAGTCGAAGACCGGCTCCTTGTCCTCCTGGAGGTCGCGGTTGTACGCGAGGGGAAGGGCCTTGAGGGTGGCGAGGAGGCCGGACAGGTTGCCGATGAGGCGGCCGGACTTGCCCCGGGCCAGCTCGGCGATGTCCGGGTTCTTCTTCTGCGGCATGATCGACGAGCCGGTGGAGAAGGCGTCGTGCAGGGTCACGAAGGAGAACTCCTTCGTGTTCCAGATGATGATCTCCTCCGCGATCCGCGAGAGGTTGATGCCGATCATCGCGGTGATGAAGGCGAACTCGGCGACGAAGTCGCGGGAGGCCGTACCGTCGATCGAGTTGCCGGCCGAGCCGCGCTCGAAGCCGAGGTCCTTCGCGACCGCCTCCGGGTCGAGCCCGAGCGACGAGCCGGCGAGGGCGCCGGAGCCGTACGGGGAGACCGCGGTACGGGTGTCCCACTGCCGCAGCCGCTCCGCGTCCCGGGAGAGGGACTGGACGTGGGCCAGGACGTGGTGGGCGAAGAGCACGGGCTGGGCGTGCTGGAGGTGCGTACGGCCGGGCATGGCGACGTCCGGGTGCGCCTCGGCGAGGCCGACGAGGGCGTCCTGGAGGTCGGCGACGAGGCCGCCGATGATCCGGGCGTGGTCCCGCAGGTACATCCGGAAGAGGGTGGCGACCTGGTCGTTCCGGGACCGGCCGGCGCGCAGCTTGCCGCCGAGGTCCGGGCCGAGGCGCTCCAGGAGGCCCCGCTCCAGGGCGGTGTGGACGTCCTCGTCGGCGATGGTGCCGACGAAGGAGCCGTCGGCCACGTCCGCTTCGAGGCGGTCGAGGCCGGCGAGCATCCGCGTCAGCTCGTCCTCGGTGAGCAGGCCGGCCTTGTGCAGCACGCGCGCGTGGGCACGGGAACCGGCGATGTCGTACGGCGCGAGACGCCAGTCGAAGTGGACCGACGCGGACAGCTTCGCGAGGGCCTCGGCGGGACCGTCGGCGAACCGGCCGCCCCAGAGCCGGACGTCACCGTTGTTGCTGCTCACAGCTGCTGCTCCTCAGGAGAGTGGATGGACCGCCGTCTCCCGCCCGGGCCTGGGGCGGGGAGACGGCCTGTTCAACGCGTGCGGGTCACGCCAGGTCGCGCCGGGCGGCGAACACGCGCCCTCCGGTAGGCATAACTATGCGATCCTCCGTATGTTTTGTCAATGTCGCCTCCGGAGGCCTGTAACTCGGCGGCGCTCCCCCGTACCCCCACCTAGGCTCCCGCCATGCAGACCAGCGCGCTCGCCGACGTCACCGACCTCCTCGCCCGGGCACTCCGGGGCTCCGACGCGGGCGCGTGGATCGACCTGGACGAGCGCGTCCGCGCGGCGCTCCGATGGGGCGGCCCCGCCCCGGCGGCCCTCGCCTGGTCCCCGACCGCCGCGGAGCGGGAGCCCGGCGCCCCCGAGCTCGCCGTCGCCCTCTGCGGCCCCGACGGCCGGCGCAGGGAGGCCGCCCTCCCCTGGGCGGGCCGCACCCCCGAACTCCTGCCGCTGGTCGTGGTCCGGTGCGCCGACTGGGCCGAGCCGGTACGGGTACGGGCCCGCGCCGAACTGGTCGCGGCGCTCCCGGGGCTCGCGCCCGAGGCCCTCGAACGCCTGACGGCCGTGGCCCTGCGCCTCGGGGGCCGACGGCACGGGGGCACCGCGCGCGAGGTGCTGACCGCGCGACTGCGCGAGGAGCCCGAAACCTGTGCGGCCGCCCTGCTCGACAGCGGGGACCGGGCCGTACGGCGGCTCGCGCACCGGGTCGCCGTCGAGCGCGGCCTGCTCTCCCCCGCCCGCCTCGCGCAGGTCGCCGCCACCGATCACGACGTGGTCGTCCAGGACCTGTGCGCGAACGCCGCGCTCGCCGCGGCGGGCGACGCGGTCGGCGCATCCGTCCTCGGCCCCTTGCTGGGCTCCCGACTCGGCCGGGTACGGGCGGCGGGCGTCACGGCGCTGCACCGGGCCGGGCGGGCCGGTGAGGCGGAGCCGTTCCTGTACGACCGGTCCGGACTCGTCCGCGCCTGCGCGCGCTGGGCCCTGCGGCAGGCGGGGACGGACCCCGTGCCGCTCTACCGGGCCGCCTGCGCGGCCGGGGACGCGGTGCTCTCCGACGCCCCGCTCGGCCTCGCCGAGTGCGGCGACCGGGCCACCGACTCCGAGACGCTGTGGGCCCTCACGGAGCACCCGCGGTCCCGGGTACGGGCGAGCGCCGTGGCGGGCCTGCGCCACCTCGGCGCCGCCCACCTCCGGCGGCTGGCGCCGCTGCTCCGCGACGACTCCCCGCGGGTCGTGCGCGAGACCGCGAAGGCCCTGGCCCCGTGGGCGGACCACTTCCCGGCCGGCGCGCTGCTCCCGCCGGCGAGGCCCGGGGTCGTATACGAAGCGACGGACGAGGAACCGGGCAAGGAGCCGGAGAGGAAGCCGGAGGCCGAACCGCAGCCGGAGCCGGCCGGTCGGGCGCGCCGGGCACTCCGCGCGCTCCGGCTGTTCCGCCTCCCCTTCGGGCGCCGTCCGCCCGCCGAACAGCCCAGCGGGGCGGCGGAGAGGGCCGTACGGGCCTAGCGTCGCCGTCATGCGCACTCTGCTCGTCCTCGGCGCCGCCCTGCTCTCGCTGGGCGGCGCGCCGGCGCCCGCGCCCGTACCGCTGCCCGAGCGGATGGCCGACACCGGCGGCGGTTCCCAGCTGATCACCGCGGAGGCCGCCGGTACGGGCGCCACCACGGGCACCGTCACGTGGTGGGACCTGCGGCGCGGGCGCTGGGTGGCGGCGGGGTCGGCGCCCGCCCGGTTCGGGGCCAACGGGCTCGCGGAGGGCGCCGGGCGGCGGCAGGGGACGAACACCACGCCCACCGGGCTCTACCGGCTGCCGTACGCCTTCGGGGTGCGGGCCAGGCCCGCCGGGACGCGCTTCCCGTACGCCCGGGTCACCGAGCGCTCCTGGTGGTGCCAGGACAACGACGCGCGCGCGTACAACCGTTGGGTCGAGGGCCTGCCCCGGGACTGCCGGGCGGCCGAGGCCGAGCACCTCGTCACGTACGGCACGCAGTACGCGCACGCGCTCGTCATCGGCTTCAACTACGACCGGCCCGTGCGGGGGCGCGGGGCCGGGATCTTCCTGCACGTCAACGGGCTCGGGGCGACCGCCGGTTGCGTCTCCGTGCCGGCCGACGCGATGCGCGCGGTCCTCACCTGGGCGGATCCCGCGCGCCGACCGCACATCGCCGTCGGAACGCGGGGCGGTCCGACGGCGATCACGCGCTACTGAGCCCCGGGGGCCACCGGGTCTACTTCTGCGCCAGCTTCAGCAGGTGGTCGGCGAGCGCCTGGCCGCCCGTCGGGTCGCGACTGATCAGCAGGAGGGTGTCGTCACCCGCGATCGTGCCGAGGATGGCGTGCAGTTCGGCCTGGTCGATGGCCGACGCGAGGAACTGGGCCGCCCCCGGCGGGGTCCGCAGGACCACCAGGTTCGCCGAGGCCTCGGCGGAGATCAGCAGTTCGCCGGAGAGGCGCCGCATGCGCTCCTCCTTGGCGGACTCGCCCAGCGGGGCCTGCGGGGTGCGGAAACCGCCCTCGCTGGGCACGGCGTAGATCAGCTCGCCGCCGGTGTTGCGGATCTTCACCGCGCCGAGCTCGTCGAGGTCCCGGGAGAGCGTCGCCTGGGTGACGCTCAGCCCGTCGTCCGCGAGGAGCTTGGCGAGCTGGCTCTGCGACCGCACCGGCTGCCGGTTGAGGATGTCGACGATCCTGCGGTGGCGTGCGGTACGGGTCTGCGGAACGGACGGCCCTCCGTGCTCGTTGTCCTGCGCGTCGGTCATCGTCGTCTCATTCTCCGCTTCGTCCTTGCCCGTTCGCCACGTCGAGGACTCCGGGCAGGGCCTGGAGGAAGACGTCCGCCTCGGCGTCGGTGAGGAGCAGCGAAGGCATGATCCGTACGACATCGGGGGCGGGCGCGTTCACCAGGAGGCCGGCGTCCTGGGCCGCCTGCTGCACCTGCGGTGCGAGGGACCCGGTGAGCACGATACCCAGCAGGAGGCCCGCACCACGGACGTGGGAGACCAACGGGTGGCCCAGACCCTCGATTCCCTGGCGCAACCGCTCCCCGACCGCCTTCACGTGGTCGAGGGCCGCGTCGGCGCCGAGGGTGTCCAGGACGGCCAGCCCGGCGGCGCAGGCGACCGGGTTCCCGCCGAAGGTGGTGCCGTGGTGGCCGGGCCCGAAGAGCTCCGCGGCCTCGCCGAAGGCGACGGTCGCGCCGAGCGGCAGGCCGCCGCCGAGGCCCTTGGCGAGGGTCACGACATCCGGCTCGACGCCCTCGTGGGCCTGGTACTCGAACCAGTGGCCGCACCGGCCGATGCCGGTCTGGACCTCGTCGAGGACGAGGAGGGTGCCGGTGGCGCGGGTGATCTCCCGGGCTGCCTTGAGGTAGCCGGCCGGCGGGACGACGACGCCGTTCTCGCCCTGGATCGGCTCGATGATCACGAGGGCGGTGTCCTCGGTGACCGCGGCCCGCAGCGCCTCGACGTCCCCGTACGGCACGTGGGTGACGTCGCCGGGCAGCGGCAGGAAGGGGGTCTGCTTGGCGGGCTGGCCGGTGAGCGCCAGCGCCCCCATGGTGCGGCCGTGGAAACCGCCCTGGGTGGCGACCATGTGGGACCGGCCGGTGAGCCGGCCGAGCTTGAACGCGCCTTCGACGGCCTCGGCGCCCGAGTTGCAGAAGAAGACCTTGCCGGGTCGGCCGAAGAGGCCGAGGAGCCGCTCGGCGAGCCTGACGGGCGGCTCGGCGACGAAGAGGTTCGAGACGTGGCCGAGGCTCTGGATCTGCCGGGTGACGGCCTCGACGACCGCCGGGTGGCCGTGGCCGAGGGCGTTGACGGCGATGCCGCCGACGAGGTCCAGGTACGCGTTGCCGTCGGCGTCCCAGACCGTGGCGCCCTCACCGCGGACCAGCGGCAGCCGCGGGGTGCCGTAGTTGTTCATGAGAGCGCCCTGCCACCGCTGGGTCAGCTCCGTGTTCCCGCTCATTTCGCCCCCTGCCCGTCCGGCACGACCATCGTGCCGATGCCCTCGTCGGTGAAGATCTCCAGCAGGATCGAGTGCTGGACCCGTCCGTCGATCACGCGGGCCGTGGTGACCCCGTTCCGGACGGCGTGCAGGCAGCCCTCCATCTTGGGGACCATGCCGCTGGAGAGGTCGGGGAGCAGCTTCTCCAGTTGGCTCGCGGTGAGCCGGCTGATGACCTCGTCGCTGTTCGGCCAGTCCTCGTAGAGGCCCTCGACGTCGGTCAGGACCATCAGGGTCTCGGCGCCCAGCGCCGCAGCGAGTGCCGCAGCCGCCGTATCAGCATTGACGTTGTAGACATGTCCGTCGTCCTCGGAGCGGGCGATCGAGGAGATGACCGGGATCCGGCCGTCCTCGAGGAGCGCCTCTATGGCGCCGGTGTCGATGGCGGTGATCTCGCCGACCCGGCCGATGTCGACGCGTTCGCCGTCGACGAGCGGCCGGTGCTTGACGGCGGTGATGGTGTGGGCGTCCTCGCCGGTGAGACCGACGGCGAGCGGGCCGTGTTGGTTGAGCAGCCCGACGAGCTCGCGCTGGACCTGTCCGGCCAGGACCATCCGTACGACGTCCATGGCCTCCTCGGTGGTGACCCGCAGGCCCGCCTTGAACTCGCTGACGATGCCGTTGCGGTCCAGGGCGGCGCTGATCTGGGGGCCGCCGCCGTGCACCACGACCGGCTTGAGGCCGGCGTGGCGCAGGAAGACGACGTCCTGGGCGAACGCGGCCTTGAGGTCGTCGTCGATCATGGCGTTGCCGCCGAACTTGATGACGACGGTCTTGCCGTGGTGGCGGGTGAGCCAGGGCAGCGCCTCGATGAGGATCTGGGCCTTCGGGAGGGCGGTGTGCTTCCGCGCGGTGTTGGTCATGACGAGTACGCGCTGTTCTCGTGGACGTAGTCGGCGGTGAGGTCGTTCGCCCAGATGACGGCGGACTCGGAGCCGGCGGCCAGGTCGGCGGTGATGGTGACCTCCCGGAAGCGCATGTCGACGAGGTCGCGGTCCTCGCCCACGGAGCCGTTCCTGCAGACCCACACGCCGTTGATCGCAACGTTGAGCAGGTCGGGCTCGAAGGCGGCCCGCGTGGTGCCGATGGCGGAGAGGACGCGGCCCCAGTTGGGGTCCTCGCCGTGGATGGCGCACTTGAGGAGGTTGTTGCGGGCGATGGACCGGCCCACCTCGACGGCGTCGTCCTCGGTCGCCGCGTTGACCACCTCGATGCGGATGTCCTTGCTGGCGCCCTCGGCGTCGCCGATGAGCTGGCGGGCGAGGTCGTCGCAGACCGCCCGCACGGCCTCGGTGAACTCGTCCGGCGCGGGGGTGGTGCCGGAGGCGCCGGAGGCGAGGAGGAGGACGGTGTCGTTGGTGGACATGCAGCCGTCGGAGTCGACCCGGTCGAAGGTGACGCGGGTGGCGCCCCGCAGCGCGCCGTCGAGGCCCGCCGCGTCGACGTCGGCGTCGGTGGTGAGGACGACGAGCATGGTCGCGAGGCCCGGGGCGAGCATGCCCGCGCCCTTGGCCATGCCGCCGACCGTCCAGCCGTCCTTCGTCACGACGGCCGTCTTGTGCACGGTGTCGGTGGTCTTGATGGCGACGGCGGCCTTCTCGCCGCCGTGCTCGGAGAGTTCGGCGGCGGCCACCTCGACACCGGAAAGGAGCTTGTCCATGGGGAGCAGGACGCCGATGAGGCCGGTGGAGGCCACGGCGACCTCGCCGGCGCCGACGTCCGTGCCCTGCTTGCTCAGGACCTCGGCCACCTTCTCGGCGGTGGCGTGGGTGTCCTGGAAGCCCTGGGGTCCGGTGCAGGCGTTGGCGCCGCCGGAGTTGAGGACGACCGCGGTCAGTTCGCCGTCGGCGAGGACCTGCTGCGACCAGAGGACGGGGGCGGCCTTGACGCGGTTGGAGGTGAAGACTCCCGCGGCGGCGCGGCGGGGGCCGGTGTTGACCACGAGGGCCAGGTCCGGTTTGCCGTTCGCCTTGATTCCGGCGGCGATGCCCGCCGCCGTGAATCCCTTCGCTGCGGTGACGCTCACGGAGCGACTCCAATCGTGGAAAGTCCGGTGGCCTCGGGGAGCCCGAGGGCGATGTTCATGCTCTGCACCGCACCGCCTGCGGTGCCCTTGGTGAGATTGTCGATGGCGCTGATGGCGATGATCCGGTTCGCGGCCGCGTCGTGCGTGACCTGTACCTGAACGGCGTTGGAACCGTAGACGGACGCCGTGGCCGGCCACTGCCCCTCGGGGAGCAGGTGTACGAAGGGCTCGTCCGCGAAGGCCTTCTCGTACGCGGCCCGTACGGCTTCGGCGGTGACGCCCGGCTTGGCGGCGGCCGTGCAGGTGGCGAGGATGCCGCGGGGCATCGGGGCCAGCGTGGGCGTGAAGGAGACGGTGACCCGCTCCCCGGCCGGACCGCTGAGGTTCTGGATCATCTCGGGGGTGTGGCGGTGTCCGCCGCCCACGCCGTACGGGGACATGCTGCCCATGACCTCGCTGCCGAGCAGGTGCGGCTTGGCCGCCTTGCCCGCGCCGGAGGTGCCGGACGCGGCGACGATCACGGCCTCCGGCTCGGCGAGGCCGTTCGCGTACGCCGGGAACAGCGCGAGCGAGACCGCGGTCGGGTAGCAGCCGGGCACCGCGATGCGCTTGGACCCCTCCAGCGCGGCGCGGGCGCCCGGCAGCTCGGGGAGGCCGTAGGGCCAGGTCCCGGCGTGCGGCGAGCCGTAGTACGTCTCCCAGTCGGCCGGGTCCACGAGCCGGAAGTCGGCGCCCATGTCGACGACGAGCACGTCCGGCCCGAGCTGCTCGGCCACGGCGGCGGACTGCCCGTGCGGCAGCGCGAGGAAGACCACGTCGTGGCCCGCCAGCTCCTCGGCGGTGGTCGGCACGAGCACCCGGTCGGCGAGCGGCAGCAGGTGCGGCTGCAGGCCGCCGAGCCGCTGGCCCGCGTTCGAGTGGCCGGTCAGGTTCCCGATCTCCACGTGCGGGTGTCCCAGGAGCAGGCGCAGGAGCTCTCCGCCCGCGTATCCGCTCGCGCCCGCCACTGCTACTCGTACCGTCATGGAAACCCTCCTCATGGATGGCATGACTATACGCACGCCCGCACTTTTATGCAACGACGCTATTCGGCCGTCCCTGACACCCAAATGGCGCCGGGACGGCATCGGGGCCGCGCGTCGCGACGGGCCGGTTTCAGCCCTTGGGGGCTCCGAACCACCGGGACAGCTCGGCGCGCAGCTCCCGCCGGCCGTCGCCGACCCAGGCCACGTGGCCGTCCGGGCGGAGGAGGAGGGCGGGGAGGTCGACGGCGTCGCCGGTGGCGATCTCCCGGGGGACGCCGACGACGTGGTCGACGCGGTCGGTCCAGCCGTCCGCCGAGAGGAGGCCGGCGGGGTCGAGGAGGAGGCCGCGGCCGGTGCGCAGGAGCTCGTAGAGACGGCCGTCCTTCAGCCGGAGGTCGCGGAGCCGACGGCCGAGGAGGTCGCGGGCCGGGCCGGGACCGCGACCCTCGCCGGGGCCGTGGACTTCCCCGGGGGCCCGGCCTTCGCCTTCGCCCTCCCTTTCACCTTCACCTCGGCCTTCACCTCGGCCTTCACCTCGGCCTTCGCCTTCGCCGAAGTCGTAGCGGACATCGACGGCGGTGATGAGGCCGGTGACGTAGCGGTTCACCTCCTCGAAGTCCATGAGTCGGGCGAAGAGCCCGCGGAGCGCGGTCGCGCCGGGGTCGGTGCCGAGGAGGGTGATCTGGGCCCGGGTGTTGTCGAGGACGGCGGCGCCGACCGGGTGGCGTTCGGAGTGGTAGGTGTCGAGGAGGCCTTCCGGCGCCCAGCCGTTGACCTCGGCGGCCAGCTTCCAGCCGAGGTTGAACGCGTCCTGGACGCCGAGGTTGAGCCCCTGTCCGCCGGTCGGCGGGTGGATGTGCGCCGCGTCGCCCGCCAGGAGCACGCGGCCGACGCGGTAGCGCTCGGCCTGCCGGGTGGCGTCGCCGAACCGGGAGAGCCAGCGGGGCGAGTGCGCGCCGAAGTCGGTGCCGGCGACGGCCCGCAGCTGTCGCTTGAACTCCTCCAGGGTCGGCGCGGCCGTACGGTCCCCGGACACGCCGTCGGCGGGCACCACGACGCGGTGCACGCCGTCGCCGACAGGGGCGACGCCGAACCGGAGCTGGGTCTTGCGGACCTCGGCGACCACGGCGGCGACCGTCTCGGCGTCCGCCGTCAGCCCCATCTCGCCCAGCAGCGTCTCGACCCGGGCGGGCTCGCCGGGGAACCCCACGCCGATCAGCTTGCGCACCACGCTGCGGCCGCCGTCGCAGCCGACGAGGTAGCGCGAGCGCAGCGACGTGCCGTCCGCGAGCTCGACGGTCACCCCTTCCCCGTCCTGGCTCAGCCCCACCACTTCCCGGCCGCGCCGGAGGTCGACGCCGACCTCGACGGCGTTCTCCTCCAGCAGCCGCTCGGTGACCGGCTGGGGTGTGGCGAGGCCGTAGGGGTGGGCGGTGTCCAGGCGGTCGGGCCACGGCTTGGCGATGCCACCGAAGAGACCGCCGACCCGGAACTTCTCGCTGACGGCGAGGAAGCGGTCGAGCAGGCCGCGCAGATCCATCAGTTCGACGCTGCGCGCGTGCAGCCCCTGTCCGCGGGACTGCCCGGTCGGCCCGGTCAGCTTCTCCAGGACGACCACGCCCACGCCGGCGAGCCGCAGTTCGGAAGCGAGCATGAGGCCGGTCGGTCCGCCGCCGACCACGATCACGTCAAACACTCGGAAACCCCGTTCGAAGAGAAGATCAGGAGTGGTGCCCGGGCCGCCGCGCACACCCGTGGCGTACGCGGCACGGACTTGCGTTTCCGCAGGTCCTGGCCTTGGCCGACCATTCTGGGACACCACCGGGGCCTTGCCGCAAGACCCCCTGTGCGCTATACCTTGAGAGTGGCGAGGGGTGCGGAACTCCTTGCCTTTTCTTGTATGTCGGCAGGGCCCGCGGGGCCCTCGCACCGGGGTGTCACGCACCCGGCGTTGCATGACCATGCAGAATGATGCATACTCTTCCCATGTCCAAGGTCCTCACCTCCCTGCCCGCCGGCGAGCGCGTCGGCATCGCCTTCTCCGGCGGACTCGACACCTCCGTCGCGGTCGCATGGATGCGCGACAAGGGCGCCATCCCCTGCACCTACACCGCCGACATCGGCCAGTACGACGAGCCCGACATCGCCTCGGTGCCCGGCCGCGCCAAGACCTACGGCGCCGAGATCGCGCGCCTGGTCGACTGCCGCGCGGCGCTGGTCGAGGAGGGCCTTGCCGCACTCACCTGCGGCGCGTTCCACATCCGCTCGGGCGGCCGCGCCTACTTCAACACCACCCCGCTCGGCCGCGCCGTCACCGGCACCCTCCTGGTGCGGGCGATGCTCGAGGACAACGTCCAGATCTGGGGCGACGGCTCGACCTTCAAGGGCAACGACATCGAGCGGTTCTACCGCTACGGCCTGCTCGCCAACCCGCACCTGCGGATCTACAAGCCCTGGCTGGACGCGGACTTCGTGACCGAGCTCGGCGGCCGCAAGGAGATGTCGGAGTGGCTGCTCGCCCACGAGCTGCCCTACCGCGACAGCACGGAGAAGGCCTACTCCACCGACGCCAACATCTGGGGCGCCACCCACGAGGCCAAGACCCTGGAGCACCTGGACACGGGCGTCGAGACCGTCGACCCGATCATGGGCGTGAAGTTCTGGGACCCGTCGGTCGAGATCGCCACCGAGGACGTCACCATCGGCTTCGAGCAGGGCCGCCCGGTGACGATCAACGGCAAGGAGTTCTCCTCCCCCGTCGACCTGGTCATGGAGGCCAACGCCATCGGCGGCCGCCACGGCATGGGCATGTCCGACCAGATCGAGAACCGGATCATCGAGGCCAAGAGCCGCGGCATCTACGAGGCCCCCGGCATGGCGCTGCTGCACGCCGCCTACGAGCGCCTCGTCAACGCGATCCACAACGAGGACACCCTCGCCCAGTACCACAACGAGGGCCGTCGCCTCGGCCGCCTCATGTACGAGGGCCGGTGGCTCGACCCGCAGGCCCTCATGGTCCGCGAGTCCCTCCAGCGCTGGGTCGGCGCCGCCGTCACCGGCGAGGTCACCCTCCGGCTGCGGCGCGGCGAGGACTACTCGATCCTCGACACCACGGGCCCGGCCTTCAGCTACCACCCGGACAAGCTCTCCATGGAGCGCACCGAGGACTCCGCGTTCGGCCCGGTCGACCGGATCGGCCAGCTCACCATGCGGAACCTCGACATCGCCGACTCCCGCGCCAAGCTGGAGCAGTACGCCGGCCTCGGCCTCATCGGCGCCGGCAGCCCCTCCATCGGCGCCGCCCAGGCGGCCGCCACCGGACTGATCGGCACCATGCCCGAGGGCGGCGCCGAGGCCATCGCCTCCCGCGGCGACGTCGCCGACGACGACGAGATGCTGGACCGCGCCGCCATGGAGTTCGGCACGGACTGACCGGCACCTCCGCCACCCCGAAGGGGCCGGCCCGACGCGACACGCGTCGGGCCGGCCCCTTCTGCGACTCCCCGCACGCACGGGCGCGCGAGGGAGGTACCAGAATCACGTGCGCGCACGTCGTGCACGTACCGAGTGCGGGCACGGCGTACGAGAACGACACACGTCGTGCCGAGTGCGGCCGTACCGGGTGCGGCACGACGCACGAGAGCGAATCAGGACGGGCGGAACCGGGAGAGGTCCGCCGAGGGGGCGGGGTGCCATGACGGAGACGGCACAGACGGTCGGCCGGGCGGCGGGGCAGGACTGCCCCGAGTGCGGGACGCGGGTGACGGGCGGCGGGGCGTACGTCACGTGGTGCGCCGCCTGCGACTGGAACGTCGACCCCGAGGTGCGGCAGGAGGAGGCACGCGGGCGCGTGGAGCGTCTGCGGCGGAGCCTGGCGCACCGGTACGGGGAGCAGCTCTTCGCGGAGCTCTCGGGCACGGCGGAGGCCTCGGCCCACGCGGGCACGGCGGACGGCGCGGAGCCGACCAACCGGGGCACGGGCACGGGCACAGGCGCGGGCACGGGCGCAGGCACGGGCACGGGCACGGTGGGCGCGCGGCGCGGGCCCGGGCGGGACGGCGTGCTCGCGGCGGCGCTCGCCGTGGCGGTGCACGGGGTGACGGTCGCCCTGCTCGCGGGCGGACTGTGGCTGCTCGTCGCCGAGTGGGGCCGCGGCCTGCTGCCCGCACTCGGGGGCCTGCTGATCGCGCTCGCCGTCGTGCTGCGGCCCCGGTTCGCCAAGCTCGCGCGGCTGTCGGGCGAGCTGCCCGTGCTGCGGCGGCAGGACGCACCGCGGCTCTTCGCGCTGCTCGACGAGATCGCGGAGCAGGTCGGCACGACCGGCTTACGCGAGGTGGTGATCGGGGCGGACGCCAACGCCTCGGTGACCACCTACGGCGTCCGCCGGCACCGCGTGCTCCGCCTCGGTCTCGGCCTGTGGCGGATCCTGTCCCCGCAGGAACGGGTCGCCGTCCTCGGCCACGAGTTCGGCCACTACGCGCACGGGGACACCCGCCGCGGCCTCCTCGTCGGCAGCGCCTTCCAGTCCCTGGCGACCTGGCGCTACACGCTGGCCCCGAAGCACCCCGACGGCCTGATGGACGACCTCGTCAATCTGCTCACCGCTCCGCCCCGGCTGCTCGTCGAAGGCGTGCTCGTCCTCCTGGAGCACCTCACCCTGCGCGACTCGCAGCGCGCCGAGTACCTCGCCGACGCGTCCGCCGCCCGCGCCGGGGGCACGGTGGCGGCGGCCGGTCTGATGGACCGCCTCCTCGTCTCCGGCAGCGTCGAGGGGGAGCTCGGCCGCGAGGTCGTCGCGGCGCGGACCCGGATCGGCGGCGCGCGCCGCGAGGATCCCGCCGAGGGGTTGTGGGAGCGCGTCGCCGCCCACGGCGCGTCGATTCCGGCGCACGAGTACGAACGCCTGCGCCGCGTCGCGGAGCGGCGCGGGCACCAGGTGGACTCCACGCATCCCCCGACCCACCTGCGCCACCGCCTGCTGACCGGGGGCGAGGAGGTCGCGGCCCGGATCGTGCTCGACCCCGCGAGGTCCGCGGGCGTCGAGGCGGAACTCGCCGGGCCGGCCCTGCGCGTGGCCCGGGCGGTCGTCCGGGGCTGACTCCGGACTCGGCGCCGCCGCTCCCGCTCCCGGGCCCTGTCACATCCGGCTCGCCCCTCGCGTCAACCGGGTGACGGAACCTACGAGGAGTGTGACGCCATGTCCGACGACACGTTTCTGGCCGCCCTGAACCTCCGCTTCGACGCGCACGAGGAACGGTTGCGGGGCGTGGCCCTCCGGATGATGGGGTCCCCGGCCGAAGCCGAGGAGATGCTCGCCGCGGCACGGGCGGGCCTCGACCGCGACGGCGGCGCCGCCGTACGGGCCTGGCTGACGGCCCTCGTCGGCCGGACCTGCGTGCGCGGCCTCCAGGACCGGGCCGCGTCGGGGCCGTGGCTCGGCGGCCGGGGAACGGCGGACGGCTCCGGAGCCACGGCGGGCACGACGGACGGGGCGTCCACCGCAGGCGCCACGGTGGGCACGACGGACACGACCGACCCGGACGCCGCCGCGGGAGTCACGGCGGACACGACCGCCCCGGGCCCCGCTCCAGGCGCCGGGCCCGGAAGACGGCCTCCCACCGGGGATCCGGCCTCCGTGCACGTGGCCGACGTCGATTCCGTATGGCTGGCCCTGCTCGTCGTCCTGGAGTCGCTGGGGGCCGAGGAGCGGATCGCGTACGTGCTGCACGACCTCTTCGGGCTGCCGCCGGCCGAGGCGGCGCGGATCACCGGGGACTCTCCGGTGGAGGTGGCGCGGCTGGCGCGACGGGCGCGGGAGCGGGTCCGGGGCGTGGGGACGGTCCGGGGCGCCGACGATCCCGGGCGGCAACGGGTGCTGGTGGACCGGTTCCTGGCGGCCGCACGCGCGCGGGACGCCCGCGCGCTGGCGGCCGTCCTGGATCCGGACGTCGTGGCGTACTCCGACCGGGGCCCGGTGCACGGCGCGCCCGCCGTCGCCGAGGGCGCCGCCGCGTTCGCGCGGTTCGCGGACGTGTCCCGGCCCGCTCTGGTCGACGGGGCGGTCGGCGCGGTCGCCTTCGTCGGGGGCCGTCCGGTCGCGGCGCTGATGTTCACCTTCCGCCGGGAGCGCATCGCCACGCTCTCGGTGACCGCCGGGGAGGACCGGGTCAAGGCCCTGGACCTGGCCTTCCCCGACTGGTGAGCGCCGTCCGGGGAGTCTGCCGGACCGGCCGCTCCCCGTTCCCGGCGGCACCGCCACCGCCTGGTGCTGTGGCCGGAAGGGTTCACCGCCTCACGACGCCCGGCGCGGCACCTCGCCGCGTTGTCGGACCGCGCACGTACGTCCGGTACGAGCCGCGGCCCTCCGCCTTGCGACGCGTCCCCTCGGCCCTGGCGGGCCCGGGAAGGCCCCGCGCACCGGACGCCGCGAACCGGCAGACCTTTCCGGCCACAGCACTAGCCTGGCGGCATGATGATCAACGCGCAGACCCGTGTCCGGGTCGCTCGTCCTTCTCGGGACCTCGCCGCCGCCGAGCGGTTCTACGTCGACGGGCTGGGGCTCCAGGTGCAGTGGCGGAGCACCGATCCGGAGCCGGGGAAGCACGAACTGCTGATGGTCGGGCCCGCGGACGGAAGCTGGCACTTCGAGCTGACCCGCGATCCCGGGAACCCGCTGGAGCCGGCCCCGACCGTCGACGACCTGTTCGTCGTCTACCTCGGCGCGCCGGTCCAGGACGAGCAGGTGGAGCGGCTGCTGGCCGCCGGCGGCACCCGCGTGTCCCCGCACAACCCGTACTGGGACGAGTGGGGCGTCACCGTCGCCGACCCGGACGGCTACCAGCTCGTCCTGTGCTCCCGTACCTGGGGCGGCTGAGCCGGAGCCGGTCCGGGCGGGCCCGGACCGCGTGAGGCGGGACCGGGCCGCCCGGGGCGGGTCCTAGGCCTGTCGTACGGCGCGCAGGACGACGAACTTCGCGTCGCTGGCGACGAGTTCGCTGTTGCCGAAGATGCGGCGGAGGGTGACGTGGTAGCCGAGGTGGCGGTTGCCGACGATCCACAGCTCGCCGCCGGGGCGGAGGGCGCGCCGGGCGTCGGCGAACATGCGCCGGGCGGTGCGGTCGGTGGTGGCCTGGTGGCTGTGGAACGGGGGGTTGTTGAGGACCAGGTCCACGGAGCCGGCGGGCAGGTCGGAGAGGCCGTCGCCGACGAGGAACTCGGCCGTGCGCCGATCGCCCACGTGGGTGCGGAAGTTCTCCTCGGCGGAGGCGACCGCCTGGTACGACTCGTCGGCGAAGACCAGTTCCGCCTCGGGTTCGTGGAGGGCGACGGCGAGGCCGACGACGCCGTTTCCGCAGCCGAGGTCGGCGACGCGGGCCCGGCCGAAGCCGCCCGGGAGGTTGGCGAGGAGGAAGCGGGTGCCGATGTCGAGGCGGTCGGCGCAGAACACACCGGCGTGGTTGGTGACGGTGAGTCCGGGGAGGCCGGGCGCCGGGGTGTCGGCCGGGAGGTCGTACCGGTACGGCCAGGGGTTCCGGCCCGGGGTGAGGGCCGGGTCGGGCGTGGTGTGGATCAGCCGGGCCTTCTTCACCGCGAGGGAGGTGCGGGTGGGGCCGAGGATCCGCTCGAAGAGCTTGAGGGTGGAGGTGTGGATGTCCTTGACCATGCCGGTGCCGACGACCACGGTGCCCTCGTGCACGGCGGGTGCGAGCCGGTGCAGCTGGTCCTCCAGGAGCGCGAGGCTCTTGGGGACGCGGACGAGGAGCACGTCGATCCGTGCGGGCGGCGGGTCCTGCGTGGTGAGCAGGCGGACGGCGTCCGGGGCGGCCCCGGCGCGCGCGAGGTTGGCCTCGGTGGCCCGGCGGCCGAGGTACGAGTCGGAGATCTGGACGAGCTCGCCGGGTCCGGCGGCCTGCAAGGCGGTGACGAGCGCTCCCCAGCGGTCGCCGAGGACGGCGACGGTGCCGGACAGGTCGGTACCTGCCTCGGCGAGGTGGCCGAGGAGGTACTCGTCGGACGCGTCCCAGGCGCGCAGCTGGTCGCGCGGGTCCTCGGGGAAGCGGGTCAGCGTGAAGGCGCCCCATGACGTGGTCAAACGGTTCATCGTGCTCTCAGGCTAGCCGGTCGCCCGCGCCCCGCTCGCCGGATGCTCGTCTGTTCAGCGCAAGGCCGTGTCGAGGTGGAGGTGCCAGAGGCCGGGCCGGCCGGTGAGGGTGACGGTGGAGAGGGGGCGGACGTCGACGTTCCAGTACGTGGCGGGCGGCGCCTTGAGGGCATAGACGAGGGCGGCCCGTACGACGGAGGGTTCGGCGACGGCGACGATGGCGCCGTCGTCGGCGGGGCGGGTGTCGAGCCAGTTCCCTATGCGGGTGATGAAGGCGAGGAGCGGTTCGCCGCCGTGCGGGGCGGTGCGGGCGTCGGTGAGCCAGGCGTCGACGGCGGCCGGTTCGAGGGCGGCGACCTCGGCGAGGGTCAGGCCGCGCCAGCGGCCCATGTCGCAGTCGCGCAGCGCGGGCTGGGCGAGCGGCGCGTATCCGAGGGCGGTGCCGGTGGCGCGGCTGCGCGGGGTCGGGGAGCAGTAGCGCAGTTCGGCGGAGCCGAGCGGGATGAGCGCGGGCGCGGCCTGCTGCACCTCGTACCAGCCGGCCTCGTCGAGCGGCCGGTCGTCGTCGAAGCGTTCGGCGAGCAGGGAGGAGCTGCGTGCCGCCGTGACGAGCGTCACCCGAAGACCCATGGCCGCGATCGTGAGGCCGGTGGCCCCGCAGGTCAAGGGGTTGATTCGCGGGGCGGGAGGGGGTGGGGTTCAGTGCTGCCCGAGAGCCATCCACTTGTCCGGATTCTGGAGTGGCGTGAAACCGACCTTCTCGTACACGCCGTGCGCGTCGGCGGTGGCGAGCATGATGCGGCGCAGTCCGTACGGCTCCAGGTGGTCGCGGACGGCGGCGACGAGCGCGGTGCCGAGACCGGTGCCGCGGGCGGGGCGGTCGACGTAGACGTCGCAGAGCCAGGCGAAGGTGGCGTAGTCGGTGACTACTCGCGCGTAGGCGCTCATCGCGCCGGTCTCGCGGTCGTAGGCCCCGAGGTTGAGCGAACCCGCGATGGCGCTGTCCTGCTTCTCCCGAGGTCGGCCGAGGGCCCAGTAGGAGTCCGTGGAGAGCCAGTGGTGGACGAGGGCGGCGTCGATCCGCGCCGGGTCGGCTGAGATCTCGTACGCCCCGTGCATGAGGGGGGCGGCGGGGGTGTCGGGGAGGGCGCTGTCGTCCATGGCCGCAGGCTTCCAGGAGCGGCGGCGGGTTGTCAGGTGAATTTGCCGGGGGCCGGGGCCGGTCCGGGCCCGGCCGGGACGTCCCCCCGGCCGGGCCCGCTGCTCACGCGGTGAGCTCGTCGACGGCCGTACGGAGGCGGCGCACCCCTTCCGCGATCTCGGCGGGGCCCGCGACACCCGCGAAACTCAGCCGGATGTGCCCGGCGGGGGGTTCGGCGCAGAAGTAGGGGCGGCCGGGGGCGGCGGCGACGCCGGCCCGCAGCGCGGCGCCGAGGAGGGAGGCCTCGGGCAGGGCGTCGGGGAGGCGGAGCCACAGGTGGTAGCCGCCGGAGGGGACGTGGGGCAGGGCCAGGCCGGGCAGGTCCTGGGCGACCGCGCCCGTCATCACCGCGCGGCGGCTCCTGAGCTCCTGGGAGACGGCGCGGAGGTGGCGGTGCCAGGCGGGTGCGCCGACGAGTTCGAGGGCGGCCTCCTGGAGGGGCCTGGGCACGAAGAAGCTGTCGACGACCTGGATGGCGCGCAGCCGCTCCAGGACGGGGCCGCGGGCGGCCAGGGCGCCGACGCGCAGGCTGGGCGAGGTGGCCTTGGTGAGCGAGCAGACGTGGATGACGACGCCGTCGGGGTCCTCGGCGGCGAGCGGGGCGGGCAGCGGCGGGGCGTCCTCGTGGACGAGCCGGCGGGCGAAGTCGTCCTCGACGACGAAGGCCCCGGCGGCGCGGGCGATCCGGACGACCTCCCGGCGCCGTTCGGGGGCGAGGACCGCTCCGGTGGGGTTCTGGAAGAGCGGCTGGCAGACGAACACGCGGGCGCCGGTGGCGCGGAAGGCGGCTTCGAGGAGTTCGGGGCGGACGCCGTCGGCGTCGGCGGGCACGGGGACGGGGCGGAGTCCCGCGGCGCGGGCGACGGCGAGCATGCCGGGGTAGGTGGGCGACTCGACGAGGACGGGGGTGCCGGGCGGGGCGAGGGCGCGCAGCGCGGTGGTGAGGGCGGACTGGCCGCCGGCGGTGATGAGGACCTCGGCCGCCGTGACGCTGCCGCCGATCTCGCGGGCGAACCACTCGCGCAGTTCGGGCAGGCCGTCGGTGGGCGGCCGGCCCCAGGCGCCGGGGCGCCGTCCGGCGCGGGCGAGGGCGGCGGCGAGGGCCTGCTCCGGCTGGAGGGAGGGGTGGAGGTAGCCGCCGTTGAACTCGATCACGCCGGGCGGGGGCACGGAGAGGGTGACGAGGACGCCGGAGGCGTCGACGGCGCGGGGCACGAGTTCGGTGGCGGTGTCGGCGCTGAGCGCGACCTCCTGCCAGGAGGTGTCTCCGGCGACGGGCGTGGGGGTGCGGGGCTCGGCGCGGAAGGCTCCGGCACCGGGGCGGGTGACCACGAGTCCTTCGGAGGCGAGCTGGGCGAGGGCGCGGGTGACGGTCACCGGGGAGACCCGGTACCGCTCGACGAGGGCACGACTCGATGGCAGTTTTCCACCGGGTGAGTAGCGGTCGAGTTCCGCTCGCAGGGATTTCGCCAGTTCCACCACACTGCTACGCTCATGCATGAGGACACAGAATAGCGCTACTGCCATCACGACGATAGCGGTCCCCGCCACCGGGCAGACCGCCACCGGCCCGATCGCCTCGACGGCCCCGCCCACGTCGGCCCGGGCCGCGTCGACCGGGGCCGCGTCCGCCCCGGCCGGCACCGATCCGGTCGGCCGCGGCACCCTGCTCGCCGTCCTCGGCGTGGTGTCGTTCTCGCTCACCTTCCCGTCGACCGTCTGGGGCCTGGAAAGTTTCGGCCCCTGGTCCCTGGTGGCCGTGCGCTCCACCCTCGCCGCCCTCGTCGCGGGCGCGTTCCTGCTCGCCGGCCGGGTGCCGCTGCCCGACCGGCGCCACTGGGCGGGCCTCGCCGTGGTCGCCGGCGGCGTCGTCGTCGGCTTCCCGCTCCTGACGACGCTGGCCCTGCAGACCTCCACCACCTCGCACGCCGCCGTCGTGGTGGGTCTGCTCCCCCTCACCACCGCGACCTTCGCCGCGCTGCGGACCGGCCGGCGCCCGTCCCGCACCTTCTGGTTCGCGGCCGTCTCCGGCGCGGTGGTGGTGATCGCGTTCACGCTCAAGGAGAGCGGCGGCGCCCTGTCGCGGGGCGACCTCTACCTCTTCGGCGCGCTCCTGGTCTGCGCGGCCGGCTACACCGAGGGCGGACGGCTCGCGCGGCTCATGCCGGGCTGGCAGGTCATCGGCTGGGCCCTGGTGCTCTGCCTGCCGCTGATGGTGGCGGCCTCCGCGGTCGCCCTGTCCGTCGAGCCCGTCCACCTGAACGCCCACGGCGTCATCGGCCTGGTCTGGGTCGCCGCCGGCTCCACCTTCTTCGGCCTCTACGTCTGGTACCGGGGCATGGCGTCGATCGGCATCCCGAAGGCCAGCCAGCTCCAGCTCGCCCAGCCGCTGCTCACCCTCTTCTGGTCGGTCTTCCTGCTCGGCGAGACGCTGCCGCCGGCCGCCCCGGTCGCCGCGGTGGCCGTCCTCGTCTGCATCGCGGTGACCCAGCGGGCCAAGAACTGACATGACGCATCGGGGTGAAGCGGGCCACAATGGCAGGTATACGGCCCAACCAGGTCAAGCCCGGTCGCGAGGAGGTCACCCCGATGCAGGCGAGCGTGGGCGACAAACTGCTGGTGCACGGCCGGACCGTCGGTCATCACGACCGTACGGCCGAGGTCCTTCAGGTACTGGGGGAGAACGGCACTCCCCCGTACCGCGTGAAGTTCGACGACGACGGTCACGAGGCCCTGATGTCCCCGGGCCCCGACACCGTCGTACGCCACCATCCGGAGGGAGGGGCCCGCTGAGCCCTCACGTCTTCGGCGGACGGACCCGGGTCGGGTAGTGGTCGGCCACCACGGCGGCCATCGCCCCGATCCGGTCCGTGGTGACCTCCTTCGCCGCGAAGAAGCAGTGGCCGCCGACCCCCGGATACGTGGCGGCGAGCGCGAGGTGGCGTGAGAGCTCCCCCGGGTCCTGCCACGCGGCGGGCTGGGCGGGATCGCCCGCCTTGTAGAGCGCCTCGCCGATGTACAGGCCGACGCCGGTCCCCCGTACCACCGCGTCCCACCAGGGCAGCAGCTCGGCGTAGTCGGCGGCGGGCAGGCCGATGTTCCAGTACAGCTGCGGCACGACGTGGTCCAGCCAGCCCTCCCGGACCCACTTCCGGGTGTCGGCGTACAGGTCGTCGTACGTCTGGACGCCGGCGCGGGTGTCCGAGCCCTCCGGGTCGGTGGCGGCGTTGCGCCAGACCCCGAAGGGGCTCACCCCGAAGGCCACGTGCCGCTTGGTCTCCTTGATCCGGCGGGACATCTCGGAGACCAGCAGATCGGTGTTGTTCCGCCGCCAGGACGCCTTGTCGGGGAAGTCCCCGCCGTACCGCGCGTACGCCTCGTCGTCGGCGAAGACCTGCCCGGCCACCGGGTACGGGTAGAAGTAGTCGTCCCAGTGCACGGCGTCGACGTCGTACCGCCGCACCGCGTCCAGCATCGCGTCCTGGACGAAGCTCCGGACCTCGGGCAGGCCCGGGTTGTAGTACAGCTTCCCGCCGTACGGCAGCACCCACTCCGGGTGGAGCCGGGCCGGATGGCCGGCGACGAGCCGGGCCGGGTCCGTGTGGTTCGCCACCCGGTACGGGTTGAACCAGGCGTGCAGTTCGAGGCCCCGCGCATGGGCCTCGTCGACGGCCGTGCCCAGCGGGTCCCAGCCCGGGTCGCGGCCCTGCGTACCGGTGAGGCACTGCGCCCACGGCTCGTACGGCGAGGGCCACAGCGCGTCGGCGGTCGGCCTGACCTGGAGGACGACCGTGTTGAGGCGGCGCGCCACCGCCGCGTCGAGATGGGCGAGGAGCTCGGCCCGCTGCACCTCCGCGGTCAGTCCGGCGCGCGAGGGCCAGTCGCGGTTGGCGACCGTCGCCAGCCACATGCCGCGGAACGCGCGCCGCCGGTGCGGTCTCCGCCTCCCCGGCGACGTGGCGTCCGACGGCGTCGCGGCCGCCGACGGGGCGCCGGTCGTCGCCGCCCCTGTCGCTCCCGTCACGGCGAGCGCCGCCCCGGTGGCACCGGTCACGAACCCTCTTCTGCCGATAGGCGGCACTTGTACCCCTCCTCTGTCGGATACGTCACACGCACCCGGACAGCATGCCCGCCCCGGACGATCGATCATCGGTTAATGAGCGGTAACGTCGTGGGGGTCGAGGCGGACGCACCGGAATCACACGGCGGCCCGCCGCCAGAGAAGAGCGAAAGGCACGAGGTGACGGACTCCATGGCCGACATTGAGCGCGTCGGAGTGGTGGGCTGCGGCCAGATGGGCGCGGGCATCGCAGAGGTGTGTGCCCGGAGCGGGCTCGAGGTGAAGGTCGCCGAGACCACCGGCGAGGCGCTGGAGATCGGCCGCACCCGGCTCTACAACTCGCTGAACAAGGCCGCCGAACGCGGCAAGATCAGCGAGGAGGAGCGGGACGCGACGCTCGCCCGTCTCAGCTTCACCACCGACCTGGGCGAGTTCGCCGACCGCGACCTCGTCATCGAGGCGGTCGTCGAGAACGAGCAGGTCAAGACCGAGATCTTCCAGGTTCTCGACCAGGTGATGACCCGGCCGGACGCCATCCTGGCCTCGAACACCTCCTCCATCCCGCTGGTGAAGCTGGCCGTGGCGACCTCCCGCCCCGACCAGGTCATCGGCATCCACTTCTTCAACCCGGCCCCGGTGCAGAAGCTCGTCGAGCTGATCCCGGCCCTCACCACCTCCGAGGGCACGATCAGCCGCGCCCAGGCCTTCGCGGAGAAGGCGCTCGGCAAGCACGCGATCCGCGCGCAGGACCGCTCCGGCTTCGTGGTCAACGCCCTCCTCGTGCCGTACCTGCTCTCCGCGATCCGGATGTTCGAGTCGGGCATCGCGAGCCGCGAGGACATCGACAACGGCATGGAGTTCGGCTGCGCCCACCCGATGGGCCCGCTGAAGCTCTCCGACCTGATCGGCCTGGACACGATCGCGTCGATCGCCGACTCCATGTACTCCGAGTTCAAGGAGCCGCTGTACGCCGCTCCCCCGCTGCTCCAGCGCATGGTGGACGCGGGCCGGCTCGGCCGGAAGACGGGCTCGGGCTTCTACCCGTACTCCTGACCGCTCCCCCGAACACCGGACGGCCCGTACACCCGCACAGGTACGGGCCGTCCGGCCTTTCGTCCGCGCTGCTCGGGAGGGCTCAGCCGAGGCGCAGGTGGTGGAGCATCAGCAGCCCGGCGGCCATGTTGGCGGCCGGGATCTCGCCCCGCGTGATCATGTCGGGGATCTGCTTCAGCGGGACCCAGGCCCGCCGCGAGGACTCGAAGGCGTCCTCGGGCGGTCCGGTGTAGGTGGCCCGCTCCGCCCAGTAGAGGTGGTGGCGGGCGTCGCTGAGGCCGTTGGAGGGCTCGACGGTGAGGAGATGGCGCAGCGGCCCCGGCCGCCAGCCGGTCTCCTCCTCCATCTCGCGGGCGGCGGCGGCCTCGATGTCCTCGCCGTCCTCGACGACGCCGGCGGCCAGCTCCCAGCCCCAGCTGTCGGTGATGAAGCGGTGGCGCCAGAGCATCAGGACTTCGTCCGCGTCGTTGACGGCGGTCGCGACGGCGACCGGACGGAGCCGGATCAGATAGTGGTCGAGGTGGCGGCCGTCCGGGAGTTCGACGTCCGCGAGGTTCACCCGGAACCAGCGATTCTCATACACAGAGCGTTCGCTCAGTTTCGTCCACTGCACGTTCTTGCCACCTTCCGACTGGTCGGTGCTCGTTTGGTGGCAATATCGCAGCAGTTGAAGGCTCACAGGGGAACGCGCAAAGCCCCTTCGATCAGCGCCGCCGCCTCCCGCGCGTCGTGCCCGCCGCTCGCGAGGAGGTGCTCCCGCACCTGGCGGAGCCGGTCCCGCAGCCGCCGCGACTCCATCCCCCGCGCCCGCTCCGTCATCTCGACCGCCGTGCGCGCCGCCCGGTCCGCCTCCCCCTGCCGCAGTTCGATCTGACACAGCATCGCGAGCCGGTGCACCCGGCCCCGGTCGTGCGAGGGCGTCCCGACCGCAGCCGAGGCGTGCTCGTACGCCGCCGGAAGGTCCCCCAGACGGAGCAGGGCTTCGGCGACCTGCACGTTGACGAACCCCGGCTGGACGTACCCCGTCTCGGCCGGCTCCTCCCCCGGGCTGATCCGCTCCGCCGCCGCCTCCGCGCGCCGGATGCAGGCCAGCACGGCCGTCCCGTCACCCAGGTGCGCATACGCCTTCGCCTGCATCGCCGTCAGGTCCGCGGCGAGCGCGGGTGTGACCTGCCGCCCCGCGGCCCGCAGCGCCGCCTCGGCGAACGCCACCGCCTGCCGGTACTCCGCCATGAACAGCGCCTGGTTGACGAGCAGCGCGATCACGTACGCGCCGAGCCCCCGGTCCCCACTGGCCTTCGCGAGCCGCAGCGCCTGGTGGAAGTAGCGCTGGGCGAGACCGTGCGCGTCCGCGTCGTACGCGCAGATTCCGGCCACCGCGACCAGTCCGCCGGTCGCCCGGTGCAGCTGCCGCCCGAGGGGGTCGCTGTACGCGCCCCGCAGCAGCGGCGCGGCCTCCGCCGTGAGGAAGCCGACGATCCGGGCCCGGGTCGCGATGCCCCCGGCCCTCCGGTACATCTGCTCGTAGTGCGAACGGGCCGCGCTCAGCACGGAGATGTCGGCCGCCGACACCCTCGCCCCCCGCACGGCGCGGGACACGTCCGCGTCCTCCGGCGGGTTCTCCCACTCCCACACCGGCATCACCGCGGGCGTGCCCGTCACGGCCTGCGCCCCCAGCGTGTGCGGGCGCCGCTGCTCGTCGGAGCGCCACAGCGCCGGCGCCCGCTCCACGAAACCGGACAGCGGAGCGCCCAGCGCCGGCGGCGGGCCGCCCGGCACCCCGAGCCCGATGTCGTCCAGCGTCACCTGCCGGTGCAGCCGCGCGGCCAGCACCTCGCAGAGCAGGTCGGGCACCTGGCCGCGCGGCCGCTGCCCCTTCAACCAGCGCGCCACCGCCGTGTGTTCGTAGCGCAGGGTGAGACCCCTGGCCCGGCCGGCCCGGTTCACCCGGGCGGCCAGACCGGCATGGGAGACGCCCGCCTCGTCCAGCAGGGCGTCGAGCAGGGTGTTGGGCTGCATGGCCCCTCCGGTGACTCGGTGCACACACCCTAGGGCCGCCCGGGCCGTCAGGTGGCCGAATTCATACGGGTCAACCGCGTACGGGTTGTTTTCGTATGAACCGACTTCACCCGGGCCGCCACCACCTGGTCCGCCACCGCACGTTCCGGTCCCGCACGTCCCGGTCCCGTACGGCCCGGTCTCACACATCCAGGTCTCGTACGCCCCGGTCCCGTACGCCCCGGCGCCGTGCAGCCCCGTCCTGCACGGACCGGTTTTCGCACGGGGTGTGAACGAAGTACCCGTTCCACGGGCCCGCGTGCTCTGCCGCGCCCGTCCCGCCCCCGGTTGACTGTGCTTCTCGCCGCAAGGCGAAGACCGGGCCGCCGGCTCCCCCTCGAACAGTGCGGCCGCCCGGTCCGCGTCGCCCGCCCCGCTGATCTGCCCGACACTCCGTGGCGGGGCGGGCGGCGCCGGCCCCGCGGCCTCCCGCTCAGCAGTGCGAGGAGGACGCGGGCCGGGACCGGCGCAGCCCGGGTTCGGCGGGCTGCGCCGGTACCCGGACACGGTCGTTGCGCACGACGAGCAGCGCGACGTCGTCGGCCGGCCGGCCACCCGTGTGGTCGAGGAGGGCCGCGTGGACCCGCCTGACCAGGGCAGCGGGCGTCTCGCCGGCGGGCCCCACCAGGGCTGATTCGAGCGCGAAGAAGCGCCCCCGGTGGTCGCGGGCCTCCTCGGCACCGTCGGTGTGCAGGACCAGCGTCTCGCCGGGCAGCAGCCGGGCCGCCGCGTACGGCACGAGGGCAGCGGGCAGCGGAAGCACCCCGAGCGGCGGCAGCGGATCGCCCACCGGAAGCCGCTCCGCCCTCCTGCCGAGGCGGAACGGGCCCGGGTGACCGCAGGTGAACACGGACAGCCGCCCGTCGGGCCCGATCTCCAGGAGCAGCAGCGTCACGAACTCCTCCGCCGCCGGGTGCCGCGGCTCCGACCCGGCCCGCGCCGGGTGCTCGTCCCGCGCCCGCTCCCCCAGGTGCCGTGCGAGCGCCCGCTCCAACCTCCGCAGCACGCCCCCGAGTTCCGGCTCGTCATGGGCGGCCTCGCGAAAACTCCCCAGGACGGCCACCACCGCGCCGAGCGCCGCGATCCCGTGCCCCCGCACGTCCCCGATGACGATCCGCACCCCGTACGGCGTGGCCACCGCCTCGTACAGGTCACCCCCGACGCACGCACCCCGCGTGGCCGACAACTGCCCCGCGGCCAGCGCGAATCCGCCCAGCCGCTCCGGTGGCGGGCGCAGCAGCACCCGCTGCGTCGCCGCCGCCACGGCCCGCACCCGCGCCAGCTCACGCGCGAGCCCCTTCCGCGCCCCCAGCACCAGCCCGGTGCCCACGGTGAGGAACACGACGCTCGTGGCGATCCTCATCGGCAGCCCCGGCTGTCGGGCCAGCGGACAAGCGAACTTCCACGCCACCGCCACCGCACCCCACGCGGACGGCACGGCGAGCGGGGCCAGCCGGCGGAGCCGGGAGCCATCGGCGAGCAACGACCTGGTACGGATCATGCACGGCCCTTCCCGAGCCCCGACAGCGCCCGAAGGCCCTGCGGCCCACAGGTCCGCCCCTGCGGCCGCGTCGATTGTGCCGACCGTACGGGCCGCCCGGGAACACGCCCCGGCCATCTCACCCGAAGGAGTGAGCGCCCCCGGCGCGCCGCCCTCCGCCAGGCCTCCGCCACGCGCACAGCAGGGCGAACTCCGCTCTCCAGTGCGTCGGTTGCCGGCGGAGGGGCGGGAACGGCGGAGGGCCGCCCCGGGTGTTCCCGGGACGGCCCTCCTGGTGTCGTGCTCGCGCGTCAGGCGCCGCGCAGGACGGCTCCCGTGCGCTCCGTCGCCAGGGCGACGGCCGCGTCGCGGGCCGCGCTGGCCTCGTCGACGGTGAGGGTGCGGTCCGTGGCGCGGAACTTCAGCGCGTACGCCAGGGACTTGGTGCCCTCGCCGAGCTGGTCGCCGGTGTAGACGTCGAAGAGGCGGAGGGACTCGAGGAGTTCACCCGCGCCTTCGCGGAGCGCGGCCTCGACGTCGTCGGCGGGGACGCCGGTGCCGACGACGAGGGCGACGTCCTGGGTGGCCACCGGGAAGGCGGAGATGCGGGGAGCCCGCAGGGGGCCCTCGTTCGCCTGCTCCAGGAGGTCCAGGTCGATCTCCATGGCGCAGCTGCGGGCCGGGAGGCCGTACGCCTTGACCACCCGGGGGTGGAGCTCGCCGGCGTGGCCGACGAGGACCTTCTCGCCGTCGATCTCGACGTGGAAGGCGGCGCAGCGGCCCGGGTGCCACGGGGCGTGCTGGTCGGCGCTGATGATCAGCTCGACACCGGCCTCGGCGGCCACGGTCCGGCCGGCCTCGACGGCGTCCGCCCAGTCGGACGGACGGCCCTTGCCCCACCAGCCGGCCTGCTCGCGCGCACCGGCGAGGACGACGGCGACACGACGCGGCTGCCGGGGCAGCGCGGCGTTGACGACGGCGATCTCCTCGTCGGTGGGGCGACGGTCGACGGGCAGCCGGACGGCGACGCCCGGTTCCCCGTCCGGCCGGAACACCAGACCGGTCTCGAAGAGCGCCAGGTCGTGGCTGCCGCGGCTGTCGTTGCGACGGAGCGCGCCGAGCAGGCCCGGGAGCAGCGTCGTGCGGAGCGCGGGCTCCTCGTCGGAGAGCGGGTTGACCAGGGTGACGACCCGACGGCGGGCGTCGTCCGCGTCCAGGCCGAGCTGGTCGAGCGCCTGCTCGCCGATGAACGGGTAGTTCAGCGCCTCGACGTAGCCGGCGCCGGCCAGGGCGCGGCCCACGCGGCGGTGGGTGCGCTGGCGCTCGGTGAGTCCGCGGCCGGCCGGGGGCTTGGGCAGCGTGGAGGGCAGGTTCTCGTAGCCCTCCAGCCGGATGACCTCTTCGGCGAGGTCGTTCGGCTCGCTGAGGTCGGGGCGCCACGACGGCACGGTGACGACGAGCTCGTCCTGGCCGTAGACGTCGCAGCCGACCTCCTGGAGGCGGCGGACGACGGTCTCGCGGCCGTAGTCGACGCCCGCGACCCGGTCCGGGTGGTTCGCCGGCATGGCGATCGTGCGCGGCGCGGACGGCGCGCTGATCTCGGTGACGCCGGCCTCGGCCGTGCCGCCCGCGAGCAGCACGAGCAGGTCGACGGTGCGCTGCGCGGCAGCGGCGGCGGCCTGCGGGTCGACGCCGCGCTCGAAGCGCTTGGACGCCTCGGAGGACAGCTTGTGGCGGCGGGCCGTGCGCGCGATCGAGATCGCGTCGAAGTGCGCCGCCTCGATGACGACCTCGGAGGTGCCGGTGACGAAACCGGTCTCGGGGTCGGTCTCCGGGTCGGCGATCTCCGTGTGGGCGCCGCCCATGACGCCGGCGATGCCGATGGGGCCGCGGTTGTCGGTGATGACCAGGTCCGCGGCGTCCAGGACGCGCACGGTGCCGTCGAGGGTGGTGATCTTCTCGCCGGCCTCGGCGCGGCGGACCCCGATGGGGCCGTCGAGCCGGCTGCGGTCGTAGGCGTGCAGCGGCTGACCGAGCTCCAGCATCACGTAGTTGGTGATGTCGACGGCCAGCGAGATCGGGCGCATGCCGGCCTTCTGGAGGCGGCGCTGCAGCCAGATCGGGGAGCGGGCCTCGGGCGCCAGACCGACGACGGTGCGCGCGGTGAAGCGGTCGCAGCCGATCGGGTCGGCGACCTGGACCGGGTAGCCGTACGAGTTCGGCGCGGGCACGTCGAGCAGCGCCGGGTCGCGCAGCGGCAGGCCGTAGGCGGTGGCGGCCTCGCGGGCGACGCCGCGCATCGACAGGCAGTAGCCCCGGTCCGGGGTGACGGCGATGTCGAGGACCTCGTCGAACAGCTCCAGGAGGACGGTCGCGTCGATGCCGACCTCGTGCTCCGGGGGCAGCACGATGATGCCGTGCGTGCCGTCGCTGCCCATGCCGAGCTCGTCGCCGGAGCAGATCATGCCCCGGGAGACCCGGCCGTACGTCTTGCGCTCGGCGATCCGGAAGTCACCGGGGAGCACGGCGCCGGGCAGGGCCACGACGACCTTGTCGCCGACGGCGAAGTTCCGCGCGCCGCAGATGATCTCCTGGGGCTCGCCGGTGCCGTTGGCCTGGCCGACGTCGACGGTGCAGAAGCGGATGGGCTTCTTGAACTCCGTCAGTTCCTCGATGGTGAGGACCTTGCCGACCACCAGCGGGCCGGTCAGGCCGGCGCCGAGCTGCTCGACGGCCTCGACCTCGAGGCCTGCCGAAATGAGCTTGGCCTGGACGTCGCGGCCGGTCTCCGTCGCCGGCAGGTCGACGTACTCCCGCAGCCAAGAAAGCGGGACCCGCATCAGATCTCCATCCCGAACGGCCGGGTGAACCGGACGTCACCCTCGACCATGTCTCGCATGTCTTCCACGTTGTGGCGGAACATCAGCATCCGCTCGATGCCGAACCCGAAGGCGAATCCGCTGTACTTCTCGGGGTCCACGCCGCAGGCGATCAGCACCTTCGGGTTGACCATGCCGCAGCCGCCGAGCTCGATCCAGCCCTCGCTGCCGCAGGTGCGGCAGGGACGGTCCGGGTTGCCGACGGACTCGCCGCGGCAGACGTAGCAGAGCATGTCCATCTCGGCGGACGGCTCGGTGAAGGGGAAGAAGTTCGGGCGGAGCCGGGTCTTCATGTCCGGGCCGAAGAGCGCCTGGACCATGTGGTCGAGGGTGCCCTTGAGGTCGGCCATGGTGAGGCCCTCGTCGACGGCGAGCAGCTCGATCTGGTGGAAGACCGGGGTGTGCGTGGCGTCGAGCTCGTCGGTGCGGTAGACGCGGCCGGGGCACACGACGTAGACCGGGGGCTCCCGGTCGATGAGCGTGCGGGCCTGCACCGGCGAGGTGTGGGTCCGGAGCACGACGCCGGACTCGTCGCCCGTGGTGACACCCGTTCCGTCCGGGGTGGTTCCCTGGACGAAGAAGGTGTCCTGCATCTGGCGCGCCGGGTGGTCCGGCACGAAGTTGAGGGCGTCGAAGTTGAACCACTCCGCCTCGACCTCGGGGCCCTCGGCGACCTCGTACCCCATGGAGACGAAGACGTCGGAGACGCGCTCCATGAGCGTGGTCAGCGGGTGGCGGGCGCCGGCCGGGACGCGGTCGTACGGCAGGGTGACGTCGACGGCCTCCTCGACGAGGACGCGGGCGTCGCGCTCGGCCTCGAGCTCCGCCTGGCGGGCGGCGAGCGCCTTGGAGACGGCGCCGCGGGCCTGGCCCACGACCTTTCCGGCGGCGGCCTTGGCCTGCGGGGGCAGGGCGCCGATCTCGCGGTTGGCGAGCGCCAGCGGCGAGGTGCCGCCGGTGTGCGCCGTCTTCGCGTGCGCGAGCGCGTCGAGGTCGCCCGCGGCGGCGAAGGCGGCGAGCGCCTCGTCCCGCATGCGCTCGATCTCTTCCGGTTTCAGTGCCTCGACCTCAACCGGGTCGTACGACTTATTGGGTGCGGACATCTCTTCCCGTGCTTCCGTTGGCTGGCTGGGCGGCCCCGCTCGACGTCAAGGGCGCAAACGTGCCAAAGGACGAGTCTAACGGGGCGCGGGGACGCGAATGAGCCCGTGGGCGACCCGGGCGGCCTCTGTTCTCGTACGGTCTCGCCTGCTGAGACGTCAGAGGAGGTGGGCCGGGGTGCCGACGGGCAGGATAAATCGGAATTCGGCGCCGCCCCGGGGGCCGCGCCCGACGGTGATGGTGCCGCCGTGGGCCTCGACGAGACCCTTGACGATGTAGAGGCCGAGTCCGGTGCCGCCGCGCTTGCTGCCCCGCCAGAAGCGGGTGAAGACGCGGTTCATCGACGCCTCGGGGATGCCGGGGCCCTCGTCGCTCACGGTGACCTCCGTCCCCTCTTCTCCGTCCTCGCCCGCCGTGGCGGGTGCCACCTCGATGGTGACGGTTCCGTCGCCGTGGCGCACCGCATTTTCGAGGAGGTTGCCGAGGATCTGGTCGATCTTGTCGGGGTCGGCCCAGAGCGCGGGCAGCTGGGGCCTGATCCGGACGAAGAAGCGGCCCGGGGGCTGGCCGCCGGTGGTGTGGACCTGGATGTGGCGGCCGATCGCGGCGGCCAGGTCGACGGGCTGGCGGCGCACTTCGAGCCGGCCGGAGTCGATCCGGGAGATGTCGAGGAGTTCGGCGATGAGCCGCTTGATGCGGCCGGCGTCGGCGTCGACGGTCTCCAGCATGAGGCGCTTCTGCTCGTCGGTGAACCGCTCCCACTTGTCGAGGAGGGTGGCGGTGAAGCCCTTCACCGAGGTGAGCGGGGAGCGCAGTTCGTGGGCGACGGTGGCGATGAGTTCGGCGTGGCTGCGCTCGGTGCGGCGTCGGGCGTCGGTGCCGCGGAGCGAGACCACGACCCGGCGGACCGGCCCGGTGGGGTGCTCCCGGACGTACCGGGCGGAGACGAGGACCTCGCGGCCGCCGGGGAGCAGCAGGTTGCGCTCGGGCTGGCCGCGGCGGATGGCGAGGCCGCCGTACGGGTCGGTCAGCGCCCACCAGCGGCGTCCCTTGAGGTCTTCGAGGGGCAGCGCCTCGTCGAGCGGCAGGCCGAGGGCGCGGCCGCCGGGGACGGCGGTGATGCGGCTCGCGGCGGCGTTGAAGCAGACGATCCGGCCGGTCTCGTCGGCGATGACGAGACCGTCGGGCAGGTCGTCGGGTGCGAGTCCGGCGAAACCGGCGGTCGCCGCGGGGTCGGCGGCGACACCTGCGGTGGCCGCGGGATCGGGCGCGTCCGGCGCGGGGCCGGACGGCTCCGGGGCGTGCGGCGCGGCGCTCCGTGCCTGTGCGGGACTGTCCGTGCCGACCGTCATCCCCGTACCCCACCCCTCCGTGCAGTGCAGTGGGCCCCGAGTGCGTCACTCTACTGGGCGAGAGGGGCGGAATGGACCCTCAGGCGGAGGTTCGGGTGCGCTGGGCGCGGGCGGAGGCGTACAGGCAGACCGCGGCGGCGGTGGCGAGGTTGAGGCTCTCGGCCTTGCCGTGGATCGGGACGCGGACGACGGCGTCGGCGAGGGCCCTGGTCTCCTCGGGCAGTCCCCAGGCCTCGTTGCCGAAGATCCAGGCGGTGGGGCCGCCCATGGTGCCGGCGTCCAGCTCGTCGTCGAGGTCGTCCTGGCCGGCTCCGTCGGCGGCGAGGATCCGCACGCCCGCGGCCTTGAGGCCGGCGACGGCCTGTTCGACGGGGACGCCGACGGCCACCGGCAGGTGGAAGAGGGAGCCGACGGAGGCGCGCACGGACTTGGGGTTGTAGAGGTCGACGGAGGCGTCGGTGAGGACGACGGCGTCGGCGCCGGCCGCGTCGGCGCAGCGCAGCACGGTGCCGGCGTTCCCGGGGTCGCGTACGTGGGCGAGGACGGCGACGAGCTTGGGCCGGGCCGCGACGATCTCCTCGAAGGGGGAGTCGAGGAACCGGCAGACGCCGACGAGGCCCTGCGGGGTGACGGTCTGGGAGACCTCGGCGAGGACGGCGTCGGAGGCGTGGTGCACGCGGGCGCCGGAGGCGAGGGCGGCCTCGACGATCGGGGCGTACCGCTCGGCGGCCTCGACGGTGGTGAAGAGCTCGACGAGGGTGGGCTCTCCGGTGGAGCCCCGGTGCTCGACGGCCTCGCGGACGGCCTGCGGGCCCTCGGCGATGAAGAGGCGGTCCTTGCCCCGGAAGTTGCGCTTGGCGAGCCGCCGGGCGGCGACGACGCGCGGGGAACGCGGGGAGATCAGCTCGGGGGTGACCATGGGGTGCGGCGGTTCTCTCTTCGGGGCCGGGCGGGCTTCGGGGGCCGGGAGCGGCGGGGACCGGGTGCGGCGGGTCCCCCGGGGGGTGAAGCACCCGGACCCGCAGGCGCGTGCGCGCCTGCGGGTCCGGGCAGAAGTACTGCGGCCTGGAAGATCAGGCGGCGGCCTTCGGGGCGTTGACGTCGGCCGGGAGGGCCTTCTGCGCGACCTCGACCAGCGCGGCGAACGCGTTGATGTCGTTGACGGCCAGCTCGGCGAGGATCTTGCGGTCCACCTCGATGTTGGCGGCCTTCAGACCCTGGATGAGGCGGTTGTACGTCATGCCGTTCTGGCGGGCAGCGGCGTTGATGCGCTGGATCCACAGCTGACGGAAGTCGCCCTTGCGCTTCTTGCGGTCGTTGTAGTTGTAGACCAGCGAGTGGGTGACCTGCTCCTTGGCCTTGCGGTACAGGCGCGAACGCTGACCGCGGTAGCCGGAGGCCGCCTCGAGAATCGCCCGGCGCTTCTTGTGGGCGTTGACTGCCCGCTTGACGCGTGCCACTTTTAACTCCTTGTAGCGGGGTCGTGGTGGTCCTCACACGACCCGAAAAACGAATGGATCCCGGTCTCTGCCGGATGCCCCCGTCGCCGAGGGCGGGAGATCAACTCAGATGCCCAGCATCTTCTTGATCTTGGCGGCGTCACCCGGGGCCATCTCGGCGTTGCCGGTGAGGCGACGCGTCAGCTTGGACGACTTGTGCTCGAGCAGGTGGCGCTTACCGGCGCGCTCGCGCAGGATCTTGCCGGAGCCGGTGACCTTGAAGCGCTTCTTGGCACCGGAGTGCGTCTTGTTCTTCGGCATCGCGCCGTATCTCCTCGTCAGTGGCGCTCCCGCCCGGTGCGGACACCGGACATCCGGGAGCGTCAGTTCTTCGTTTGGTGGTTCCGGGCGGGGCCCGGGGCTGCCTGGTTGGCAGCCCCTCGGGTCACGCCTCGGGGGTCTCGGCCGGAGCCTCGGCCTCGGCGACCGGAGCCTCGGCGGCCGGGGCCGCGGGCGCCTCGTCGGAAGCGGTGCCCTGGCGCTCGGCCTTGCGTGCGGCCTGGGCCTCACGCGCCTCGGCCATGGCCTCGGTCTTCTTCTTGTGCGGGCCGAGAACCATGATCATGTTCCGGCCGTCCTGCTTCGGGTTGGACTCGATGAAGCCAAGCTCCTCGACGTCCGACGCCAGCCGCTGAAGCAGCCGGAAACCGAGCTCGGGGCGGGACTGCTCACGACCACGGAACATGATCGTGATCTTGACCTTGTCGCCCTGCTTGAGGAACCGGACGACGTGACCCTTCTTGGTGTCATAGTCGTGCGGGTCGATCTTCGGCCGGAGCTTCATCTCCTTGATGACCGTGTGCGCCTGGTTCTTGCGCGCCTCACGGGCCTTCATGGCCGACTCGTACTTGAACTTCCCGTAGTCCATGAGCTTGCACACGGGCGGACGGGCGTTCGCCGCGACCTCGACCAGGTCAAGGTCGTACTCCTGTGCGAGCTCCAGGGCCTTGGCAAGCGGAACAATCCCGACCTGCTCGCCGCTGGGTCCGACAAGTCGCACCTCGGGAACGCGAATCCTGTCGTTGATGCGGGGCTCGGCGCTGATGGATCCTCCTCGGTAGCACTACACGACCGCCTGGCGGACGGACGCGCACTGTCTGTTTCTGAGACCAACCGCGCCGGCACGTGAAAAACGCCCCGGACGGGACACAGGCGGGGCTCCACGGAAATACCGGAGCACCGCCGCGGTCAACCGCGGGGCGCACATCGGGCGGCTCCATCGTCCGTACGGAACGATGGGCGCCACCTGACCGGTGACCCGCCACCCGTGAGGGCGGTCAGGTGGGAGTACGGAGCCTCCACTTGTGGGCCGGGCACACACGTGTCCGGCCGGTCGTTACACAAGGTTAGCAGGAGCCGTGCCCATACGCGAATGCGGACGGGGCGGCGGGGAGGCGCTCCGGGGCGGCTTATCGTGTGAGGCATGAGCGAGACGCCCCAGAACGAGTCCGCGGACTCCCCCGAAACCCCCGACTTCGACTCCATGACCCGCGACATCGCGGAGGTCCCGGCGGTCGAGGTGATCGTGACGGTCGCCGTCAACCTGATGAGCGCCGCCGCGGTGAAGCTCGGGCTCACCGAGGAGGGCGACAAGTACAAGGACCTCGACGAGGCGCGCAAGCTGGTGCACGCGCTCGCGGGCCTCCTCGACGCCGGCGCGACCGAGGTCTCCTCGTTCCACGCCGCTCCCCTGCGGGACGGCCTGAAGTCCCTCCAGCTCGCCTTCCGCGAGGCCTCCCTGATCCCGGACGAGCCGGGCCAGGGACCGGGCGAGAAGTACACGGGACCCGTGTACGGCTAGCCCGTACCCCCTACTTCTTCACGTAGAAGGGCTCGCCCGGAGGCGTGGCCGAGGCCGGCAGCAGCGCCAGGTCCAGGCCCCGCACCAGGCGGGCCCTCAGCGTTTCGTCGGCGGCCAGGGCACGGGCCACGCGCTGGGCCGACTCCGCCGCGGGGGCGTCCTCGGCGAGGACCAGGGCGAGGGTGCCGTCGGCGGCCCCCGGCCCCAGGTGGGCGCGGAGCACCGCGGGCTCGGCGGCGACCGCGGCCAGGACGGCCTCGCGTACCGCCGGGTCGTCCAGCGGGTCCGCGCTGGAGCGGCCCTCGGCGAGGGCGAGCAGCAGCGGACCCGTCAGCTGGTACGGCACCGGGCCGGCCAGGTCGAGGACGACCGTGTCCGCCTTCTCGTGCGCGGCCGCCTGGAGCGCCTGGTGGAGCGGCACGGCGACGGGCCGGGCCTCCGGGTCCCACAGCGCGAGCGAGGCGATCGACGTGAACGCGGGCAGGGCCCGCCGGTCGCCGGCCGTCAGCGTGGGCACCGCCATGTCGCTGGTCTTCTCGCGGCGCAGCCCGTTCTCGTCGGTCTCCACCTCGCCGAGCACGGCGACCACGGGGACGAGCAGCCGCGCGCCCTTGAGCGCTTCGAGCACCGGCCCGTGCGCGGTTCTGTCCTCCGCCCACGCCGCGAGGGCCGCGGCGAGCCGCGGGTCGGCGGTGCCGTCGTCGTCGGAGAAACCGGGGTCCGGGATGTTCTTGAGCGCCACGCACCGAGCCTAACCGGCGCGGCGCCCGGCCCGACCCGCCGGGTCCTCGGGGGCGGAGGCGGGCCGCCCCTGGGCGTCCCTGGCCCTCAGGGGTTCCGGCGGGTGCGAGTCCACAGGGAGTCCGGCGGGCGCGAGTCCTCAGGGGTTGCGGCGGGTGCGGGCGATGACGACCGCGGTCAGGAGGAGGAGGGCGCCGAGGCCGCCGGCGGCGGGGGCGAGGAGGCCGAAGGAGGGGGCCTCCTCCGGGGCGGGGACCGGGCCGGGGCCGAAGTACGGGCGCCGGTAGCCGGCGGTGGCGTTCTTGGGGTCGGCGCCCTTGAGACGGGCGCCGGCCTCGATGGCGGCGGCCGGGTCGACCGTGCCGTACCCCTTGGAGTCGCTGCGGCCGCCCTTCGGCCGGTTGCGGGCGGTGTCGACGAGCAGCTGCTTGATCTGGGCCGGGGTGAGGTCGGGGTGCGCGGACCTGACCAGGGCGACGGCGCCGGAGACGAACGCGGCGGCGGCGCTGGTGCCCCAGCCCTCGTAGTAGCGGCGGTCGGGGTCGGCGATGACGATGTCGACGCCGGGGGCGCTGACGGTCGCGTACCAGCGGCGGGTGGAGAAGGAGGCGCGCGTGCCGAAGCGGTCCACGGCGGTCACCGCGATCACTCCGGGGTAGGCGGCGGGGTACGAGATGTGGTCGCCCTTCTCGCCGCCGTTCCCGGCGGAGGCCACCACGGAGACCCCCTTGGCCAGGGCGTACTGCACCGCGGCGTCCTCGCCCGCGTCGGGGTGCGCGGACTTGGAGTCGTCGCCGAGCGAGAGGTTGATGACGTCCGCGCCGTGGTCGGCGGCCCAGCGGATGCCCTCGGCGAGCGCGGTCCCGCGGGTCTTGCGGGCCTTGTCCCTGGCCTTGTCGGTGCCTTCGAGGATGACCCGCACGGGCAGGATCTCGGCGTCCGGGGCGATGCCGAGGACGCCGTCCCCGTCGCCGGGGCCGTGGCCGTGCCCGGCGATGATGCCGGCCATCGCCGTGCCGTGCCGGGCCCACGCGCGGTCGCCCCGGCCGGCGCCGAAGCCGATGAGGTCGTGTCCGGGCAGTACGGAACCCTTCAGGTCCGGGTGCTCGGCGTCGACCCCGGTGTCGAGCACGGCGACGGTGATGCCCTCGCCCTTGGTGGTCCGCCAGGCCTCGGCCGTACGCAGGGCCTCGGGGCCCCACTGCCGGGCCCGGATGGTGTCGGCGTACGCGGGCGCCGTCGTCGCGGGCAGCACCGCGAAACCGGCGGCGAACAGCACCGCCGAGGCGGCGCGCGCCCGGCGGCGGGAGGGAGGGGTCACCGGGTCTTCTCCTTCGCCGCCGCGACGGCGGTCGTGCGCAGCAGGGCCTCGAACCGCTTCGCTATGCCCTTGGCCTCGTGGCCCAGGCCCGACTGCGCGACGGCGTCGGTACGGCCCGCGCCCGTCGCCTGGTCGGCGGGGAGCGGACGGTCGACGCTCCGGCCGTCGGCGAAGCCGGACACCGCGGTCACGACGACGGGGAGGTCGGCGGGTGCCGTCAGCCACCAGCTCGCACGCTGCCCGGCCCCGAAGCGGGCGGCGACGGTGCCGGGGCCGGCGAGCGCCGGCGGCACGTCCTGGCCCAGCCGGGTCGTCAGGTCCCGGCCGAGGGCGCCCTGCGCGGTGACGTCGGCGCGGGTGAAGACGAGGCCGACGGTGATCACACTGCTCGCGGTGGCGTCGGTGTACGTGGCCCGCAGGACGCGCTCGCAGCCCAGCGGCTGCACCGTGGCGAGCAGTCCCTTGGCCATCACCGCGGGCGAACAGGCAGCGTCCGGCGCGACGGCGACCCGCGTCCACGTCCGCGCCGCCGCCCCCGGTCCCGCGCCCGGCCCCGCCAGGGTCCTCGGGAACAGCGTGTCCACCGGCGCGTTGTGCCAGATCTCCTTCGCCTCCGCGTACCCCACCGGCTCCACCGGCGCGCCCGGCTCGGCCGCCGCCAGCCACACGCCCGCGAGCGCCCCTCCGATGAGCCCCATCCCGAGCACGGCACACGCCGCGACCGCCACCGTCCGCCCGGTCCGCTTCTCCCTCACCGGCCGCAGTCGCGTCGTCGTCTCCACCGCCGGCACCTCCGGCGGCAACGCCCCGGACCCACCGAAGCCGTACGCCCCCGCAGACGCCTGCGCCGTGGGTACGGCCCCCGCCGGCCGGGCCGGACCGAAAGGTGCGGCAGCGGCGGGCGCGGCCACGGGCCGGGGCGGACCGAGCGGCCCGACCGGCGGCTGGTTCGCGGCCGAGGCTGCAACCACTGCCGTTGTCGTTGTCGTTGCTGCCGGGTGCCCGACGGCGCCCCGGCCCGTGCCGGGCACCCGGCGCGGGTCGAGGTCCGTGGGACGGATCGCGCGAAGACGCGTGGTGGTCTCCACGGCGGGCGCGGCAGGCACGGAGGGCACGACAGGCCCGGCGGTGGAGGGGGCCGGAGCGGGCATCGGGGGTACGGCAGCGGGGGCCGCCGGGGCGGGGCGGTCAGGCGGAGCCGGGGCGCCCTGGGGACCTGCGGCGGGGGCGGCGGCAGCCCGTACGGGCGAAGCCGGGGCGGTGGCGGCGGGGGAAACCGCGGCGGGAGCCTGGGCGACGGCGGGGGAAACCGCCACGGGAGCCGGGGCACGGCCTGCGGGCGAAGCCGCAGGGGGCGGCGCGGGGGCCGAAGGCGGGGCGGCCGGAGGCGCGCTGGTCGGCGGAGCCGTCGTGGCGGGCGAGGCCGGTCGGGCAGGTGAAGCGAGAGCGGCCTGGGAACCCAGGGCGGGAGCCGGAGGCGGGCCGGGCGGCGCAGGCGCGGCGACCCGGGACGCGCCGGGTGAAGGGGCCGTCGCGGGGGCCGGAGGCATGGTGGTCGGCGGAGGCGTCGCGGGGGCCGGGAGCGCGCTGGGCGACTGCGGGGCGGGCGGCGGAGGCGTCGCGGGGGTCTGGGGCGGGGTGGGGAGGAGGGCGTCGGTGATGCGGGACGGGGTGGGGCGGCGTTCGGCGGTCATGCCCGTCCCCCTGATCGTGTCCTGCGCGTGTCGACAATGCCCGTCACTCTACGGGCTGTTCCCCGGGGGACGGGAACCCAGGGGCTACCCACCCGTAAACCTGTCTGGCAAGCTCGGGCCATGACTCCGCGTGCCGCCGACCGGGCCCGTTACGACCGGGCCACCGCTGATCTCGACGCGCCCGTGGCGATCGTCGACCTGGAGGCCTTCGACGCCAACGCGGCGGACCTGGTGCGCCGGGCCGGGGGCAAGCCGGTGCGGGTGGCGAGCAAGTCCGTGCGGTGCCGCGCGCTCCTGGAGCGGGTGCTGGCGCGGGAGGGCTTCGCGGGGATCATGTCGTTCACGCTGGGCGAGTCGCTGTGGCTGGCGCGGGCGGGGTTCGAAGACGTGCTGCTGGCATACCCGTCGGCCGACCGGGCGGGGTTCGGGGAGCTGGCGCGGGACCCGAAGCTGGCGGCGGCCGTGACGGTGATGGTCGACGACGTGACGCAGCTCGATCTGATCGACGCCTCCCGCGCGGGCGGGACGGAGGAGGTCCGGGTCTGCCTGGAGCTGGACACGGCGCTGAGTCTGCTGGGCGGCCGGATACGGATCGGCGCGCGCCGCTCGCCGCTGCGCGAGCCCGCCGAGTTGGCCGAGCTGGCCCGCTCGGTGGTGCGGCGCCCGGGGTTCCGGCTGGTCGGGATCATGGCGTACGAGGGGCATGTGGCGGGGGTCGGCGACGCGGTCGCGGGGCGGCCGCTGCGGTCGCGGGCGATCCGGCTGATGCAGGCGGCGGCCCGCAAGGAGCTGGCGGACCGCAGAGCGGCCGTGGTGCGGGGGGTCCGGGCGGTGGCGCCGGACCTGGAGTTCGTGAACGGCGGTGGCACCGGGAGCGTGCAGCACACGGCGGCCGAGGACGCGGTGACGGAGATCGCCGCCGGTTCGGGGCTGTTCGTGCCGCGCCTCTTCGACAACTACACGTCGTTCAGCGGCCGTCCGGCCGCGCTCTTCGCGCAGCCGGTGGTCCGGCGTCCCGGTGTGGGCGTGGTGACGGTGCTCGGCGGCGGGTATCCGGCGTCGGGGGCCCCGGGGCCGGACCGGCTGCCCGTCCCGTACCTGCCGGAGGGGCTGCGGTACGACTCCCAGGAGGGTCCCGGCGAGGTGCAGACGCCGCTGCTCGGCTTCCCCGCCGACGACCTGCGGATCGGTGACAAGGTCTGGTTCCGGCACGCGAAGGCCGGGGAGCTGTGCGAGCGGTTCGACAGCCTGCGGCTGGTCGAGGGCGATCGCGTCACGGCGACCGTGCCCACGTACCGGGGCGAGGGGATGACCTTCCTCTAGGGGCCCCCGAACAGGAGGGCCCCGAACAGGAGGCCCTCGGAGCGGGGCCGTCGGAGCGCCGTCAGAAGACGGTGTCCTGCTGGTCCTGGATGATGCTGCCGTCGGGGCGGCGGACGGGCTGCGGGGTGCCGTCGCCCGCCGTGTAGCCGGTGGTGGCGCAGGGATAGGGGGTGGCCTTCCGCTTCTTCGGCTCGATGAACATCGGGTTGACGATCCAGCGGCCGTCGCCGTTCTCGTACGCCCGGCACATGAGTTCGTTCTTGTTGCGGTTGAGGACGAGGCGGAGGCCGGTGGCGTCGCGCAGGAAGGAGATGTCGGTGTCGGAGTCTCCGGCGGCGAACACCTGGCGGTGGGCGGCGGGCCGGACGCGTTCGGCGGCGGGGCCGCGGACGCCGAAGACCTCCTGGTTGATCCAGCAGCGCTTGCCGTCGATGTAGGTGATCATCGCGTCCTCGCCGTCCCGTACCGTGCCGCAGCCCTTCAGGTGGCTGGTGAGGCGGCCGTGTTCGGTGGTGTTGCGGATGCCGAGGGTGTGGGAGGGGTCGACGCCGACGCCCTTCGCCCAGACGTCGACGACGGGTTCGGGCGAGGCGGAGACGATCCGGACGTCGAAGCCGGCGCGCTGGAGGGCTCCGATCAGGTCGCGCTGCTGCTCGTAGTAGCGGACCCAGCCGGTGACCCGGGCGGTGCCGACCTGCTGGGTGGCGCCCTGCGGGGCGGCGAGGTTCTCGGCGCGGGCGGCGGCCGCGAAGGATTCGACCTGACGGGTGGTCCAGCCGTGCAGGAGCTGGGCGAGCCAGGCGTACTGGGGCTCCATGCGGCGGTGGTCGTGGCCCGCGAAGGCGGCCTCGGCGCCGGTGGTGGCGCCCGTGCCGTAGACGGCGAGGAGTTCGTCGGCGCAGCGGGTGTCGGTGGACGTGGGGAGGGTGCGGACGCCGGCGGGACAGGCGTCGGCGAGGGCGGTGGCGGCCTCGGGGGTGAGGTACCGGCTGGTGGTGGACCAGTCGCCGGCGCGGGGCGGGCGGATGCGGTCGTTGCGGAGGAGCCAGTAGAAGGTGGCGTCGCCGACGTCGTTCTTGACCACGGTGTTGTCCCAGTCGAAGACCGCGACGGGCTTCCTCCCGCTCTTGTGCCGGTCCTGGCAGTGGTCGGCGATCAGGGCGTCGATGCGGGCCTTGTTGTCGCCGTACCAGCCGTCGGAGGCCTTCAGCGCGGGGCATCCGGCGGGGCGGGCCTCGGCCTGGGCGGCGGAGGCGAGGCCGGTCGACGCGAGGACGAGGGCGGCGGCAGCGGCGGCGGAGGTTCGGAGCCGGTGGTTCATGGTCACTCTCCTGTCTGTACGCGTGTCCGTACGCGTGTCTGCGCGTGCGTCTGTACGCGTGTCTGCGCGTGCGTCTGTACGTGCGTCGGTACGCGGAACAGCCGGGCGCCTTGCGACGCCCGGCTGTTCGGGTGGGGGATGTGCGCGGCGGCGGCGAGGGTCTAGAGGGGGGTCACGTACGCCCCGGAGATGCCGCCGTCGACGAGGAAGTCGCTGGCGTTGACGAAGGAGGAGTCGTCGCTGGCGAGGAAGGCGACGGCGGCGGCGATCTCCTCGGCCTCGGCGAAACGGCCGACGGGGATGTGGACGAGGCGGCGCGCGGCCCGCTCGGGGTCCTTGGCGAACAGCTCCTGGAGGAGCGGCGTGTTGACCGGCCCGGGGCAGAGGGCGTTGACGCGGATGCCCTCGCGGGCGAACTGGACGCCGAGTTCGCGGGACATCGCGAGCACGCCGCCCTTGGAGGCGGTGTACGAGATCTGGCTGGTGGCCGCGCCCATGACGGCGACGAAGGAGGCGGTGTTGATGATGGAGCCCTTGCCCTGGCGGCGCATGTAGGGCAGCGCGGCCTTGCAGCAGAGGTAGACGGAGGTGAGGTTGACGTCCTGGACGCGCTTCCAGGCCTCCAGGCCGGTCTCCAGGATGGAGTCGTCGTCGGGCGGGGAGATGCCGGCGTTGTTGAAGGCGATGTCGACGGAGCCGTACGTGTCGAAGGCGGTCTTGAACAGCGCCTCGACCTCCTCCGGGTCGGTGACGTCGACCTTGACGAAGGTCCCGCCGACCTCCTCGGCGGCGGCCTTGCCGGCCCGCTCGTCGATGTCGGCGCAGACGACGTTGGCGCCCTCGGAGGCGAGGCGGCGGGCGGTGGCGAGGCCGATGCCGCTGCCGGCTCCGGTGATGACGGCGGTGCGGCCGACCAGGCGGCGGCAGATGATCTCTTCGGTGCTCATGCGGGTCAGGCCTCCGTGCTGATGAAGACGTTCTTGGTTTCGGTGAAGGCGGTCAGTGCGTCGGGGCCGAGTTCGCGGCCGAGGCCGGACTGCCGGTAGCCGCCGAACGGGGTCCAGTAGCGGACGCTGGAGTGGGAGTTGACCGAGAGGTTGCCGGCCCGGACGGCGCGGGAGACGCGCAGGGCGCGGCCGACGTCCCGGGTCCAGAGGGAGCCGGAGAGGCCGTACTCGGTGGCGTTGGCGAGGCGGATCGCGTCGGCCTCGTCCTCGAAGGGGAGGACGACGGCGACGGGTCCGAAGATCTCCTCGACGGCGCAGGGGGCGTCCTCGGCGACGCCGGTGAGGACGGTCGGCGGGAACCAGAAGCCGGGGCCTTCGGGGGCCTTGCCCCGGATGCCCGCGAGGTCGTCGCCGACGTAGGAGCGGACGCGGTCGAGCTGGGCGCGGGAGATGAGCGGGCCCATCTGGGTGCGTTCGTCGGCGGGGTCGCCGACGACGATCTCCTCGATCGCGGGGGTGAGCAGCTCGAGGAAGCGGTCGTACGCGCTCCGCTGGACGAGGATGCGGGTGCGGGCGCAGCAGTCCTGGCCGCTGTTGTCGAGGAAGGACATCGGGGCGGCGGCCGCGGCCGCTTCGAGGTCGGCGTCGGCGAAGACGATGTTGGGGCTCTTGCCGCCGAGTTCGAGGGTGACGCGCTTCACCTGGTCGGCACACTTCGCCATGATCGACTTGCCGACCCGGGTGGAGCCGGTGAAGACGATCTTGGCGATGCCGGGGTGCTCGACGAGGGCGTTGCCCGCCACGGGGCCGGTGCCGGGGAGGACCTGGAAGAGGCCTTCGGGCAGGCCGGCCTCCAGGGCGAGCTCGGCGAGGCGGAGCGCGGTGAGGGGGGTCGTCTCGGCGGGCTTGAGGAGGACGGCGTTGCCGGCGGCGAGGGCGGGCGCGGTGGCCCAGGCGGCGATCGGCATGGGGAAGTTCCAGGGGGCGATGACGCCGACGACCCCGAGCGGTTCGAGGATCGTGATGTCGAGGCCGCCGGCGACCGGGATCTGGCGGCCGTTGAGGCGTTCCACTCCCCCGGCGGCGTAGTCGAGGAGGTCGCGGACGTTGCCGGCCTCCCAGCGGGCGTTGCCGATGGTGTGCCCGGCCTCGGTGACCTCCAGGCGGGCGAGCTCCTCGACGTGCCCGTCGACGACGGCGGCGAAGCGGCGGAGCAGCCGGGCCCGGTCGGCGGGCGCCGCGGCGGCCCAGCCGCGCTGGGCGGCGGTGGCGCGCGCGACGGCGGCGTCGACGTCGGCCGGGGTGGCGGCGGGGACGGTGGCGACCGGCTCCTCGGTCGCCGGGTTCAGTACCTGGAGCAACTCTGTCCTCTCGGTGGTGCGGACGGCGGGGTGCGTACGACGGCGTGCGGACGGCGGGGTGCGCAGGCGAGGTGCGCACGGCGGCGTCCGGGTCGGCGGCGTCCGGCTCGGCAGCGGCGTCCGGGTCAGTGGCGTTCGAAGGAGCGGCGCAGTTCCCAGTCGGTGACGGCGGCGTCGTAGGCGTCGAGTTCGACCCGGGCCATGTTGCGGTAGTGGGCGACGACCTCGGTGCCGAAGGCGGCCTTGGCGATCTCGCTGGTCTCCCAGAGTTCGGCGGCCTCGCGCAGGGTGGTGGGGACGTGCGCGTATTCGCCGGTGTACGCGTTGCCGGTGCAGGGCGGGGGCAGTTCGAGGCGCTGCTCGATGCCGTACAGGCCGGCGGCGACCAGGCCGGCGACGGCGAGGTAGGGGTTGACGTCGCCGCCGGGGAGGCGGTTCTCGAAGCGGGTGGAGCGGCCGTGGCCGACGGTCCGGAGCGAGCAGGTGCGGTTGTCGTGGCCCCAGGCGACGGCGGTGGGCGCGAAGGAGCCGGGCTGGAACCGCTTGTAGGAGTTGATGTTGGGGGCGTAGAGGAGGGAGAAGTCGCGGAGGGCGGCGAGCTGTCCGGCGAGGAAGTGCCGCATGGTCTCGGACATGCCGTGCGGGTCGTCCCCGGCCATCACGTTCTCCCCGTCGGCGTTCTGGAGGGAGAGGTGGATGTGGCAGGAGTTGCCCTCGCGCTCGTTGTACTTCGCCATGAAGGTGAGGGAGTAGCCCTCCTGGTCGGCGATCTCCTTGGCGCCGGTCTTGTAGACGGCGTGCTGGTCGCAGGTGACGAGGGCCTCGTCGTACTTGAAGGCGATCTCGTGCTGGCCGGGGTTGCACTCGCCCTTGGCGGACTCGACGGTGAGTCCGGCGCCGGCCATCTCGTTGCGGATGCGGCGCAGGAGGGGTTCGATGCGTCCGGTGCCGAGGACGGAGTAGTCGATGTTGTACTGGTTGGCGGGGGTGAGGCCGCGGTAGTTCGCGTCCCAGGCCTGCTCGTAGCTGTCGCGGAAGACGATGAACTCGAGTTCCGTGCCGACGTGGGCGGTGAGGCCGAGTTCGGCGAGGCGCTCCAGCTGGCGGCGGAGGATCTGGCGGGGTGCGGCGACGACCGGGGTGCCGTCGCCCCAGGCGAGGTCGGCCGTCACCATCGCGGTGGCCTCGTTCCAGGGGAGGCGGCGGAGGGTGGTGAGGTCGGGGTGCATCGCGAAGTCGCCGTAGCCGCGGTCCCAGGAGGACATCTCGTAGCCGTCGACGGTGTTCATCTCGGTGTCGACTGCCAGAAGATAGTTGCAGCCCTCGGTGCCGTGGCCGAGGACCTCGTCCAGGAAGAACGGTGCGGCGAACCGCTTGCCCTGGAGCCGTCCCTGCATGTCGGGGAAGGCCAGGACGACGGTGTCGATCTCGCCGCTCGCCACCAGGGCGCGGAGCTCCTCGACGGTGAGCGGGGGTGTGCGGACTGCCACGGGATTGCTCCTCCTTCGGCCTGCCGGAAGCCATAAGGTATTACCGAAGACCATTGCTTGGGAAGTGTCGGAGAAGGGGAAACGAGAACGTGGCCAGTACGAGTGAATCGGCGGACCGGCTGACGCCCGTGCTGCGGCCGGTGCGGGCGGGCAACGGCTTCGAGGAGGCCCTGGAGCAGATCCTCCAGGTGGTGCGGCTCGGGCTCGTGCCCGGCGGCGAGCGGCTGCCCGCCGAGCGGGAGCTGGCCGACCGGATGGGGATCAGCCGGGTGACCCTGCGCGAGGTCCTCAAGGTCCTCCAGGAGCAGGGGCTCGTGGAGAGCCGGCGCGGCCGGTACGGCGGAACGTTCGTGCTGCCCCGCGTCCAGACCGCCGACGAGGACGAGCTGCGCCGCCGGATCGCCTCGGTCGACATGGAGGACACCCTCCGCTTCCGCGAGGTCCTCGACGTGGGGGCCGCCGGGCTCTGCGCGGCGCACGGCCTGGACGCGGCGGGCGCCGAGCGGCTGCGGACCGCCGTGGCGGCGACCCGGGACGCCCCGCTGGCCGATTACCGCCGCCAGGACACCCTGTTCCACCTCACCCTCGCCGAGCTCTCCGGCTCGCCGACGCTGACCGCGCGGTACGCCGCCGTCCGGGCGACGGTGAACGACCTCCTGGACTGCATCCCCCTGCTCGTGCGCAACCTGGAGCACTCCCAGCACCAGCACACCGCGCTGGTGGAGGCGGTCCTCGACGGGGACGCGGACGCGGCGCGCGAGGTGATGCGGGAGCACTGCTCGGGCACGGCGGCGCTGCTGCGGGGGTTCCTCACCTGAGGACGCCGGCCCGGACGGGGTCCTCAGGTGAGGACGCCGAGCCGTACGGAGGTTGCTCGCCCGAGGGCGCCGAGCCGTACGGAGGTTGCTCGCCCGAGGACGGCGGCCCGGGCCGCGTAACCCGAAAGTAACGCACGGGGGTTGCGCTCCCCCGTCGACCACCGCAAAGGTATGGCACCAATCCATTGGGCCCGTTGCGGGGAGCTGACGCTGCCATGACGCTGGAAGACACGACCGGGAGCACCCCCGGAGGCACTCCCGGGGACAACGCCCCGCCGAAGGACGACTACCTGGAACGGCGGGCCCTGCGCCGCGGCAGTGCGGGCTGGCTGCTGCTCACCGGCCTCGGCGTCGCGTACGTGGTCTCCGGGGACTTCTCCGGCTGGAACATCGGCCTGTCGAAGGGCGGCTTCGGCGGGCTCGCCGTCGCCACCGTCCTGATGGGCGCGATGTACGCCTGCCTGGTCTTCGCGCTCGCCGAACTCTCCGCCATCCTGCCCACCGCGGGCGGCGGCTACGGCTTCGCCCGCCGGGCGCTCGGCACCTGGGGCGGGTTCCTCACCGGCACGGCGATCCTCATCGAGTACGTCCTCGCGCCCGCCGCCATCTCGATCTTCATCGGCGACTACGTCGAGTCCCTGGGGTTCTTCGGCCTGGAGTCCGGCTGGCCGGTCTACCTCGTCTGCTTCGCGCTCTTCATCGGGATCCACCTGTGGGGCGTGGGGGAGGCGCTGCGCTTCAGCCTGATCGTGACGGCCGTCGCGGTCGCGGCGCTCGTCGTCTTCGCGCTCGGCGCGTTCACCGACTTCCACGTCGACGGCCTGAACGACATCCCGGTCGACGGCGAGGCCTTCGGGTCGAACTCCTGGCTGCCCTTCGGACTGCTCGGCATCTGGGCCGCGTTCCCCTTCGGCATGTGGTTCTTCCTCGGCGTGGAGGGCGTGCCGCTCGCCGCCGAGGAGGCCAAGGACCCGGTCAGGTCGATGCCGAGGGCGCTCGCGATCTCCATGGGGATCCTGGTGCTGCTCGCCGTCGTCACGTTCCTGGCCGCCACCGGGGCACGGGGCTCGGCCGCCGTCCAGGAGGCCGGCAACCCGCTGGTCGTGGCGCTCCAGGGCGACGGGGAGCCGACCGCGCTCAGCCGGTTCGTGAACTACGCGGGCCTCGCCGGCCTGGTGGCCTCCTTCTTCTCCCTCATCTACGCCGGCTCGCGCCAGCTGTTCGCCCTCTCCCGGGCCGGCTACCTGCCCCGCTTCCTCTCCCTGACCAGCCGCCGCAAGTCGCCGTACCTGGGCCTCCTCATCCCGGGCGCGATCGGCTTCGCGCTCGCCGCGGGGACCGGGAACGGGGCGCGGATGCTGAACATCGCGGTGTTCGGCGCCACCATCTCGTACGCGCTGATGGCGCTCTCCCACATCGTGCTGCGGCGCCGGGAGCCGGGCCTGCACCGGCCGTACCGCACGCCCGGCGGGGTCGCCACCTCGTCCGCGGCCTTCGTCCTGGCCCTGTCGGCGCTGGTCGCGACCTTCCTGGTGGACCGGACGGCGGCGTTCATGGCACTCGGGGTGTACGTCGTCGCCCTCGCCTACTTCGCGTTCTACAGTCGGCACCACCTGGTGGCCGGCGCGCCCGAGGAGGAGTTCGCGGCGCTCGCCGCGGCGGAGGCCGAGCTCGAACGCGACTGACCCGCCGCCGCCCCGCCCCTCTGCCCGCACCCCTGGAGGAAGCACGTGTCCAAGCCGCTCATCGGCGTGACCACCTATCTGGACCAGGCCCGCTGGGGGGTGTGGGACATGGAGGCCGCGCTGCTCCCCGCCCGCTACCCGTGGCTGGTCCGGGAGAGCGGGGGGCTCGCCGTGATGCTGCCACCGGACGGGCCCGAGGCCGCCGCGGCGGTCGTGGCCCGGCTCGACGGGCTGGTCGTCGCGGGCGGGGCGGACGTCGAGCCGGTACGGTACGGGGCCGAGCCCCACCCCCGTACCGGCCCGCCCGCCCGCGCCCGGGACGCCTGGGAACTGGCCCTGATCGACGCGGCCCTGGCGTCCGGCACCCCGCTCCTCGGCATCTGCCGCGGGATGCAGCTGCTGAACGTCGCGCTCGGCGGCACGCTCGTCCAGCACCTCGACGGGCACGTCGAGGCGGTCGGCGTGATCGGCCGGCACCCGGTCAAGCCCGTGCCGGGCACCCTCTACGCCTCCCTCGTACCCGAGCTCACCGAGGTCCCGACCTACCACCACCAGGCCGTCGACCGACTCGCCGCGGGACTCGCCGTCTCCGCCCACGCGGAGGACGGCACGATCGAGGCGGTCGAACTCGCCGCCCCGTCCTGGACCCTCGGCGTGCAGTGGCACCCCGAGATGGGCGAGGACCTCCGGGTGATGCGGGGCCTCGTCGAAGCGGCCGCCGCCCGCCGGGGCTGAACTCGGCGCCGTCCTCGCGGTGGGCGGAGAGCAGTCGCACCGGCGCGTCGGGGTCGAGCGGACCGGTGTGGGCCCCGACGCGACGGCCGAGCAGCCGGTGGCGGTCGTACGTCTCCGGTTCCCGGCGGCCGCGCAGTTCGCCGGCGGCGAGCGACGGGTCGAGGAAGTGGTTCGTGCGGGTCAGCCAGCCCCGGTCGTCGGGGACGACCACCGCCGAACCGGCGGGGGCGAGCTCCACGGAGGCGGCCCGGTCGGCGGTCACCACGGTGATGACCGTGGAGGCCGAGACCGGGGCGCCCGTGAGCATCCCGACCGCCTCCGCGAACGACCCGGCGGTGCCGAGCACCTGACGGGCGACCAGGTGGACGGGGACCCCGGTGGCCGCGTCGTCGGTGTGGCGCCTCGGGGTGCCCCTGGTGATCCGGAGGACCGTACGACCGCTCACGCGCGGGCCCGGGCGGCGAGGGCGGTGCGGTCGTTCCGCATGAGGAGCGCGTAGACGAGCGCGGCGACGGCCATGCCGACAACTGGTCGCGCCGCCTCGGCGAGGAGCGCGCCTCGCGCGCCTGGCGCTGCCGCGACCTCGCCGACTCCGGCGCCACCGTCGCCCTCGGCTCCGACTGGCCGATCGCCCCCTTCCCCCCCGCTCGGCGTGATGGCCGGCGCCCGCCACCGCCGCCCCAGCCGCGACCTCGCCCAGGCGCCGCACGGCCCCGAGCAGGCCCTCACCCCCTGGAGGCGCTGCGCGGCATGACCACCGCGGCCGCGTACGCCGCCGGCGAGGAGCACGAGGCGGGGCGCCTCGCGCTCGGCTACCGCGCCGACCTCACCGCCCTCGCGGCCGACCCCCTGACCACGTCCTCCACCGACCTCCCCGACCTCCCGGTCCGCCTCACCGTGCTCGACGGCCGGGTGACGTTCCGCGCGACGGACCTCTGACGCGGGCACGCACCGGCTGGCGTCCCCGTGCGCCCGCACCGTTTGCGGGCAGGCGTCCCATCCGTCCGCACCGTTTGCGGGCAGGCGTTCCTCCCCCAGACTCCGTCCGGGGGGGAACGATTGCCCACAACGTGGGGCGAGGCCACCCGCAGGGCCCGCGTCAGCCTCTCGTCAGCGACAGCAGGTCCCGCGCCGGGCCCGTGGGGCGATGGCCCGCGGGCCACACGGCGCGGAGGTCGCGGCGGAGCCGGACCCCGTCCACCGGGACGGCGACGAGGCGGCGCGACGCCAGCTCCTCGGTGATCGCGAGCTCACTGAGGACCGCGGGCCCGGCCGCGCTGACGGCCGCGGCCTTCACCGCGGTCGTGGACGCGAGTTCGAGCAGCGGTTGGGCCAGCCCACCGTGGCCGGAGAGCGCCGCGTCGAGGACCTGCCGGGTGCCGGAGCCGCGTTCGCGCAGGACGAGGGGGGTCGCGGCGAGTTCCGCCGGGTCGATCGGGCCGCGGCGGCGGGCCCAGGGGTGGGAGGGGGCGACGACGACGACGAGCCGGTCGTGGGCGACGACGACGCCGTCGAGGCCGTCCGGTACGGCGAGCCCCTCCACGAAGCCGACGTCGGCGTCGCCGGCGAAGAGGCGTTCGGCGACGGCGGCCGAGTTGCCGGCCTGGAGGGAGACGGCGGTGTCGGGGCGCTGGGCGCGGAGCGCGATCAGCCAGCCGGGCAGCAGGTACTCGGCGATCGTCATGGACGCGGCCACCCGGAGCCGTGAGTCGCGGCGCCCGCGGAGCGCCTGCGCGCCCACGTCGAAGGCTTCGGCGGCCTCGACGATCCGCCGGGCCCAGTCGGTGACGAGCGCGCCCGCGTCGGTGAGCCGTGAGCCGCGGGGCGAGCGGTCGACCAGGGCCACCCCGAGCTGCCGCTCCATGGAGCGGATCCGGCTGCTCGCCGCGGGCTGGGTGACACCCACCTCGCGGGCGGCCGCGCCGAGGCTGCCGTGCCGGGCGACGGCGAGGAGCAGTTCGAGCGCGCCGAGGTCCGGAACCCGATGGGAGAGGGGGGCCCGAGGCTCACCGCCGTGCTCCCCCTCAACCCGCCGCGCAGCCTGCGCACCCTGCTCCCCGTCGGCCGACCACGGCCCGCGCGTCTCCCTGCTCATAAGGCCAGCTTATGACGTCATAGCCGCATGATCCCTGGTGGGGGCGGGGGAAGGGGGCGACGGTGGAGCCATGGCAAGCCTCGCAACACCCCGCTCGGCCCCTCGTCCGGCCTCCCGCGCCACCACCCCCGGCGCCCGTACGGTCCTTCCGGCCCGTTCCGTCCGTCATCTCGGGCCCAACTGGTACGCCTCGGTGATGGGGACGGCGATCGTGGCGTCGGCGGGCGCGGCGCTCCCGGTGGACGTCCCCGGTCTCCGTACGGCCTGCGCGGCGGTGTGGGCGCTGTCGCTCGTGATGCTGCTGGTGCTGCTGGGGGCCCGCGCGGTCCATTGGGCACGGCACCGGGACCAGGCCCGGGCGCATCTGCTCGACCCGGCGGTGGCGCCGTTCTACGGGTGCCTGTCGATGGCGCTGCTCGCGGTGGGCGGCGGGGCGGTGGTCGTGGGCCGGGACTGGATCGGGCTGCCGGCGGCCCTCGGTGTGGACGCGGTGCTGTTCACGGTCGGCACGCTGGTCGGTCTCGCGGCGGCGGTGGCGGTCCCGTACCTGATGGTGGTGCACCACCGGATCGAGGCCGCGTCCCCGGTGTGGCTGCTTCCGGTCGTCGCGCCGATGGTCTCGGCCGCGCTGGGGCCGCTGCTGGTGCCCCATCTGCCCGCCGGGCAGGCCCGGGAGACGCTGCTGATCGCCTGCTACGCGATGTTCGGCGTCAGTCTGCTGGCGACCCTGGTGATGCTGCCGCTGGTCTTCGGCCGGCTGGTCACGGGCGGTCCGCTGCCCCTGGCGCTGACCCCGACCCTGTTCCTCGTCCTCGGCCCGCTGGGGCAGTCGACGACCGCGGCGAACAAGTTCGCCGACGCCGCCCCGGGCGTGCTGCCCGAGCCGTACGCGCACGGTTTCGCCGCCTTCGCCGTCCTCTACGGGGTGCCCGTGATGGGCTTCGCTCTGCTGTGGCTGGCGCTGGCCGGGGCGATGGTGCTGCGGGCCCGGCGGCGTGGCATGGGGTTCGCGATGACCTTCTGGGCGTTCACCTTCCCGGTCGGCACCTGTGTGACCGGCGCCGAGGGTCTGGCCCAGCACACCGGGCTCGCCGCCTTCCGGTGGCTGGCGGTCGGGCTGTACGTGTTCCTCGTCGCGGCCTGGCTGGTGGCCGGGTTCCACACCGCGCGCGGGCTGCTCAGCGGTGCGCTGCTCGCAGGGCCCGGGCGAGTTCCCGCGGAGCCTCGGCCAGTGACGGCCCGTACCAGGTGAGCAGGCGTCCGTCGACGAGCGCCGCGGCGGTCCCGGGGAAGGCCTCGGGGCCGTCGTCGCGCGTGAAGCGGTAGGGCTCGTCGGGCAGGACGACGAGGTCGGGCGCTGCGGCCCTGAGGTCGTCGAGCGGGAGGCGCGGATAGCGCTCGGGGTGGTCGGCGTAGAGGTTGCGGACGCCGAGCCGGGCGAGCAGGTCGCCGGCGAAGGTGTCGCTGCCCAGGACCATCCAGGGGCGGCGCCAGATGGGCACGACGGCGGTGAGCGGGCGGCCGTCCGCCGCCGGCCCCACCGGTGTCACGGCCTGCCAGGCGGCCTCGGCGTCGTCGAGCCAGCGGGGCCGGCGGGGCGCGCCGCAGGCGGCGAGGACCCGTTCCAGCTCGCGCAGGCCCTGGTCGAGGGTGCGGATCCCGGTGACGAGGACGTCGGTGCCGGCGGCCCGCAGCGCTGCGAGGTCGGGGGCCCGGTTCTCCTCCTCGTTGGCGAGGACGAGGTCGGGCCGGAGCGCGGTGATCGCGGCGACGTCGGGGTTCTTGGTGCCGCCGATCCGTGCGACGGCGAGGTCGGCGGGGTGGCTGCACCAGTCCGTGGCGCCGACGAGGGCGCCGGGGAGGGTGACGGCGACCGCCTCCGTCAGGGACGGCACGAGGGAGACGACCCGCGGGAGGGACCGCGTACCGTCGCTCACTCCTCCTCGGCCTCGACGTGTTCGGCGACGGCGACGACGAGCAGCCGGGTGCCGGGCTCGGTGGCCCGCCAGCGGTGCCGTACGCCGCCGGAGAGGTACAGGGTGTCGCCGCGGCCGAGCCGGTACGCGCGGCCTTCGGCCTCGACCTCGGCGGCGCCGTCGGCCACGTACAGCAGTTCGTCGTTGCGGTGCTGGAACTCGCGTCCCGCGTCCTGCTCGCCGGTGAACTCCAGGGCGTGCAGCTGGTGGCGGCCCCGGACGAGCTGCCGGACGCCGGCGGGCAGGGCGGGGTCCGGGGGGTGCTCGCCGAACCGTACGACGTCGACGGTGCGGGAGGCCTCGGCGGCGGCGAGGAGTTCGCCGGCCGTCGTCTCCAGGGCCTGGGCGACGAGTTCGAGGGAGCGGCGGCTGGGCCGGGCGCGGTCGTTCTCGACCTGGCTGAGGAAGGGCACGGAGAGGCCGCTGCGGGAGGCGACGACGGCCAGGGTGAGCTGGAGCGCTCTGCGGCGCCTCTTGACGGCCGCGCCCACGCGGGGTGATTCCTTCTCGTCCATGTCGGCTCCCTCCCTGGTACTGTCGCGGCCCCTCGGACCGGTGTACCGGTCGGTTACCTGAACCTTACGCAGCTTTGGGGCGGGGTTTCTCGTCGTGTGGAAAAGGGGCGGTCGCCGAACACGCTCGGCGACCGCCCCTTTTCGGACAGGAGTCACGCACCGTCCGTCGGACGGGCTCCGGTCGCTACCTCGGGGTGAGCTTCTCCGCGAGGCCGGGGGTGCGGTCCAGCCAGGTCCGGACGGCCTGCTGCTCCTTGCCCTTCCCGGTCTCCTGGATGACGGCTTCGAGGTCCGTGAGCTGCTTCTCGGTCAGCTCGAAGTCCTTCAGCCAGTTGCCGATCTCGGGGTTCTCGGCGGCGAAACCCTTGCGGGCGAGGGTGTGGACTCCGTCGCCCTCGCCCCAGGAGCCCTTCGGGTCCGCGAGCTTCTTCAGCTCGTGCGCGGAGTAGGCCCAGTGCGGCGACCAGAGGGTGACGACGACCGGTTCCTTTCGGTCGTACGCGCGCTTCAACTCGGCGAGCATGCCGGGCGTGGAGCCGTCGACGACCTCGTACTCGCCCTCGAGGCCGTACTCCTCGAGCACCTTGTCCTCGAGGATGCCCATCATTCCGGCGCTGGGCTCGATGCCGACGATACGGCCCTTGAACTGCCCCGCCTTCCCCTTGAGGTCGGCGAGCGAGTCGACGCCCTTCACGTACGAGGGGACGGAGAGCTCCAGCGAGGTGGGGCCGTACCAGGAGCCGAGGTCCTCCAGCTTGCTCCGGTACTTCTCCCAGTACTGGGCGTGGGTGACGGGCAGCCAGGCGTCGGTCTGGAAGTCGAGCTGCCCGCCGGCCAGGCCGGTGTAGAGCGCGCCGGCCTCCAGCTGCTTGGTCTCGACCTCGTAGCCGCGCCGCTCCAGGAGCTCCTTCCAGAGGTACGTGGAGGCGATGCCCTCGTCCCAGGGGATGTAGCCGATGCTGATCTTCTTGCCGTGGCCGCCGTTCGCTCCGGAGGCGCTCGGGGAGGTCGTGCCGCCGGAGCGGCCGAGGAACCCCGTGCCGCCGGCGACGAGGGCGAGGACGACGACGCCGACGAGGGCCGTGACGGGCTGCGGGCGGTGGGCCCAGAGCTTCGCCCCGGGGCGCTTCGAGGCCAGCGCGGCGCGCGCCTTGGCGGCGGCGCGGCGGCCCAGCGGGGAGACCTGGCGGCCGAGCGCGCCGGTCATCCGGTCCAGGTACATGGCGAGGACGACGATGGAGGTTCCGGCCTCGAAGCCGAGGCCGATGTCGACGTTGCCGATGGCCCGGTAGACCGCGCCGCCGAGCCCGCCGCCGCCGACCATGCCCGCGATGACGACCATGGACAGGCCGAGCATGATGACCTGGTTGACGCCCGCCATGATCGTCGGCAGGGCGAGCGGCAGCTGCACGCGCAGCAGGGTGTCGCGCGGCGTGGTGCCGAAGGCCTGGGCGGCCTCGACGAGTTCGCCGTCGACCTGGCGGATGCCGAGCTCGGTCATCCGGACGCCGGGGGGCAGCGCGAACACGATGGTGGCGATGATGCCGGGGACCACTCCCACGCCGAAGAAGATGATGCCGGGGATGAGGTAGACCATCGCCGGCATGGTCTGCATGAAGTCGAGCACGGGGCGCAGCACCGCGCTGACCGTCTTCGAGCGGGCCGCCCAGATGCCGAGCGGGACGGCGATCACCAGGGTCACGAGCGTCGACACGAGGACGAGCGAGAGCGTCGCCATGGCCTCGTCCCACAGCTGGACGGAGTCCACGAGGGCGAATCCGGCGAACGCCAGGACGGCGGCGGCGAGGCCGCGCAGCCACCAGGCGACGACGGCGAGGATGCCCGCGAAGAGCAGCGGCTGGGGTGCCGACAGGGCGGCGTCGATGCCGTCGTAGAGGCCGGTGACGCCGGCGCTGACCGCGTCGAAGAGCCAGGAGAACTGCGCCTGGAGCCAGTCGACGGAGCTGTCGACCCACTGGCCGAGGGGAAGCCTAGGCACCGGCGGTCACCTCCCGGGCCCCGGCGTACGGGGCATCCGTCGCGCCGAGACCGCCCATCGCGGCGAGGAGGCGTTCGGGCGGTACGACTCCGAGGACGGTGCCGTCGGAGTCCTCGACGGTCACGGGGTGCGGGGCGAGGGCGGCGACGGCGCACAGGTCCGCGACGAGCGTGTCGGGGCCGACGGCCCGGCAGGCGCAGTCGGCGGGGCAGTCGGCCGCGGGGGCGCCGGCCTTCATGACCGCGGAGGCGGTGAGCACCCGGGAGCGGTCGACGTCCTGGGTGAAGGAGGCGACGTAGTCGTCGGCGGGGCGGACGAGGATGTCCTCCGCCGTGCCGAGCTGGACGATCCGGCCGTTGCGCATGACGGCGATCCGGTCGCCGAGGCGCATGGCCTCGTTGAGGTCGTGGGTGATGAAGACGATGGTCTTCTTCAGGCGCTGCTGGAGGACGAGGAGCTGGTCCTGCATGTCGCGGCGGATGAGCGGGTCGAGCGCGCTGAACGACTCGTCCATGAGCAGCAGGTCCGCGTCCGTGGCGAGCGCGCGGGCCAGGCCGACGCGCTGCTGCATGCCGCCGGACAGCTCGTCGGGCCAGGACTTCTCCCAGCCGCCGAGCCCGCACAGTTCGAGCGCCTCGGTGGCGCGGGTCTCGCGCTCGGTGCGCGGGACGCCCTGCACCTCCAGGCCGTAGGCGGCGTTCTCCAGGACGTTTCGGTGCGGGAACAGCGCGAAGTGCTGGAAGACCATGCTGATCTTCTCGGCGCGGACCGTGCGCAGCTCGCGGGGAGAGAGAGCGGTGAGGTCGCGGCCGTCGAAGAGGACCCGGCCCGCGGTGGGTTCGAGCAGACCGTTGAGCATGCGCAGGAGCGTCGACTTCCCGGATCCCGACAGGCCCATCACGACGAAGATCTGACCGGGTTCGACGGTGAAGCCGGCGTCGACGACGGCGGCCGTCGCCCCCTCGACCCGCAGTTCCTCGCGGTCGGCGCCGTCGGCCAGCCTGCGGACGGCTTCGTCGGGTCGTCTGCCGAACACCTTGTACAGATGGTCGGCCTGGAGCCTGGGCACATACACCTCACGGGTAGCAATGAAGAACGGCCCCACCACCCCCGCGCGGCCGGGCCGTGGAGCGGGCGGGATCGGCCCGCGGCCCGTCGCGTACGGGGACTTCTCCGTCTCGTCCCGTACCGGGTCCGCTCCGGGCTCCCGCCTCCCCGGCTTCACCGGGTGCAAACGCAAAGGTGACACGCGTCACGCCGGGGCTCGCGGTGCGGCCCGCCGAGGCCGGGCCTGTCGGTCCCCGGGGTGCCGCCCGGGCCGGGTCCGCCGGTCCCGGCGGGAGGTGCCGCCCGGGCCGGGTCCGTCGGTCCCCGAGGTCTGTCGGTGGCGTGCGGCATGATCGGGCGGGTGACCCGACGTTTGATGCTCCTCGACACCGCCAGCCTGTACTTCCGCGCCTACTTCGGCGTCCCGGACTCGGTCCGCGCACCGGACGGCACCCCGGTGAACGCCGTTCGCGGGCTGCTCGACTTCATCACCCGGCTCGTCCAGGACCACCGCCCCGACGACCTCGTGGCCTGCTGGGACGAGGACTGGCGGCCGCAGTGGCGGGTCGACCTCATCCCCTCGTACAAGGCGCACCGGGTGGCGGTCGAGACGGAGACCGGCCCGGACGAGGAGGAGATCCCCGACACCCTCTCCCCGCAGGTGCCGGTCATCGAGGAGGTCCTCGCCGCGCTCGGCATCGCCCGCGTCGGCGCCGCCGGTTACGAGGCCGACGACGTCATCGGGACGCTGGCGGGCCGCGCGACGGGCCCGGTCGACATCGTCACGGGCGACCGCGACCTCTTCCAGCTGGTGGACGACGCCCGCGAGGTGCGCGTGCTGTACCCGCGCAAGGGCGTCGGCGACTGCGACCTGGTGGACGCGGAGCTCATCCGGACCAAGTACGGGGTGCGCCCCGACCAGTACGCGGACTTCGCCGCGCTGCGCGGGGACGCGAGCGACGGGCTGCCAGGCGTCAAGGGCATCGGCGAGAAGACGGCCGCCCAGCTCGTCACCGAGTACGGCGACCTCGCCGGGGTCCGGGCGGCCGCCGAGGACCGGGCCTCGAAGCTCACGCCCGCCAAGCGGCGCGGGATCGTCGAGGCCGCCGCGTACCTCGACGTGGCCCCCACGGTCGTCCGCGTCGCCGGGGACGCCCCCCTGCCCGCCTTCGACCCGGCACTCCCCTCGGCCCCCCACGACCCGGCGGCCCTCGACGCCCTGGTGAAGCGCTGGGGCCTGGGCGGCGCCGTCGGACGCCTGCTTCCGGTACTGGAGCGCTGACGGGGCGGGGCCGTACGGGGGCTTAGGGTGTGCCGCTCCGAGGTGCTAGCTTAGGCATACCTAAGTACGCAGAGTCAGGAGAGCCCCTCGTGGCAGAGCAGCCGGCCCGCAAGGCACCGAAGGCCACCGAAGCGCACGTGGTGCGCACCGAGCGGATCACGCCGCACATGGTGCGGGTGGTCCTGGGCGGCCCCGGGCTCGACGGCTTCGACGCCGGCGAGTACACCGACCACTACGTGAAGCTGCTCTTCGCCCCGGAGGGGGTCGCCTACCCGGAGCCGTTCGACATGGAGAGGATCCGGGCGGAGTTCCCCCGGGAGCAGTGGCCGACGACCCGGACGTACACCGTACGGGCGTGGGACGTGCTGCACCGCGAGCTCACGGTCGACTTCGTGGTGCACGGCGACGAGGGCCTGGCCGGCCCGTGGGCGGCGCGCGCGCAGGTGGGCGAGACCGTGCGCTTCCTCGGCCCGGGCGGCGGCTACACGCCGGACCCGGCCGCGGACTGGCACCTGCTCGTGGGTGACGAGAGCGCGCTGCCGGCGATCGCGGTCGCCCTGGAGCGGCTGCCCGCCGGCGCGCGGGTGCACGCGTTCGTCGAGGTGTCGGACGCGGCGGAGGAGCAGAAGTTCTCGACGGCCGACGGGGTGGACGTCACCTGGCTGCACCGGGGCGACCGCCCGGCCGGCGAGGCGCTCGTCGAGGCCGTCCGCGCCCTGGACTTCCCGGCCGGTGACGTCCACGCCTTCGTCCACGGCGAGGCCGGCTTCGTGAAGGAGCTGCGCAGCCACCTCCGCCTCGACCGCGGAGTGGCCCGCGAGCGCCTCTCGATCTCGGGCTACTGGCGCCTGGGCAAGTCGGACGAGGCCTGGCGCGCGATCAAGCGCGAATGGAACGAGCAGGTGGAGCGCGAGCAGGAGAACTGACGCTCTCCCTCAGGGGGTGTCGTGCGTGCCGGGCCCCGCGAGCCCGGCGTGATCGACAGGACACCCCTCAGGGGCGGGGCGGGTGCCGACGGCATCCACCGCACCACGTGGGGCGGGGCGGGTGCCCTCGGTGCCCGCCCCGCCCCTTTCGCGTTCCGGAGCCGGACCCCGCCGCCCTACGTCGCCTCCCCGAAGACGCGCTCCGAGGCGTCGACGTGGGCCATCCGGCGAAGGGCCGAGAAGATCGCGTCGCCGAGGATCGTGCCGACGACGGTGCTCTCCACCAGCTCCTCGCGGGCCACGTTGCGCGCGACGTAGTCGAGGTCCGCCCGCGCCACCTGCTCAGCGGCGTCCGCGTAGACGTTCAGGACGTCGACGAACGCGCCGTGGCCGACCTCGTCGAGGGCCGCGAGCGCCGTCGCCAGCGACTGCGAGGCGGGGTTGTCGGGGACCGTGTTCCAGCCGCGCGCGGCGATCAGATCGTCGACCTTCCGCCGCGCCTCCTCCATTCCGGCGCCGGGCTCGCGGTCGTAGCGCGGCACCATGCGGCTGGCCGCCGCGCCGAGGACCTTGTGCACCGGCCGGTCCGGGTCGTCGACCGCCTCGATGACGCTGCGGATCCCCGCGACCGACAGTCCACCCACGTCGAGGAGCGCCCGGATCAGGCGGAGGCGCCGTACGTGCGTCTCTCCGTACGAGGCCTGGTTCGGGCTCGTCAACTCCCCGGCCGGCAGCAGGCCTTCCCGTACGTAGAACTTGATCGTCGGCACGGACACCCCGGCCCTGCGACTCAACTCTCCGATGCGCACCGCGTGTTCATCCTTCCGGTCTTTCCACGGCCTTGCCGACCGAGGCCTCCATCATAGATAGTGGCGCTATCAGATAGTGGCTAGTGCCACTATCCATACCTCAACTGTCCTTCCTGTCACGGTTTTCCACGGGGGATCACATGTCCTTACTGCACCCGCTCGCCCGCCTGCACCGACCGCTCGTCTGGTTCACCGCGTCGATGGCGGTCCTCGCGGTCGTCTCCGGCATCGGCCTGGTCGTCGACGACCGGATCCTGGTCGGCGTACCGATCTGGAGCAAGCCGCTCAAGTTCTCGCTCTCGTTCATCGCGTACGGACTCTCGCTCGCCTGGATGCTGTCGCTGCTCGCCCCGCTGCCGCGCGCCCACCGCATCGGCTGGTGGGCCGGCACGGTGGTCGCCGTCGCCAGCGCCGTCGAGATGGTGCTCATCACCCTCCAGGTGGTCCGGGGCACCCAGAGCCACTTCAACCAGGCAACGCCCTTCGACAACGCCGTCTTCCAGGTCATGGGCGGCACGATCGTCGTGCTGTGGCTGGGCGCCCTGGCCATCGTGGTCCTGCTGCTCCGCGCCCGGATCCTCGACCGGTCCACCGCCTGGGCCGTCCGCCTCTCCTCGCTGATCGCCCTGGCGGGCGCCGCCGTCGGCTTCCTGATGGTCCCTCCGACCCCGGAGCAGCTCGCGGTCGACGAATCGCCGATCAGCGGCGCCCACAGCGTCGGCGTCCCGGACGGCGGTCCGTCGATGCCCCTGACGGGCTGGTCCACCACCGGCGGCGACCTGCGCATCCCGCACTTCTTCGGCATGCACGCGCTGCAGCTGCTCCCGCTCCTGCTGCTCGTCCTCGCCGCGCTCACCCCGCGCTTCGTCCGCCTCGCCGACGACCGCGTCCGCCTGCGGCTGACCCTCACCGCCGCCGGCGCCTACACCGCGACCTTCCTCCTCCTGACCTGGCAGGCCCTCCGCGGCCAGGCCCTCTTCTCACCGGACGGCGCGACGCTGACCGCGGCGGCCGCGATCGTCCTGCTCACCGCGCTCGCCACCGCCCTGTCCCTGCGGGCCGCGGCCCCCTCCCCCGCACCGGCACCCTCCGAGGAGGTCCCGGCATGACCGGCTTCCTGTTCGAGCTGACCTTCCTCCTCGCGGCCCCGGTCTGGCTGCTCATGATCTTCGCCCCGCACTGGCGGACCACCGAGCGCATCGCCGCCTCCCCGCTGACCGTCCTCCCCCTCCTGGTCGTCTGGGCGGTGTTCGCCGCTCCCGTCTTCCCGGAGCTCTGGACCGCCGTCACCAGCCCCGACATCGACACCTTCCGCGACCTCACCACACTGGCCAACGGCGCCAGCGCCCTCTGGGCCCAGGTCATCGCCTGGGACCTCCTCCTCGGCCAGTGGATCTACCGCGAGGCCCGCCGCCTCGCCGTCCCTCCCCTCCTGATGGCCCCTCTCCTCCTCCTCACCATCCTCCTCTCCCCCCTCGGCCTCCCCCTCTTCCTCCTCGTCCGCGCCCGTTGGACGGCCCTCGCCGAGCAGCGACCGGCCCCCGTCCCGGCCTGACCGGCGCGGCCCCCGCCATGCGAGGGCCGCGCCCCCGCCACCCCGGCCCGTCAGGCCGGGGTCTTCTTGCGGGCGGTGAGCTGGAAGAGGCGGGCGGTGCGGGCGTACGGGGGCAGGGCGGTCGTGGCGAGTTCGAGGCGTTCGAGGTCGGCGTAGTAGGTCGGGTCGTACTTGCGGGCGTCGTCGGTGAGGTAGTCGCAGAAGGTGCGGATGCCGTAGTGGTGCACGTCCTGGCAGCCGAGGGCTTCGAGGAGGGAGGTGACCTCCTCGGCGGTGTGGAGGGTGAGGTCGGTGTCGAACATGTCGTTGCGGAGTCGGTCGGAGTCGAGGGCGGCCAGGGCGGCGGCGGGGTCGAGTCGTCGGACGGCGATGTTCAGGGGCTCGGAGTGCCGGTTGATGGCCATGACGGAGAAGAGTCCGCCGTGCTTCAGGGGAGCGAGTGCCGTGGTGAGGGTGCCGGGGACGTCGTCGACGTGGGCGAGGAGGTTGTGGCAGAGGACCACGTCGAACGCGCCGGCGGTGATGTCCGGCGGCAGGGTGCGCACGTCGGCCCGGACGCAGGTGATCCGGTCCGACAGGCCGCTCGCCTCGGCGCGGGCCTCGGCGGCGGTCAGCATGGCGGGGGCGAGGTCGACGACGGTGACGTGGTGGCCGCGGGCGGCCAGCCGTATCGCGTCTCCGCCGTCGCCGCCGGCGAGGTCGAGGATCCGGAGCGGGCCGCCCGCGGTGCCGTCGTCGAGGTGGCGCACGAGGTTCACCTCGGCGAGCGTGTAGCGGAGACGGCCCCAGGGGGCGTCCTGCCATTCCTGCCAGGTGGCCATCGCGGTGTCGAACGTGTCGTGATCTTGAGCCATCGCCCGACGATAGCCACCCGGCTCCGGTGGGTCAGCCCCGGGCTCGGACCGTGGCGTGGACGTCGCGGTCCGGTTGGAGGGTGAGGCTGGGGACGGGGCGGATGTCGTCGGTGGTGAGGTCGAGGTGGAAGCGGCGGGCGAGGACGGCGAGGACGAGGACGGCCTCGACGAGGGCGAAGCGGGTGCCGAGGCAGACGCGTGGGCCGCCGCCGAAGGGGAACCAGGCGTACTCGGGTATCTGCTCGGCGGGTTCGCCGTCTCCTGTGGTGAGCCAGCGCTCGGGGCGGAAGGCGTCGGCGTCGCCGTACCAGCGGGGGTCGCGGTGGGTGGCCCACTGGCTGGACCAGACGCGGGTCCCGGTGGGGACGGGGGTGCCGCCGAGGGTGGCGCCCTCCTTGGCGATGCCGGTGATGAGCCAGATCGTCGGGTAGAGGCGGAGGGTCTCCTTGACCACGGCCTGGGTGTACGTCAGGGAGGCGTAGTCGTCGTAGCCGGGTTCGTGGTCGGCGAGGACCCGGTCGAGTTCCTCGGCGAGGGCGTCGCGGACCCGGGGGTTGCGGGAAAGCAGGTACCAGGCCCAGACGAGGGTGGAGCTGGTGGTCTCGTGGCCGCCGATGTAGAGGGTGACGGTCTCGTCGCGGATCTCCCGGTCGGAGAGGCGGGCGCCGGTCTCGTCCCGGGCCGCGAGGAGGCGGCTGAGGAGGTCGGGGCGCTCCGTGTCGCCGTCGCGGTGGCGGGAGACGACGCGGGAGACCTCGGCGTCGATGACGGCGGTGGCGCGCTTGATGCGGGCGCGTCCGGGGGTGGGGATCCAGTCGGGGAGCACGGCTCCGATGCCGCTGAACTCGGCGCCGATCTCCTTCTGCGCGATGTCCATGGCCCGGCCGATGGACTCGGCGTCCGCCGCGGTGTCGACGCCGAAGATGGTGCGGACGGCGATGAGTTGGGTGAGGGCGGCCATCTCCTTCTTGATGTCGACGTGCTGCCCGTCGGTCCACCGGTCGGCGAGGGCGACGGCGCACTCGGCCATCGTCGCGGCGTAGGAGCGGACCTGCTTGGGGCGGACGGAGGGCTGGACCAGGGAGCGCTTGCGCCGCCAGTCGGCGCCCTTGGCGACGACCACGCCGTTTCCGAGGAGGGTGCGGAAGGCGATGCCGAGGTCGGGCTGGTCGAAGGTGCGCTCGACCTCGGTGAGGAGTTCGCCGACGGCGTCCGGGTGGGCGATGAAGAGGGCGGGGCCGCGGCCGAAGCGCCAGCGGACGAAGTCCCCGCGCTCCCTGAGCTGTTCGAAGAAGGCGAGCGGGTCCTTGCCGAAGGCGGGCAGGTTGCCGAGGAGCGGCACTCCCCGGGGGCCCTCGGCGATGGTCGCGGTCGGCTGCGTCGCGCGTGTCCCGGCGTCGGGACCGGCTTGCCTGGTCACGTACGTCCCCTCCCCAACTCACTGTCCGTGTGTACGAGTCCATGCAAGCGGAAGGGTCCTCCCCCGCGCCAGCCCTGTGGACGACGACCTGTGGACAACCGGCCGCGGGTGGTGCGCCGAGGGGTGCGACGGATACGCCGAAGGGGCCCGTGGCGTGCGCGCCACGGGCCCCTTCGGGAACGGTCGGACCGTCAGCCCACCGAGCTGTAGGCCACGACACCGCGCAGCAGCGCGTCCACGGCCTTGCGGGCGTTCTTCGCGACGGTGCTGTTCTCCTTGGGAGCGGCCGCGGCGATCTGTCCGAGGACGTCGATGACCTGCTTGCACCAGCGGACGAAGTCGCCGGCGGGCATCTCGGCCTCGCGGAGGACCTCGTCGAGGCTCTTGTCGGAGGCCCACTGGTAGGCGGCCCAGGCGAAGCCGAGGTCGGGTTCGCGCTGGCCGACCCCCTCGGCCTGGTTGATCTTGAATTCCTCTTCGAGGGCGTCGAGGCGGCCCCAGATGCGGACCATCTCGCCGAGCGCCGCCTTGGCGTTGCCGGTCGGCAGCTTGGGCGCGACGGCGTCGTCGGCCTGACGCGACTCGAACACCAACGCGGAGACGCAGGCGGCGAGTTCGGGCGGGGTGAGGCCCTCCCAGACGCGGTCGCGCAGGCACTCGCTGGCGAGCAGGTCGAGTTCGCCGTAGAGCCGGGCGAGCCGCTTGCCGTTGTCGGTGACGTCGTCGCCGCGCAGGTAGTCGAGTTCGGTGAGGAGCGCGACGATCCGGTCGAAGGTGCGGGCGATGGTGTTGGTGCGGCCCTCGATGCGCCGCTCCAGCTGCTGGGTGTCGCGCTGGAGGCGGTAATAGCGCTCGGCCCAGCGGGCGTGGTCCTCGCGCTCGTCGCAGCCGTGGCAGGGGTGGGCGCGGATCTCGGTGCGCAGCCGGGCGATCTCCCGGTCGTCGGCGGCGGCGGAGCGCTGCTTGTGGTGGCGCTCGGGGTTGATGTGTCCGGCCTTGCTGCGCAGGGCGGAGGCGAGGTCGCGGCGGGACTGCGGGGAGCGGGGGTTGAAGGTCTTGGGGATCCTCATCCGCTCCAGCGCCTCGACGGGCACGGGGAAGTCGATGGAGGCGAGCCTCTTGACCTGCCGCTCGGCGGTGAGGACGAGGGGGCGCGGGCCGTCGTGGTACTCGAAGCCGCGGTGGCCGTTGGTGCGGCCCGCCGGGATGCCGGGGTCGAGGACGAGGGCGAGGCCGGCGAACTTGCCGGTCGGCACGTGGATGATGTCGCCGGGCTTCAGCTTCTCCAGCGAGCCGGCGGCCTGGGCGCGGCGCTGGGCGGCGCCCTGCCGGGCCAGTTCGGTCTCGCGGTCCTTGAGGTCGCGGCGGAGCCGCGCGTACTCCTCGAAGTCGCCGAGGTGGCAGGTCATGCCCTCGCGGTAGCCCTCGAGTCCCTCTTCGTTCTTCTGCACCTGCCGGGAGATGCCGACGACGGAGCGGTCGGCCTGGAACTGGGCGAAGGAGGTTTCGAGGAGTTCGCGGGAGCGGTGCCGACCGAACTGGTCGACGAGGTTGACCGCCATGTTGTACGAGGGCCGGAAGCTGGAGCGCAGGGGGTAGGTGCGCGTGCCGGCGAGTCCGGCGAGGTGGCCGGGGTCGAGGCCGCGCTGCCAGAGGACGACGGCGTGGCCCTCGACGTCGATGCCGCGGCGGCCGGCGCGGCCGGTGAGCTGGGTGTACTCGCCGGGGGTGATGTCGGCGTGCTGCTCGCCGTTCCACTTGACGAGCTTCTCGAGGACGACGGACCGCGCGGGCATGTTGATGCCGAGGGCCAGGGTCTCGGTCGCGAAGACGGCCTTGACGAGCCCGCGGACGAAGAGCTCCTCGACGACTTCCTTGAAGGTGGGGAGCATGCCGGCGTGGTGGGCGGCGATGCCCCGCTCCAGGGCTTCGAGCCACTCGTAGTAGCCGAGGACGTGGAGGTCCTCGGCGGGGATGGCGGCGGTGCGCTCCTCGACGATCTCGCGGACGCGCAGGCGTCCCTCGTCGTTGTTGAGGCGCAGTCCGGCGTACAGGCACTGCTGGACGGCGGCCTCGCAGCCGGCGCGGCTGAAGATGAAGGTGATGGCGGGGAGGAGTCCCTCGGCGTCGAGGCGCTCGATGACCTCGGGGCGGCCGGGGGTCCAGATGCGGGAGCGCTGGCGGCGCTCGCGCTCGCGGTCGGCCTCGCGGACCATCTTGCCGCGGCGCCGGTCGCGCGGGTTGTAGGCCGTGTTCTCGGTGCGGGCGAGGCGCATGAGGTCGGGGTTGACCTCGCGGCGGGCGGAGCCGCGGCCGCCGTGGTCGGTCTCCTCCTCGAAGAGGTCGTACATCCGGCGTCCGGCGAGGACGTGCTGCCAGAGCGGCACGGGGCGGCTCTCGGAGACGATGACCTCGGTGTCGCCGCGGACGGTGTCGAGCCAGTCGCCGAACTCCTCGGCGTTGGAGACGGTCGCGGAGAGCGAGACGAGGGTGACGGATTCGGGGAGGTGGATGATCACTTCCTCCCAGACCGCGCCGCGGAAGCGGTCGGAGAGGTAGTGGACCTCGTCCATGACGACGTATCCGAGGCCGGAGAGGGCCTGGGATCCGGCGTAGAGCATGTTGCGGAGGACTTCGGTGGTCATGACGACGATCGGTGCGTCGCCGTTGACACTGTTGTCGCCGGTGAGGAGGCCGACCTTGTCGGCGCCGTACCGCTTGACGAGGTCGGCGTACTTCTGGTTCGACAGCGCCTTGATGGGCGTCGTGTAGAAGCACTTGCGGCCCTGGGTGAGGGCGAGGTGGACGGCGAACTCGCCGACGATGGTCTTGCCGGAGCCCGTGGGCGCGGCGACGAGCACGCCCTTGCCCGCTTCGAGTGCCTGGCACGCCTCGATCTGGAAGGGGTCCAGACCGAAGTCGTACAGCTCGCGGAAGGGTGCCAGTGCGGTGCGCTGCTCGGCGTTGCGGGCGCGGGCGGCCGCGTACGCCTCGGCTGGTGTGAGGTCCTCTGTCATCTTGTTGTCGAGCCTACCCGCCACCTGTGACAGTGACGCGATCTTTATCGAGGGGATGCGGAGGGGTCGGTTCCAGGGGGTGCGGGGTCGGCGGGCGCGAGGACCCGCAGGGCGCCGGGGACGCACTCCGCGGCGAGCGGCAGCGGGCCGAGCGGCTCGCCGTCGGCGTAACCGGTGGTGTCCGGGGCGTCGAGGGTGAGGGAGCGGACGCGGTGGGTGGTGACCTCGGGGTGGTCGAGGTGCGTGCCCTTGTAGACCCGGGGGAAGACCTTGAGGAGGGTGGTGCGGTCGCAGTCGCCGACGACGGTGACGTCGAGGAGTCCGTCGTCGGTGCGGGCGTCGGCGCAGATCCGCATGCCTCCGCCGTAGGAGCTGCCGTTGCCGACGGCGACGAGGGTCGCGTCGGTCTCCAGGACGCGCCCGTCGTCGAAGGCGAGGCGGTACGGGACGGGCCGGAAGGCGGCGAGCTCGGCGAGGATCGCGAGGTCGTACTTGAAGCGGCCGACGGGGAGGCGCATCCGGTTGCCGCGGTCGTTGACCCGGGAGTCGAATCCGGAGGCGAGCACGGTGCCGTACCAGCGGGTGCGGTTCCCGCTCGTCACGCGTCCGAGGTCCATCGCGCGGGCTCCCGTGCCCTTGAGGATCCCGGCGGCGAGGCGGGCCGCGGCGGCCGGGTCGCGGACGGGCAGGCCGAGGGTGCGGGCGAAGTCGTTGCCGGTGCCGGCGGCGATGACGCCGAGCGGGGTGCGGGTTCCCGCGACGGCCTGGAGGGCGAGGGAGATCATGCCGTCGCCGCCGACGGCGACGAGGGCTCCGGTGCCCTCGTCGACGGCCTCGCGCGCGCGTGCCAGGGCGTCGGCGGCGTCGAGCCCGAGGACGGTGCGGACGGAGAATCCCGCGTCCCTGAGCACCCGCGCGGCGGGCTGGGCGGCGCGGGCCCCGCGGCCGCGGCCCGCGGTGGGATTGACGAAGAGGGTGATGTCGCTGGTCATTGGGGGTCCCCCCGGACGGAGTCTGGGGGGACCCTACAAGATCAGGTGATGTCGTCGTAACCGTTGAGCCGCTGCACGGTGGTTCCGCCGTGCTCGCCGGTGGCCTGCTCGGGCAGGGCGCGGGCGGCGGCGACGGGTTCGACGGCGCCGACGGCCTGGGGCGTCAGGTCGAGCGAGGAGGCCTCGTCGTCGTCGAGCTCGGCGTCGGGGTTGCCGCGCCTGCGCCGTCGGTCGTTGAGGAGGGAGAAGCCGACGGCCCCGAAGTACAGGATCGTGATCGGCCCGGCGAGGGCGATCATGCCGATCGGGTCGGTGGTCGGGGTGATGACGGCGCCGAAGACGAAGACGCCCATGATCACGCCGCGCCACCAGCCGGCCATGCGGCGACCGGTGAGGACACCGGTGAGGTTCAGCATCACCAGGACGAGGGGGAGCTCGAAGGCGAGGCCGAAGACGAGCACCATGCGCAGCGTGAAGTCGAGGACGTCGTTGAGCGACAGGATGTTCGCGGAGCCGCTGGGCGTGAGGCTGATGAGGACCTTCACGCTGATGGGCAGGATGAGGTACGCGAGGTACGCGCCCGCGGCGAAGAGCGGCACGGCCGCGCCGACGAAGGCGTACGTGTACTTCTTCTCGTTCTTGTGCAGTCCGGGCGCGACGAACGCCCACAGCTGGTAGAGCCAGACCGGGCTCGCGACGACGAGGCCCGCGGTCAGCGACAGCTGGATCGTCGTGCTGAAGGGAGCCATCAGCGTGTTGAAGGAGACGATCGCGCAGTTGCCGCCGTCGCTGGTGACACCCGGAGAGCAGGTGGGCACCGACTTCGTCAGAAACTGCATCAGCTCCTCGCTGTAGGCGAGGGCGACGATCGTCACCGCCGCGATGGCGAGGAGGCCCTTCGCCAGGCGGTTGCGGAGTTCACGCAGGTGCTCCACGAGGGGCATCCGGCCCTCGGGATCCTTCTCCTGCTTGGGGGCAGACTTGGGCAACCCAGGTCCTCATCTCGTGCGGCAGCCGCCGCCCGGTGCGGCGGCTGCGGCGGACCGGGTCAGCGCTTGGTGGTGTCCGAGGGCTCGGCCACGGGGCGCGAGCTGGTCACGTCGCCGGGAGCGGCCTGGATGGTGCGCGGCGCGGGCTCCTGCGTCCCGGTGCCCGCGTGCGGCGGGTCGGCGGGGGCGCTCTGCTGGTCGTCCGACTTCATCGCCTTCGCCTCGCTCTTGAGGATGCGAGCCGACTTGCCCAGCGAGCGGGCCATGTCCGGGAGCTTCTTGGCGCCGAACAGGAGGATGATCACGACGAGGATCAGAATGATCTCGGTGGGGCCGAGCCTACCCATAGCGTTTACCTTCTTCACCGAGGCGACATGGAGTGCGGGCGCCCGGCGGGTCGGACACCTGTCCGGCCACCGCGCTGCCTGCGATCGTAACCCGCAGGAGTAAACGCAGGGCAATGCCCTTGCATACTCCCGATTTCGTGCCACGAGCCCGGGTGAGGGCCCTTTCACGCAGGGTACGTCACGGTCTCAGCGCAGTGTCTCGCCGGTTCGGGCCAGTCCCACGGCGGCCGTTTCCAGCTCCCCGGCCGCCCGGTTGATCTGCTCCGTGGTGTGCGCCACTTGTCGGCCGAAGCGCTGCACTTCGAGGAACACCTTGATGGCGAGGACCCCGAGGACGGCGATGCCGAGGAAGCCGAGGGCGATGGCGAGCATGGGCCAGAACATGTACGTGAGCCTACTCAGACGGTCGTGTGGAGCCTCAGGGTGCGCACGCCGCCGCCGGTGAGGAGTTCGACGATGCGCTCGCCCGCGGGCTTGCGGACGGCACTGCCGCACTCGGGGCAGGTGAACGAGTAGAAGGTCGTGCGGCGGCTTGCGCCGATGGCCAGGCGCAGGGCGCTCGCGGAGAGTTCGAAGCGGGAGCGGCAGTCGGGGCAGGCGGCCTTGAAGAGGACCGGGGCGATCGTCGCCGTGAGACCGTGCATCGCGGACACTTCCCTCATCTCTCTCTGGACCTTCGGTACGTCAGTAACAGCGTCGCGGGTACGAGGACCGTCACACTCCCTCGTACGCGGCGAGCGCCGCGGCCGCCGCGGTCCTGGCGCTGTCGGCGAGTTCGGCCGGTGCGACGATCCGGCCGTCGCTGCCCAGCCGGAGCGCGAGCCTGCGCAGCGAGGCGGGGTCGGGCGTCCGCAGCGTGATCCGCAGTCCGCCGTCGGGCAGCTCGTCGGCCCGGTCGTGCGGGTAGTACTCGGCGACCCAGCGGCCGCCCGGGCCCACCTCGACCACGACCTCCGGGTCGTCGGCGGACGGGTGCACGAGGCCCTCGGAGAGGTCGCGCAGTTCCAGTTCCGGCGGCGCGGCGTGCTCGTCGAGGATGCGGATCTCCACGACGCGGTCGAGCCGGAAGGTGCGGCGCGCCTCGGAGAGCCGGCACCACGCCTCCATGTACGTGTGGCCGACGGCGAAGAGCCGGATCGGGTCGACCTCGCGCTCGGTGAGCTCGTCGCGCGCGGGCGAGTAGTAGCGCACCCAGAGGCGCCGGCGCTCGGAGATGGCCCGGTCGACCTCGGCGAACACGCCGCCCTCGGACTCGAAGGTGACCGAGAGCCGGGAGCTGGCCCCGGCGGCCTCGCCCGCCGCGGCCTCCAGCTTGGCGGTGGCGCGCAGCAGCGCTTCCCGGTCGCTCTCGCGGAGCCCGGGCAGGGTGGCGACGGCGCGGGCGGCGACGAGGAGGGCGGTCGCCTCATCGGCGGCGAGCCGCAGCGGCGCCGCCACGTCGTCGGGGTTGTGCCACCAGATCCGGTCGCCGTCGGTGTCGATGTCGAGGAGGTCTCCGCCGCGGAAGCTGGTGCCGCACATGGGCAGCACGTCCAGGTCGGAGATCAGCTCGTCCTCGGTGATCCCGAAAGCGCGCGCGACGTCGGCGACGTGCGCGCCGGGGCGCTCGCGGAGGTAGGTGACCAGGGAGAGCATCCGCCTCGTCTGGTCGATCGCGTTGGCAGCCATGCGGTTCGTCTCCCCCTCAGCCCTTGGCCACGGCGCGCAGCCGGTCCATCACATCGGCCCGCAGATCGGCGGGTTCCCGTACGACGACGTCGGGGCCGAACTCGACCAGCCAGGCGTCGAGCCCGTGGCCGTACGGGATCTCCAGCTCGTCCCACCCGTCGGCGCCCTCCTGTACGGACAGGGCGCGGGCGCGCAGCGGGTAGCCGCAGCCGGCGCGGAGCCGGATGCGGGCGGTGCGGGTCGCGGTCTCGCCCGCCCAGCTCTCGACGGTCTCCCGGACGGTGACGACGTCGGGCACGGGCGCGGTGAAGGCGCCGGCCCGGGAGCGGACCTTGCCGGTGATCCGGGAGAGGCGGAAGACGCGCTCGGCGCCGCGGTCGCGGTCCCAGCCCGCGAGGTACCAGTGGCCGCGCCAGCATTCGAGGGTCCAGGGCTCGACCTGGCGGGTCTCGGGACGGGCGGCGTTGGCCTTGCGGTAGTCGAAGACGACGGGGCGGCGGTCGCGGCAGGCCAGCATGAGCGGCTCGAAGGCGGCCTCGTGGACCGGAATGCGGGGTTCGAGGGCGCTGGGCTGGGTCTCGTACGAGTCCTCCGCCTCCGGCATGCCGGCGGCGCGGAGCTTCTGGAGGGCGCCGCTGGCGGCCCCGGCGAGGCGGGCCTGCTGCCAGACCTTGGCGGCGAGGCCGAGCGCGGCGGCCTCCTCGGCGTCCAGGGTGATGGGCGGCAGCCGGTTGGAGTCGCGGCGGGCCAGGTATCCGGTCTCGCCCTCCAGGTTCTCGACGGTCTCGATGACGAGGCCGAGCTCGCGGAGGTCGTCCTTGTCGCGCTCGAACATGCGGTTGAAGGCGTCGTCACCGGAGGCTTCGAGGTAGGCCTCGATGGAGCCCCGGAGTTCACGCTTGCTCAGCGGGCGGCGCGTCCCGAGCAGGCACAGCGCGAGATTCATCAGCCGCTCGGACTTGGCAATCGCCATCGACGCCCTGCACCTCTTCCGCGGGTTCGCTTCTCGGACGTCCGACCGTACCGCCCCGGAGTGTCGCGGCCAAAGCCGAGGGCCCCCGCCACGGATGGCGGGGGCCCCTGGGCGACCTGCGGCGGTCGCGGTGCGCGCGGGTCAGCGCTTCTTCACGGCCACGAGGTCGCAGACGAAGATCAGCGTCTCGCCCGGGGCGATCGCGCTGCCGGCGCCGCGGTCGCCGTAGGCGAGGTGCGCGGGGATGACCAGCTGGCGGCGGCCGCCGACCTTCATGCCCTGGATGCCCTGGTCCCAGCCCTGGATGACCTGACCGGCGCCCAGGTTGAAGTCGAGCGCGCTGCCGCGGTTCCAGGAGGCGTCGAACTCCTCACCGGTGGAGAAGGCCACGCCCACGTAGTGGACCTTGACGAAGTCACCGGCGGCGGCGACCTCGCCGTCGCCCTCCCAGATCTCCTTGATCTCCAGGTCCTTCGGCGGCTCGCCGCCCGGGAAGTCGATCTCGGGCTTCTCGATGCTCACTGAACTGCTCCTCATACTGATGAACTGCGCGATCGGGACAGTCTTACATCTTCGTCAGGATGTCCACGGCGAAGACCAGCGTGGAGTTCTTCGGGATGCCCTGCTTCTCCTCGTTGCCGAACGCCTCGGACGGCGGGGCGACGATGAGGACGCGGCTGCCGATCTTCTTGCCGACGAGGCCGTTCTTGAGGCCCTTCAGCGTGAGCTGCTCGAGCGGGAAGTTCGCGGGCTTGCCGGTGGTGTAGGTCGAGTCGAAGACCTTGCCGTCCTTCCAGAGGGCGGCGACGTAGTTCACGACGACCGTGTCGGTGGCCTTGACGGCCTCGCCGTTGGACTCCAGCACGTAGTTCGACACGAGCTTGGTCGGCGGGTCGACCTTGGGGACCGTCAGCGAGGGGGCCTTGCCGTCGGTGTTGGTGCCGACCTTCGGCAGGTCCTTGTCGTCCTGGGCGACCGGGGTGCCCGTGGCGGACTTCGGGATGGTGACGGCCTTCAGGATGTCCACGACGAAGACGAGGGTGGCGTTGGGCTTGATGTCGCCCTGGCCCTGCGCGCCGTAGCCGAGCTCCGGCGGGATGCCGATCTCGATGCGGCTGCCGACCTTCTGACCCTCCAGGCCCTGGTCCCAGCCCTTGATGACCTGGCCGGCACCCAGCGTGAGGTCGAACGGCTGGCCGCGGTCGAAGCTGTTGTCGAAGGGGGTGGTGGAGTCCCAGGCCTGGCCCAGGTAGTTCACCTGGAGCGCGTCGCCCTTCTTCGTCACCGGGCCCGTGCCCTCGCTGATGACGTTGACCTTCAGTTCCTTGGGCGGGTCACCCTCGCCCTTGGCGAGGGTCGGCTTCTCGCCGAACTTCTCCCCCGCGGTGATGGCGGGCAGCCCGTTCTTCATCGAGGCGGAATCGGAGCCCTTGTCGTCGCTGCCGCACGCCGCTGTCGAGAGCAGCAGCAGCGGGACGACGAGAAGGCCGGCAAGTCGGCGCACGTGTTCCTCAGATCTCAGACGGCACAGTAGTTGTGCCGACACTCTAGGGGACCCTCCTCTCGGCGTGAGGGCCCCGCACGTGAATCGTGCGGGGCCCCGGGCGCGTACGACCTGGTCTTACATACCGGCGATCAGCTTTTCCACCCGGTCGTCGACGGAGCGGAACGGGTCCTTGCACAGCACGGTGCGCTGTGCCTGGTCGTTCAGCTTGAGGTGCACCCAGTCGACGGTGAAGTCCCGGCGCTGCTCCTGGGCGCGGCGGATGAAGTCGCCGCGGAGCCGGGCCCGAGTGGTCTGCGGGGGCACCGACTTGCCCTCGAAGATCTTCAGGTCGTTGCAGATCCGCGCCGCCTGCCCGTTCTTCTGGAGCAGGTAGTAGAGCCCACGACGGCGGTGGATGTCGTGGTAGGCGAGGTCTATCTGCGCGACCCTCGGGTTCGACATGGTCATGTTGTGCTTGGCCCGGTAGCGCTCGATGAGCCGGTGCTTCATGACCCAGTCGATCTCGGTCTCGATGCGGTCGAGCTGCTCGCTCTCGATCGCGTCGAGCGTGCGGCCCCACAGCTCCAGGACCTGGGCGACGGTGCCGGAGCGGATGCCGCGGCGGTCGACGAAGTCCACGGCCTTCTCGTAGTACTCGCGCTGGACCTCCAGGGCGGAGGCCTCGCGGCCGCTGGCGAGGCGGACCTTGCGCTGGCCCGTGATGTCGTGGCTGACCTCGCGGATCGCCCTGATGGGGTTCTCCAGGGTCAGGTCGCGCATCACGGTGCCGGCCTCGATCATGCGGAGCACCAGGTCGGTGGCGCCGACCTTGAGCAGCATGGTCGTCTCCGACATGTTCGAGTCGCCGACGATGACGTGGAGCCGGCGGTAGCGCTCGGCGTCGGCGTGCGGCTCGTCCCGGGTGTTGATGATGGGCCGCGAGCGGGTGGTCGCGGAGCTGACGCCCTCCCAGATGTGCTCGGCGCGCTGGGAGACGCAGAAGACCGCGCCCCGCGGGGTCTGGAGGACCTTTCCCGCGCCGCAGATCAGCTGCCGCGTGACGAGGAAGGGAATGAGGATGTCCGCCAGCCGGGAGAACTCGCCGTGGCGGGCGACGAGATAGTTCTCGTGGCAGCCGTAGGAGTTTCCCGCCGAGTCGGTGTTGTTCTTGAAGAGGTAGACGTCGCCGGCGATTCCCTCCTCGTGCAGGCGGCGTTCGGCGTCGACGAGAAGGCCTTCGAGAATGCGCTCGCCGGCCTTGTCGTGGGTGACCAGTTCGGTCACGTTGTCGCATTCCGGTGTGGCGTATTCCGGATGCGATCCCACGTCGAGGTACAGGCGGGCGCCGTTCCGCAGGAAGACATTGCTGCTGCGGCCCCATGACACGACACGGCGGAAGAGGTAGCGCGCCACTTCGTCAGGAGACAGTCGGCGCTGTCCCCTGAACGTGCACGTGACGCCGTACTCGTTCTCCAGCCCGAAAATGCGGCGGTCCATGTCTGAACATTACGCCTGACGGCCTGTGCTGAAACCGGGTTGGCCGTTCCCGTTTCGATCATTTTCCGATCAGCACGCGTTCTTTTCGGTGTGTACGGCGGTGGGGACCGTCTCGCCGACGGCGTGTCGCGCGGTGTCGCCGGGCATGTCGGGCGCGGCGAGGACGCGGCCGGTGGCGAGGAGGACGAGGAGGGCGACGAGGCCGCCCGCGCCGGCGACGGCGAACCCGGCGACGGTCCCGGCCAGTTCGACCGCGGGTCCGGCGACGGCGGAACCGAGGGCCGCGCCGACGCCGAAGGTGGTGACGAGCCAGGAGAAGGCCTCGGTGACGGTGCCGCGCGGGGCGTGCCGGTCGACCACGATGAAGGCGCAGGCGAGGACGGGTGCGAGGAAGACCCCGGAGAGGACCGAGAGGGCGGTCATGGCGACGGGTCCGGGAGTGAGCATGAGCGGCAGGTAGCAGACCGCGAGCAGCAGGACGAGGACCCGCAGCCGCCGTTCGGGGGTGCCCGCCCACGGCCGGGCGCCGTAGACGGTGCCGCCGATCAGGGCGCCGAGACCGAGGGCGGCCATCAGCCAGCCGTAGACGGACGGGGTGCCGCGGTCGTCGGCGTAGGCGACGGCGGCGACGGTGATGGAGCCGAGGGCGAGGCCGACGAAGAAGAACGAGCCGAGGAGGGCGAGCAGCCCGGGCGAGCGCAGGGCGCCCAGCCAGTGGGCCTCCCGGGTGGCCGAGCGCCAGGCGCGGGACGGCTCGGAGAGCACGACGGCGAGGGCGCCGAGGATACCGAGGACGTTGATGACGAGGAGGGCGGCGGCGGGCGACCGGACGGCGACGAGGAGCGTCACGAGCAGCGGGCCGACGGTGAACATGACCTCCTGGGCGACGGCGTCGAGGGCGTACGCCCGGTGCACCCGGTCCTCGCGGCCCAGGACGCTCGGCCACAGGGCCCGCAGTCCGCCCTCCAGGGGCGGGGTGAAGAGTCCGGCGACGACGACGGCCGCGTAGGCGAGGGCGAGGTGGCCGATGCCGGTGAAGGCGAAGAGGACCATGCCGAGCGCCGAGAGGACGGCGGCGGGCAGCTGGACGCGGGGCTGGCCCTTGAGGTCGACGGCCCGGCCCAGGAGCGGCTGCCCGACGGCGTTGGCGAGGCCGTAGGCGGCGATCAGGCCGCCGGCCAGGGTGTAGCTGCCGCCCTGGTCCCGGACGAACAGGGTCATGGCGATGGGGCCGGTGCCGTTGGGCAGCCGTCCGACGAGGGTCCCGGTCAGCAGGCGGGCGGCGTGCGGTGCCCGGAGTATGTCGAGATAGCCGCCGTGCGCGGGGGCCTCGGTGGCCATGTCGGTCTCCCCTCACCTCGGATCCCGACCGAGGTTTTACGTATAACGTCAGGCGTCATACGTACCATGTCGGCAGTACGCGGGTCCAGCCCGCGCCCAGGGACCGTCCGACGCGGAGGCTTGTGTGCAGACCCCGGAGCCGCTCGGCGGCACGCGCCCGACCAGCCGGGACGTCGCCCGCACCGCGGGCGTCTCGCAGGCCACCGTCTCCCTCGTGCTCGGCGAGAAGTGGCGCGGCCGCGTCTCCGAGCGCACCGCGGAGGCCGTGCGGGCGGCCGCCCGGGACCTCGGCTACCGGCCGAACCTCGCCGCCCGCAACCTCCGGCTCGGCCGCACCCGCACCGCCATGCTCGTCGTGCCGGCCCTCACCAACGAGTTCTTCGCCCACGTCCACACGGGCGCGGCCCGAGCCGCGGCGCGGCACGGCTTCGGCGTGGTGCTCTACCCCTCCCCCGACGGCGTCGGGCCCGCCCGCGACCCCTTCGCCTCGGCCCAGGCCGCCCTGGACGGCGTCATCGCCTCCTCCATGGCCGCCGACGCCCTGAAGGCCTTCCGGGGCAGCGACCTGCCCCTCGTCATGCTCGACAGCGACCCGTCCGACCCCGGGGCCTCGGCGCACCTGAACCTCGACGTCGCCGACGGCATGCGGCGGGTGACCGACCACCTGCTCGGCCTCGGCCACCGCCGGTTCCTGCACCTGGCGTCCGCCGTCCCGTCCTGGACCTTCGACGTCCGCGCCGCGGCCCTCGCCGACGCCCTGCGCGGCGCGGAGCTGCGCACCGTGCGCTCCGCGCTGAACGTGGCCGACGCGCGGTCGGCCGCCCACAGCGCACTCGGCGACCCCGGCTTCCGGCCCACCGCGGTGGTCTGCGACGACGACATCCTCGCGGTCGGCGTCCTCAAGGCCGCCCGCCGGCTCGGACTGCGCGTCCCCGAGGACCTGTCGATCACCGGCTTCGACGACATGGCCCTCGCCGCCGCGGTGGAACCCGAGCTCACCACGGTCCGGCTCCCCGCCGAGGAGTTCGGCAGCCGGGGCATGGAGGCGCTCCTCGCCGTTCTCGCGGGCGAGGCGCCGCCACCGGTCACCCTGCCCGTGAGCCTCGTCCGGCGCGGCTCCACCGGCCCCGTACCGGCCCTCTGAGGCCGGAAACGCCGGAGGGGCCCCGGTCCGTGCGGACCGGGGCCCCTCCGGGCCGAGCCGACTACTCCTCGGGGGCCTCGTCCGAGGGCTCGTCCGTCTTGGCCACGGCCGCGTTCTCCGCCTCCAGGAGACGGGACAGCTGACGGCCGACGATCCGCTTGAACTTGCGCTGCTGCGGACGCGTGCGGTCGAGGACCGCCACCTCCAGGCGCTCCGCGGGGATCTCCCGCTCGGTGCCGTTGGTGTCCCGCGACAGCGCCTGGACGGCCAGCTTCAGGGCCTCGGCCAGGGACATGCCGTCCCGGTGCCGCTGGTCGAGGAAGGAGCTGATCTGCTCCGCGTTGCCGCCGACCGCGACCGAGCCGTGCTCGTCGACGATCGAGCCGTCGTGGGGCAGCCGGTAGATCTGGTCGCCCTCCGGCTCGGAGCCGACCTCGGCGACGACCAGCTCCACCTCGTACGGCTTCTCCCCCGCGCTGGAGAAGATCGTGCCCAGGGTCTGGGCGTAGACGTTGGCCAGGCCGCGAGCGGTGACGTCGTCCCGGTCGTAGGTGTAGCCCCGCAGGTCGGCGTAACGCACGCCGCCGATGCGGAGGTTCTCGTACTCGTTGTACTTGCCGGCGGCCGCGAAGCCGATCCGGTCGTAGATCTCGCTGAACTTGTGGAGGGCGCGCGACGGGTTCTCGCCGACGAAGACGATGCCGTCGGTGTACTGGAGGACGACGAGGCTGCGGCCCCGGGCGATGCCCTTGCGGGCGTACTCGGCCCGGTCGGCCATGGCCTGCTGGGGTGAGACATAGAACGGCGTGGACACCGGCTACCGTCCCTTTCTTCCGGTCTGAAGGGCTTCTACGGGCGACGAACGGTCAGAGCAGGGCGGCGCGCGGCCCGTCGGGCTGCTCGAGACGCCGCTCGGTGACCGACCGGGCCAGCCGGGAGGACTCGGCCTCGCTGAGCCTGCGGAAGCCCTCGTCGGTGATGACGGTGACGATCGGGAAGATCCTGCGCGCCATGTCCGGCCCGCCGGTCGCCGAGTCGTCGTCCGCCGCGTCGTACAGCGCCTGCACGACCAGCGTCGTGGCCTGCTCCTCGGTGAGGTCGGCTCGGTACAGCTTCTTCATCGACCCGCGCGCGAAGATCGAGCCGGAGCCCGTGGCGGCGAAGCCGTGCTCCTCGGAGCGGCCGCCGGTCACGTCGTAGGAGAAGATCCGGCCCTTCTCCTTGCTCTCGTCCCAGCCCGCGAAGAGCGGAACGACGGCGAGTCCCTGCATGGCCATGCCGAGGTTGCCTCGGATCATGGTGGAGAGGCGGTTCGCCTTGCCCTCCAGGGAGAGCGTCGCGCCCTCCACCTTCTCGAAGTGCTCCAGCTCCAGCTGGAACAGCTTGACCATCTCCACGGCGAGACCGGCGGTGCCGGCGATGCCGACGGCCGAGTACTCGTCCGCCGGGAACACCTTCTCGATGTCCCGCTGCGCGATCATGTTGCCCATGGTGGCCCGCCGGTCACCGGCGAGGACGACCCCGCCGGGGAAGGTGGCCGCCACGATGGTCGTGCCGTGCGGGGCCTCGACGATGCCCTCCGGGAGCTTCCGGTTGCCCGGGAGCATCTCCGGCGAGTGGTCGGCCAGGAAGTCCATGAAGGAGGACGAGCCCGGCGTCAGGAAGGCCGCCGGCAGACGCCCGGTGCTACGAGGGTTGGCTTCCACGCGATTCCTTCCGGGTGGGAGAGTCGGCCCGCCGTGCGAAGCGCGGGGCGATCTTGGTTGCTGTGCACGGACCATACCCGTGCCACCGCCTGTCATCCGTCCCCGGGCCCACGGCTTTCTCCGGGGCTCCGGGGACGGAGGACGACAGACGCGAGGGGCGGCTACTGGCCACCCTTTTGCACAAATGACCGCACGAAGTCCTCGGCGTTCTCCTCCAGGACGTCGTCGATCTCGTCCAGTACGGAGTCCACGTCCTCGCTCAGCTTCTCCTGGCGCTCCTGGAGGTCGGAGCTCGCCTCCGTGGTGGTCTCCTCGACCTCCTCCGTGGAACGCGTCGCCTTCTGCTGTCCGCCGCCGGTGTCCTTGGTCGCCATATCCCTCACCCCGCTCGATTCGACCCGCTCGGTTGAGTCCGTACGGACCCGGTCGAGTCCGTACAAGATCAGACCCTATAGGGCGGGTCCGACTTCGGCCCCGCAGTTTCCACAACGTCCGGGCACTGATTCCATGATTCCCAGTGCCGCGGCATTTCAGGCCCGTGTCGGGCCCCCGGTTCAGCCGCCGGAAAGCACGCGGACGAGTTCCTCCGCCGTCCGGCAGCGGTCCAGGAGCGATTTCACGTGGGCCTTGGTCCCGCGCAGCGGTTCCATGGTCGGGACGCGCTGGAGCGAGTCCCGGCCGGGCAGGTCGAAGATCACCGAGTCCCAGGAGGCCGCGGCGACGTCGTCGGCGTACTGCTCCAGGCAGCGGCCCCGGAAGTAGGCCCTGGTGTCCTCGGGCGGCGCCGTCTCGGCCCGCAGCACCTCGGCGTCGTCCAGGAGCCGCTTCATGCGCCCGCGGGCCACCAGGCGGTTGTAGAGGCCCTTCTCGGGGCGCACGTCCGCGTACTGGAGGTCCACCAGGTGCAGGCGGGCCGCGTCCCAGTCCAGGCCGTCCCGGCGCCGGTAGCCCTCCATGAGCTCCCGCTTGGCGATCCAGTCGAGCTCGCCGGCCAGGCTCATGGGGTCGTGCTCGAGCCGGTTGAGGGTGTCCTCCCAGCGGGTGAGCACGTCCATGGTCTGCTCGTCCGCGTCCGAGCCGTACCGCTCCTCGACGTACTTCCTGGCCAGCTCGAAGTACTCCATCTGGAGCTGGACCGCGGTGAGCGTCCGGCCGCTGCGGAGGGTGACCAGGTACTGGAGGGTCGGGTCGTGCGAGACCTGGTGGAGGGTCCGCACCGGCTGGTCGACGGCGAGGTCGACGGTGATGAAGCCGTCCTCGATCATCGACAGGACGAGCGCGGTGGTGCCCAGCTTCAGGTAGGTCGAGATCTCCGACAGGTTCGCGTCGCCGATGATCACGTGCAGCCGCCGGTACCGCTCGGCGTCCGCGTGCGGCTCGTCCCTGGTGTTGATGATGGGCCGCTTGAGGGTGGTCTCCAGGCCGACCTCGACCTCGAAGTAGTCGGCCCGCTGGCTGATCTGGAAGCCGTTCTCCCGGCCGTCCTGCCCGATGCCGACCCGTCCCGCGCCGGTCACGACCTGACGGGAGACGAAGAACGGGGTCAGGTGGCGCACGATGTCCGAGAAGGGGGTCTCCCGCTTCATCAGATAGTTCTCGTGCGTGCCGTAGGAGGCGCCCTTGTTGTCGGTGTTGTTCTTGTAGAGGTGGATCGGCTGGGCCCCGGGGAGCTGGGCGGCGCGCACGGCCGCCTCCGCCATGATCCGCTCGCCGGCCTTGTCCCAGAGGACGGCGTCGCGGGGGTTGGTGACCTCGGGCGAGCTGTACTCGGGGTGGGCGTGGTCCACGTAGAGCCGCGCACCGTTGGTGAGGATCACGTTGGCCAGGCCGATGTCCTCGTCGGTGAGCTGGCTGGAGTCGGCGACCTCGCGGGCGAGGTCGAAGCCGCGGGCGTCCCGCAGCGGGTTCTCCTCCTCGAAGTCCCAGCGGGCACGGCGGGCCCGGTGCATCGCCGCCGCGTAGGCGTTGACGATCTGGGACGAGGTGAGCATGGCATTGGCGTTCGGGTGTCCCGGGACGGAGATCCCGTATTCCGTCTCGATGCCCATTACTCGCCGTACGGTCATGCGGCCCTCCTTGCCCGGCGTCGCTCACAGTGCGCGACTCGGCGTTACCGAAGAGCCTAGAACGGCTCCGCGCTGGTGGGGAGATCACTTGAGGTATTCACCGGGCTGCCCGGCGGAATACCGACGGAATGCGACGGCTGCGGATGCCCGGATCCCGGACATCCGCAGCCGGTTCGCGCTTTTACAGGTACTGACCGGTGTTCGCCACCGTGTCGATGGAGCGTCCGGTGTCCGCGCCCTGCTTTCCGGTGACGAGGGTGCGGATGAACACGATCCGCTCGCCCTTCTTTCCGGAGATACGGGCCCAGTCGTCGGGGTTGGTGGTGTTGGGCAGGTCCTCGTTCTCCTTGAACTCGTCCACGCACGCCTGGAGGAGGTGGGAGACCCGGATGCCCTTCTGGTTGTGGTCGAGGAAGGCCTTGATGGCCATCTTCTTGGCCCGGTCGACGATGTTCTGGATCATCGCGCCGGAGTTGAAGTCCTTGAAGTAGAGGACTTCCTTGTCGCCGTTCGCGTACGTGACTTCGAGGAAGCGGTTCTCCTCGGATTCCGCGTACATCTGCTCGACCACGGACTGGATCATTCCGTGGGCGGCGGCGGCCTTCGATCCGCTGTGCTCGGAGATGTCGTCCGAGTGCAGCGGCAGGTTCGCCGTGAGGTACTTCGCGAAGATGTCCTTCGCAGCCTCCGCGTCCGGACGCTCGATCTTGATCTTGACGTCGAGTCGGCCGGGCCGCAGGATCGCGGGGTCGATCATGTCCTCGCGGTTGGAGGCACCGATGACGATGACGTTCTCCAGGCCCTCCACACCGTCGATCTCGGCGAGCAGCTGCGGGACGATGGTGTTCTCCACGTCCGAGCTGACACCGGATCCGCGGGTGCGGAAGAGGGATTCCATCTCGTCGAAGAAGACGATGACGGGGGTGCCCTCGCTCGCCTTCTCCCGAGCACGCTGGAAGACGAGGCGGATGTGCCGCTCGGTCTCGCCGACGTACTTGTTGAGGAGCTCGGGGCCCTTGATGTTGAGGAAGTAGGACTTCCCCGCGGGCTGGCCGGTCACCTCGGCCACCTTCTTGGCCAGGGAGTTGGCCACGGCCTTCGCGATCAGCGTCTTGCCGCAGCCCGGCGGGCCGTAGAGCAGGATGCCCTTGGGCGGCCGCAGCTCGTGCTCCTTGAAGAGGTCCGGGTAGAGGTACGGGAGCTCGACCGCGTCGCGGATCAGCTCGATCTGGTTGCCCAGACCGCCGATCTTCTCGTAGTCGACGTCCGGGACCTCTTCCAGGACGAGCTCTTCGACCTCGCTCTTGGGGACGACCTCGTAGACGTAGCCGGACCGGGAGTCGAGCAGCAGGGCGTCGCCGGCGCGGATGGTGACGTCCATCAGAGGCTCGGCGAGCCTCACCACCCGCTCCTCGTCCGTGTGCCCGACCACCAGGGCGCGCTCGCCGTCCTCGAGGATCTCCTTGAGGGTGACGATCTCCCCGGCGCGCTCGAACTCCATGGCCTCGACCACGTTGAGCGCCTCGTTGAGCATGACCTCCTGGCCGCGCTTGAGCTCTTCGAGCTCGATGCTGGGGCTCACGTTCACCCGGAGCTTGCGGCCCCCGGTGAAGATGTCGCACGTGCCGTCCTCGTTGGCCTGCAGGAAGACACCGAAGCCGGCCGGCGGCTGTGCGAGCCGGTCGACCTCCTCCTTGAGGGCCACGATCTGGTCGCGGGCTTCACGGAGTGTGTTCGCAAGTCGTTCGTTCTGCGCGGACACGCCGGCCAGGCTGGTCTGCAGCTCGACGATCCGCTCTTCGAGAATCCTCGTGTGGCGCGGAGAGTCGGCGAGCTTGCGGCGCAGGACGGCGATTTCCTGCTCGAGATAGGCAACCTGTCCGGCGGGGTCCTCAGACCCTCGCCCGGGCCGGATGCCGCGGTTGATGTCGTCGTCGTGGGCTGCCACGGTCCTCACCTCCTCCAGGGGGAGCTGGACGCTTCCTGACCCTACCTGCGTGGGTGATGATTGAAACCCCTAGATCAAAAAGACTCCGGAGGTGTGTCCGATCTTCACCCTTGCGCTTCCCCTCTCGCCAGGGGAATACCCACCCTTCACCGCTTGAAAGCGGGCGGTTGTATCGTCGTCTTTGGCCAACACCCGTCAGGGGTGGCCCGACTTACCGCGCGAAGCAGAAACGGCAGGAGATATGACCGTGCAGCACGAGGCCCCGGCGACGGGCGCCGAGGAGGCGCTGGAAGTCTGGATCGACCAGGACCTGTGCACCGGCGACGGGATCTGCGCGCAGTACGCCCCGGAGGTCTTCGAGCTCGACATCGACGGGCTCGCTTATGTGAAGAGTGCCGACGACGAGCTCCTCCAGGACGTGGGGGCGACGACGCCGGTGCCGCTGACGCTGCTCCAGGACGTGGTGGACTCGGCGAAGGAGTGCCCGGGCGACTGCATCCACGTGCGCAGGGTCGCGGACCGGGTCGAGGTGTACGGACCCGACGCGGAGTGACGGGTCAGGCGCCGTGCGCGTCGGCACGGCCGGCGCGCACGAAGGCGCCGCCCTGCCACTGCCAGCTGACCTGCTCGTTCTCGTCGGGGCAGCAGCGCGGCACGTCGGGCGTCGAGTAGCCGACCAGCGTGGCGTGCACCGCTCCGCCGCGGACGGAGAGCTCGGTGACGTTCTGGTGCAGCCCGGGATCGACGAGCGTGGCCACCACGCGCGCGGGTGCTTCCTTCTCCTTGCCCCGGGTGAGGACGTAGAGGCCGTGCGGCGGGTTGCCCGATCCGGCTTCGCAGTGCACGACCGCAACGGTCTCCGGGTTTCCGTCCCCGTCGAGGTCACCGGTGGCGCGCTGGGCGACCGTACGGCTTCCTCCCCCGCAGTCCAGCGGATAGTCGGCCCCGGCGGCCTCGGGAGCGGGCGCGGGGCGCGGGGCGGCGGGGGCCGCGCCGGTCGCTCCGGCCGGGCCGGGCTGGAGCAGGCCCGCGAGGGCGACGACCGCGGCCGTCGCGGTGGCGGTGGCCAGCCAGTGGGACGGCCGGGCGTGGGTGTGCGCGAGGTCCGCGAGGTCCGGGGCGGCGGAGTGCTGCACGCGAGACGTCTCCTGTGGGGGTGGTGCGGCGTGGTTTCCGGGCATCGTGCCACACGTCACAGGGCGACGGAACAGGTGGGGTCGACGGCGTCCGGTTCCGGCCGGTGCGAGCCGGTGAGCGTCGGGATCCGGGCGGCGGGACCCGGAGCTCGGGCGCCGGGACCTGGGCGCGAACATGAGGACGCCGCCGTCCAGTTCCCTGCCGTGGGCGGGGAACTGGACGGCGGCGCTGTGTGGATGTCGGGACGTCAGCCCTTGTTGGGGCCTTCGTAGTCCTCGCCGTACGCGCCCTTGGCGGGACGGCGGCGGCGCATCGGGGGCTCGACGCCGTCCGCGAGGCGGCGGGCGGTGACGAGGAAGCCGGTGTGGCCGATCATGCGGTGATCGGGGCGGACGGCCAGGCCCTCGACGTGCCAGTTGCGGATCATGGATTCCCAGGGCTGCGGCTCGGCGTAGCAGCCGAACTCGCGGATGGACTCCACGGTGCGGGCGAGCTGGGTGGTGGTCGCCACGTAGCAGCAGAGGATGCCGCCGGGGACGAGCGCCTTGGAGACGGCCTCCAGGCACTCCCAGGGAGCCAGCATGTCCAGGATGACGCGGTCGACGTCGGTGTCGGACAGGTTGTCCTGGAGGTCGCCGACGGTCAGCTGCCACGCGGGGTGCGGGCCGCCGAAGTAGCGCTCGACGTTGCCCTTCGCGATCTCGGCGAAGTCCTCACGGCGCTCGTAGGAGTGCAGCATGCCGCTGTCGCCGATGGCGCGGAGCAGGAAGCTGCTGAGCGAGCCGGAGCCCACACCCGCCTCGACGACGCGCGCGCCGGGGAAGATGTCGGCGAAGGCGAGGATCTGACCCGCGTCCTTCGGGTAGACCACGGCGGCGCCGCGGGGCATGGACAGGACGTAGTCGGGGAGCAGGGGGCGCAGCGCGAGGTAGGCGACGTTTCCGGTGGTACGGACAACGCTGCCCTCGGGGGCGCCGATCAGTTCGTCGTGCGGGAAGGAACCCTTGTGGGTGTGGAAGTTCTTTCCCTCTTCGAGCGTGAACGTGTAGTGACGGCCCTTGGGGTCGGTCAGCTGAACCTGGTCCCCGACCTTGAAGGGCCCGCGTCGGCGGGCGGCACCGGTCGGTTCGGACATGTGAACAAGAGTACCGGGGTTACGAGGACGGTCGTGCCATGGCCTTGACGAAGGCGCGCTCGACGTCGGTGGTGGCCAGGACGCCGTAGATCTCGCCGGTGTCCTCGACGACGAGGTACTCGGTGGCCGGGCTGGCGCGGAGGTGGTCGAGGAGGGGCTGGCCGGTGAGTTCGGCGGGGACCCGCATGCCCTCGGTGATGTCCTGGGCGAGGGTGCTGACGGCGACCCACGGGCGACGGTGCTGGGGCACTGCGGCGATGGCGGCCTCGCGGACGATGCCGGTGGGCTCGCCGCCGCCGTCGACGACGACGAGGGCGCGGGCGCCGGCCTCGTTGGCGCGGCGGAGGGCCTCGGAGAGCGGGGTGGTGTGCTCGACGGGGATGGCGCGGCGGGTGAGGACGCGGGCGCGGAGCTCGGGAAGGTGCTCGCGGAGCCGGGCCATGCGGAGGCTGTTGCCGGCGCCGGTCCAGATGATGGCGGCGAGGATCGCGGCGAGCAGGGCGTCGGTGACGGTGGTGAAGCCGCTGATGTCGTCGGTGGAGTTGCCGAGGAGGCCGGTGCGGGTGAGCAGGGGCAGGCCGACGAGGACGAGGACGGCGAGGGCGCGGCCGACCCAGGCGGCGGCGACGGTGCCGCTCATGGGCTTGCCGGTGATCTTCCAGACGACGGCGCGGAGCATCCGGCCGCCGTCGAGCGGGAGGCCGGGGAGCAGGTTGAAGGCGGCGACGATGAGGTTGGAGATCATCAGGCCGGCGAGGAGGACGCCGGGGACGGTGCCGGGCTCGACGGCGTACAGGGAGAGGTAGAACACGCCGGAGAGGACGAGGGAGAGGAGGGGGCCGACGAAGGCGAGGACGAACTCGCGGCCGGGGGTCTCGGTCTCCTTCTCGATCTCGGAGACGCCGCCGAAGAACTGGAGCTGGATGCGGCGCACCGGGAGCTTGAAGCGGAGCGCGGCGACGGTGTGCGCCAGTTCGTGGACGAGCACGGAGGCGTAGAAGGCGACCGCGAAGAAGAGGGAGACGAGGTAGCGTGCGGCGCCGAGTTCGGGCAGGACGCGTTCGATCTGGTCGCCGAAGACCCAGGTGATGAGGGCGGCGACCAGGAACCAGCTGGGGGCGACGTAGACGGGCACGCCGAAGGGGCGGCCCATGAGGATGCCGCCGCCGGGCTCCTCGGTCCGCTGCGGCTTGGGCTCGTCCTGGTTCACGGGTTCCTCTCGTCGCGTGGTGTGACCCCGCGTCGGTGCGTCACGGTTCGATCATGCAGTGCGACGGGGTCCCGGGTCGATGGTATTCCGCGCGATGTCGGTGGCGGGTCGTAGGGTCTTCGTCATGAGTACGAGCGAGCAGGTGCCGACGGAGCCCCGGGCGCCCATGTCGTTGTCGCCGTCCCGGGCGAGCGATTTCATGCAGTGTCCGCTGCTGTACCGGTTCCGGGTGATCGACCGGCTGCCGGAGAAGCCGAGCGCGGCGGCGACGCGGGGCACGCTGGTGCACGCGGTGCTCGAGCGGCTCTTCGACGATCCGGCGGCGGACCGGACGGCGCCGCGGGCGAAGGCGATGGTGCCGGGGCAGTGGGAGCGGCTGCTCGAGTCGAAGCCGGAGCTGGGCGAGCTGTTCGCGGAGGATCCCGACGGGGAGCGGCTCGCGGGCTGGCTGGGCGAGGCGGAGCGGCTGGTCGAGCGGTGGTTCACGCTGGAGGACCCGTCGCGGCTCGAGCCGGCCGAGCGCGAGCTGTTCGTGGAGACGGAGCTGGACTCGGGGCTGCGGCTGCGCGGTGTGATCGACCGGATCGACGTGGCGCCCTCGGGTGACGTGCGGATCGTGGACTACAAGACGGGGAAGGCTCCCCGGCCCGAGTACCGCGACGGCGCGCTGTTCCAGATGACGTTCTACGCTCTGGTGGTCTGGCGGCTGCGGCGGGTGCTGCCGCGCCGGCTCCAGCTGGTCTACCTGGGCAGTGGGGACGTGCTGACGTACGACCCGGTGGAGGCGGACCTGCTGCGGGTGGAGCGGAAGCTCCTCGCGCTGTGGGACGCGATCCGGCTGGCGACGGAGACGGGTGACTGGCGGCCGCGTCCGACGAAGCTGTGCGGCTGGTGCGACCACCAGGCGGTCTGTCCGGAGTTCGGGGGCACTCCCCCGGTCTATCCGCTGAAGATCGTCTCCGCGCGCCCGCCGGAGTCGGGCGAACCGGGTCAGGGCAGAATGGACCCGGCCCCGCCCGCGCCGTGAGCCCCGCCCGCGCCGTGAGCCGGGTCGCCGTCGTGTGCCCGGCCCGCCCCGTGAAGGAGCCCTTGTGACGATCCGCGTCCTCTTGGTCGACGATCAGCCGCTGCTGCGCACCGGCTTCCGGATGATTCTGGAGGCGGAGCAGGACATCGCGGTGGTGGGTGAGGCCGGGGACGGCCTCCAGGCGCAGGACCAGGTGCGCGCGCTCCAGCCGGACGTGGTGCTGATGGACATCCGGATGCCGCGGATGGACGGGGTCGAGGCGACCCGGCAGATCACGGGTCCGGGCCGGGACGGTCCGGCGAAGGTGCTCGTGCTGACCACGTTCGACCTGGACGAGTACGTGGTGGAGGCGTTGCGGGCGGGGGCCAGCGGCTTCCTGCTCAAGGACGCTCCGGCGAACGAGCTGGTGCAGGCGATCCGGGTGGTGGCGGCGGGCGAGGCGATGCTGGCGCCGTCGATCACGCGCCGGCTGCTCGACAAGTACTCGGCGCACCTGCCGACGGGCGAGGAGCGGATGCCGGACACGCTGAGCACCCTGACCGACCGTGAGGTGGAGGTGCTGAAGCTGGTGGCGCGGGGTCTGTCGAACGCGGAGATCGCGGCGGACCTGTTCGTCAGCGAGACGACGGTGAAGACGCACGTGGGCCATGTGCTGACGAAGCTGGGGCTGCGCGACCGGGTGCAGGCCGCGGTGTACGCGTACGAGAGCGGTCTGGTGCGGCCGGGCGCCGGCCAGTAGCCGGTGCGCCCCGCCAGGGGCACGGGAGGGGCCCGGCACGCGGTGCGTGCCGGGCCCCTCCCGTGTGCCGTGCGGCGCCGGCGGGGGCCGTCAGCCCTTCCGGATCTCCCAGAAGCGGAAGACGGTGGAGGCGTCGAGGGTCCATTCGAGGCCGGTGATGTCGTCGCGGGCGACGGCGTACTGCTTGCCCTGCCACAGCGGGAGCATCGGGAGCTCCTCGGCGACGAGGTTCTGGAGCTGCTCGTACTCGTCGCCGGTCCCGGCGCGGTCGGTGATGGCGGCGGTCTTCGGGAGGAGGCGGCCGGTGATGGTGGCGTTCTCGTAGTGGTTGCCGAGGACGTTGCCCTCGCCGAAGAACGGGGAGGTGAAGTTGTCGGCGTCGGGGTAGTCGGGGACCCAGCCCTTGACGTAGACGCCGTACTTGCCGGCCTCGATGTCCTTCTCGTACTGGTCGTAGGCGACGGACTTGACGTCGGCGTCGAAGAGGCCGCTGTCGTTGAGCTGGCCGGCGATGGCCTTCAGCTCCTGGTCGGTGGCCGGGCCGTAGCGGCTGGGGGTGGACCAGAGGGTGAGCTTGACCTTCTCGGTGATCCCGGCGGAGCGCAGGGCCTTCTTGGCCTTCGCCGCGTCGGGGGTGCCGTAGGTGTCGTAGAAGGCGGTGTTGTGGCCGGCGATGCCGGCCGGGACGATCGAGTAGAGCGGGGTGGCCGTCGACTTGTAGACGTGCTCGACGAGGGCCTCGCGGTCGACGAGGTGGGCGATGGCCTTGCGGACGCCGAGCTTGCCGACGACCGGGTCCTTCATGTTGAAGACGAGGTGCTGGACCTCGGCGCTGCTGCCCTGGATGACCTCGATGCCCTTGTCGTCCGTGGTGTCGGAGGTCTCGAGGGCGGCGATGTCGTCGGCGGAGAGGCCTCGGTAGGCGATGTCCACGTCGCCGTCGGCGAGGGCCTTGGCGAGGGCGGCGCGGTCACCGCGGTACAGCTTGAGGGTGATCCCGTTGTTCTTGGGCCGGGCGAGGCCGTGGTAGCCGGAGTTGGCGGAGAAGGTGGCCGCGGTGTCGCTGATGGACTCCAGCTTGTACGGGCCGGAGCCGATGGCCTTGCCGTCGGTGCGCAGGGCGTCGGCGGGATACTCGCGGTGGTCGACGATGGAGCCGGCGCCGGAGGCTATCTTGCTGGGGAAGGTGGCGTCGGGGACCTTGAGGTGGAAGACGACGGTCCGCTCGTCCGGGGTCTCGATCTTGTCGATGGTGGAGAGCAGCGGCGCCGGACCGGAGGGGTCGTCGATCTTGAGGGCCCGCTCGAAGGAGAACTTGACGTCCTCCGAGGTGAGCTTGTTGCCGTTGGAGAAGGTGAGGCCGTCCCGCAGGGTGCAGGTGTAGACCTTGCTGCCGGTGGCGAAGCCGCACTTGTCGGCGGCCTCGGGCTCGGGCTCGAAGCCGCCCTTGGGGAAGGCGAGCAGCGACTGGAAGACGTTGTTGAACAGCAGCCAGGAGCCGGGGTCGTAGCCCGCGGCCGGGTCGGTGGCCAGGATCTCGTCGGACATGCCGACGCGCACGCCGTCACCGGAGGCGCCGGAGCCGCCCTGTTCGGTGCCGCAGCCGCTGAGGAGCGCGGCGGACAGGCCCGCGGCCAGCGGGGCCGTCAGCCACTTGTTGTGTGCCTTCACAGAACGTGCCTCTTGATCTCTATGTCAGACCGGCCGCGCCCTGGTGCGCGGCCGGTACCACCGATCGGGACAAGGGGTTATGCGGTCCCGCGGCCCAGCTCCCAGAGGAGCAGGTCGGAGGAGGTGTTGAGGGCGTACTCGACGCCGTTGAGGTCGTCGCGCGCGGCGACGTACTGCTTGCCCTGCCACAGGGGCAGGACGGGCACGTCCTGGGCGACGATCTTCTGGATCTGCGCGTAGACGGGGGCCGCCGCGGTGCGGTCGGCGAGGCGGCGCGAGCGCGGGATGAGCTGGTCGCGGACGACCTTGTTCACGTAGGGCGTGTTGAGGAAGTTGTCGCTGTCGAGGAAGGGCGCGACGTAGTTGTCGGGGTCCGGGAAGTCCGGGAACCAGCCGAGGCCGTAGACGGCGTAGTCGCCGCGCTTCTGGGCGGTGCGGAACTTCGACCACTCGGAGCCCTTGACGGTGGCGTCGAAGAGTTCGGAGGCGACCAGCTGCTTCTTGATCGCCTCGAACTCCTGGGCGGTCTCGGCGCCGTAGTGGTCGGTGGTGTAGTTCAGGGTCACCTTGACCGGGGTCTTGACGCCCGCGTCCTTGAGGATCTTGGCGGCGCGCGCGGGGTCGGGCTCGCCGTACTCGTCGAAGAACGGGGTGGCGTGGCCGGTGATGCTGGAGGGGATCAGCGAGTACAGCGGCTCGGCGGTGGGGCCGTAGACGAGGTTGACCAGGGCGCCGCGGTCGACGACGGAGGCCATCGCCTGGCGGACGGCCTTCTCCTCCACGGAGGGGGCCTTGGTGTTGAAGCCGAGGTAGCGGATCTCGAGACCGGGGACCTCGGTGATCTCGATGCCGTCCTTGGGCGTCTCGGTGAGGTCCTTGATCTGCTTCTGCGACAGGGAGCGGGCCATCATGTCGATGTCGTCGCTCTCCAGGGCCGCGCCCATGGCGCCGGCGTCGGCGTAGGGACGGAGCTCGACCTTGTCGTTGCGCAGCGTGATGTCGCCCTTGTAGGACGGGTTCTTGGTGAAGACGAACCGGGTGGCCTTCTCGCCGTCGCGCTCGACCTTCAGGGTGTACGGCCCCGAGCCGTCGACGTCGAAGCCGTCGCGGAGCCGGTCGGCGGCGTACTTGTCCTTGCTGAGGATGCCGGCGACGGGGGTGGAGAGCTTGTACGGGAAGGTGGCGTCGGGGCTCTTGAGGTGGAAGACGACGCCGTCGGTGCCCTGGGTCTCGACGGTGTCGATGTTCGCCAGGAGCGCGGCCGTGCCGTTGTCCGACTTGATCTTCAGGACGCGCTCGATGGAGTACTTGACGTCCTCGGCGGTGACGGGGGTGCCGTCGGCGAAGGTGAGGTCGGGGCGGAGCTTGCAGCGGTAGCTCTCGCTGGCCTTGTCGGAGAAGCCGCAGCTCTGGGCGGCCTCGGGGACGGGCTCGCCGCCGCCGCGGGGCGTGTGCATCAGGGTCTGGACGGTCTGCCGGAGGATGTTCCAGGCGCCGGTGTCGTAGGCGAAGGCCGGGTCGAGCGGGGCGGGCGCGTCCTCGGTGGCGATGAACTGGTCCGTGGTGCCGACGACGATGGTCGCGGCGCCGTCCTCCGCTCCTCCACAGGCGGCGAGCAGCGGGGCGAGCAGTCCGGCCACGGCCGGCAGCACCAGGGTCTTGCGGTTCATCAGGGACGATCTCCTCATCCGGCACTGGGATACAGCGGTAGGGGAACTCCGCCGCCGGCCGCCCGGTCGGGGCGGGAGCGATCGGGCCGGGTGTTGCGATCGGTCCTGTGCGAACGGCGGCTCGGGTGTGCGCCGGTGCACGCGGTTATACGGCGAAGTACTCGCGAAAGATTAGTGGGCGGAGCCGCTATTGCCGGACCGCCGCCGGCGCCGGGGGCTGGCGCACGGTGAGCATGAATGCGCGACTCCCGATAGTCATGCGTTGTCGCGACAGGGACGCGCGTGAGCGAATCGGGACACATGAGGGCAACAGAACGGGCCCATTTCGGACAGGAAACGCCATCGGGCCACCCACCGCCGGGCACTCTGCGTGACGAAGGTCACGAGAATGCCGTCTCGGTGAATGGCCCGCGGGATTCTCTCCCGGGAAAGCGCATTAGGCCCCGGGAAAGCTCAGATACAGCTCAGATTCCGGAGATCAGAGTACGCAGGAAAGGCACGTCGACCTCTTCGAGGGAGCGCACGACGACCCGGCCCGCGGAGGCCGCGATCGGGGCGACCGAAGGGACCGCGACGACCCGGCAGCCGGCGGCCTCCGCGGCCGCCACGCCGGTCGCCGTGTCCTCGATGACCGCGCACAGCGCGGGGTCGGCCCCGACGCCGCGGGCGGCCGTCAGGTACGGCTCGGGGTGCGGCTTGGTCCGCACGACCTCGTCGCCGGCGACGGTCAGGGTGAAGTGGTCGCGGCCGAGCGAGGCGAGGACCCGGTCGATGATCCGCCGGTGCGAGGCGGAGACCAGGGCGGTCGGGACGGAGTGCCGGGCCAGCTCGGCGAGCAGTCGCTCGGCGCCCGGCATGAGCGGGACGCCCCGGTCGATGCGCTGCTCGAACTTCTCGTTGAGCAGCACGGTCAGTTCTTCGAGGGTGATGTCGGCGCCGGTGGACTCGATGAGGTAGCCCGCGCTGCGGGTCATCGGACCGCCGACGACGATGTCGCGCCACGCCTCGTCGAGCCGGTGTCCGAGGTCGGCGAAGACCTCGACCTCCGCGTCCCACCAGAACCCCTCCGTGTCGACGAGGGTCCCGTCCATGTCGAGGAAGACCGCCTGCAGGGCGGAGCTGCCGTTCGTACGGAACAGGGACGCGGGGACCGTACTGGTCATCCGGCACACCTCCATGGAGGGACGAGAAGGCCGGTCCCCCTCCCCGGTACGGGGAGGAAGACCGGCCTGCACTGGACCGACAAGTGTACGTCCGGATCACCGCGGACGCGCGGATTGGATCCACGCGTCCGTCACATCGGTCGCCGGGCGCCGCGCGGCGGTCACCGTGCGTTGAAGTACTTCGCCTCGGGGTGGTGGATCACGATGGCGTCGGTGGACTGCTCGGGGTGGAGCTGGAACTCCTCCGAGAGGTGGACGCCGATCCGCTCCGGGCGGAGGAGTTCGGCGATCTTCGCGCGGTCCTCCAGGTCGGGGCAGGCGCCGTAGCCGAGGGAGAAGCGCGCGCCGCGGTACTTGAGGTCGAACATGGACTGGACGTCCGCCGGGTCCTCGCCCGCGAAGCCGAGCTCGGCGCGGACGCGGGCGTGCCAGTACTCGGCGAGGGCCTCGGCGAGCTGGACGGAGAGGCCGTGCAGCTCCAGGTAGTCGCGGTAGGAGTCCGACGCGAAGAGCTTGGCCGTGGCCTCGCCGATCTTCGAGCCGACGGTGACGACCTGGAGGCCGACGACGTCGGTCTCGCCGGACTCCTCCGGGCGGAAGAAGTCCGCGAGGCAGAGGCGACGGCCCCGGCGCTGGCGCGGGAAGGAGAAGCGGGTCCGCTCGTTGCCGGACTCGTCCAGGACGATCAGGTCGTCGCCCTTGGAGACGCACGGGAAGTAGCCGTGGACGACGGCCGCCTCCAGGAGGTTCTCCGTGTGGAGGCGCTCCAGCCAGCCGCGCAGCCGCGGCCGTCCCTCGGACTCGACGAGCTCCTCGTACGAGGGGCCGTCGCCGGCGCGGTTCTGCTTGAGGCCCCACTGGCCCTTGAAGAGGGCTCCCTCGTCGAGCCAGGAGGCGTAGTCCTTCAGCGGGATGCCCTTGACGACGCGGGTGCCCCAGAACGGCGGGGTCGGCACCGGGTTGTCGGTGGCCACGTCGGAGCGCCCGCCGGGCTCCGGCTCGTCGACCTGGAGGGCGGCGGTGTCGCGCTTGACGACCCGGCGCTGCTTCAGCTCGGGGAGCGCGGCGCCGGGGACGCCCCGCTTGACGGAGATGAGGGCGTCCATGAGGCGCAGGCCCTCGAAGGCGTCACGGGCGTAGCGGACCTCGCCCTGGTAGATCTCGTGGAGGTCCTGCTCCACGTACGCGCGGGTGAGGGCGGCGCCGCCGAGGATGACGGGGTACTTGGCGGCCAGCTCGCGCTGGTTCAGCTCCTGCAGGTTCTCCTTCATGATCACGGTGGACTTCACGAGGAGGCCGGACATGCCGATGACGTCGGCGGAGTGCTCCTCGGCGGCTTCCAGGATCGCGGAGACGGGCTGCTTGATGCCGATGTTGACGACGTTGTAGCCGTTGTTGGAGAGGATGATGTCGACGAGGTTCTTGCCGATGTCGTGGACGTCGCCGCGGACGGTGGCGAGGACGATCGTGCCCTTGCCCTCCGCGTCGGACTTCTCCATGTGCGGCTCCAGGTGGGCCACCGCGGTCTTCATGACCTCGGCGGACTGGAGCACGAACGGCAGCTGCATCTGGCCGGAGCCGAACAGCTCGCCGACCACCTTCATGCCGTCGAGGAGGGTCTCGTTGACGATGTCGAGGGCCGCCCGGGTCGTCAGGGCCTCGTCGAGGTCCGCCTCCAGGCCGTTCTTCTCGCCGTCGACGATGCGGCGCTTGAGGCGCTCGTCGAGGGGCAGGGCGAGGAGCTCCTCGGTCTTGCCGGCCTTCAGCGACTTGGTGTTGACGCCCTCGAAGAGCGCCATCAGCTTCTGCAGCGGGTCGTAGCCCTCGGCGCGCCGGTCGTAGATCAGGTCGAGGGCGGTGGTGACCTGCTCGTCGTCGAAGCGGGCGATCGGCAGGATCTTCGAGGCGTGCACGATCGCCGAGTCGAGGCCGGCCTTGACGCACTCGTCGAGGAAGACGGAGTTCAGGAGGATGCGGGCGGCCGGGTTGAGGCCGAAGGAGATGTTGGACAGGCCCAGGGTCGTCTGGACGTCGGGGTGGCGGCGCTTCAGCTCGCGGATCGACTCGATCGTCGCGATGCCGTCCTTGCGGGACTCCTCCTGGCCGGTGCAGATGGTGAAGGTGAGCGTGTCGATCAGGATGTCCGACTCGCGGATGCCCCAGTTGCCGGTGAGGTCGTCGATGAGCCGCTCGGCGATGGCGACCTTGTGCTCGACGGTGCGGGCCTGGCCCTCCTCGTCGATGGTCAGGGCGATCAGCGCGGCGCCGTGCTCCTGGGCCAGGCGCGTCACCTTGGCGAAGCGGGAGTCGGGGCCGTCGCCGTCCTCGTAGTTGACGGAGTTGATGACGGCGCGGCCGCCGAGCTTCTCCAGGCCGGCGCGCAGGACGTCGACCTCGGTGGAGTCGAGGACGATCGGGAGGGTGGAGGCGGTCGCGAAGCGGCCGGCCAGCTCCTGCATGTCGGCGACGCCGTCCCGGCCGACGTAGTCGACGCACAGGTCGAGCATGTGCGCGCCTTCGCGGATCTGGTCGCGGGCCATCTCGACGCAGTCGTCCCAGCGGCCTTCGAGCATGGCCTCGCGGAACTTCTTGGAGCCGTTCGCGTTGGTGCGCTCGCCGATCGCCATGTACGAGGTGTCCTGGCGGAACGGCACGGTCTGGTAGAGCGAGGCGGCGCCGGGCTCGGGCTGCGGGGAGCGCTCCGGGGGCGTGAGGCCCTGGACGCGCTCGACGACCTGGCGCAGGTGCTCGGGCGTCGAGCCGCAGCAGCCGCCGACCAGCGAGAGGCCGTAGTCGCGGACGAAGTTCTCCTGCGCGTCGGCCATCTCCGGCGGCGTCAGCGGGAAGTAGGCGCCGTCCTTGGTGAGGATGGGCAGGCCGGCGTTCGGCATGCACATGAGCGGCGTGCGCGAGTGGCGGGCGAGGTAGCGGAGGTGCTCGTTCATCTCGGCCGGGCCCGTCGAGCAGTTCAGGCCGATCATGTCGATGCCGAGCGGCTCCAGGGCGGTGAGCGCGGCACCGATCTCGGAGCCGAGCAGCATGACGCCGGTGGTCTCGAAGGCGAGCGAGCAGATCAGGGGCACGTCCAGGCCCAGGGCGTCCATCGCGCGGCGGGCGCCGATCAGGCTCGCCTTGGTCTGCAGCAGGTCCTGCGTGGTCTCCACGATGAGGGCGTCCGAGCCGCCGGCCAGCAGGCCCTCGGCGTTCTGCTGGTAGCCGTCGCGCAGGACGTCGTACGTGGTGTGGCCGAGCGACGGCAGCTTGGTGCCGGGGCCGATGGAGCCGAGGACCCAACGCTGGCGGCCGTCGCGGGCGCCGAACGCGTCGGCGACCTCGCGGGCGATCCGGGCGCCCGCCTCGGAGAGCTCGAAGATGCGGTCCGCGATCTCGTACTCGCCGGCAGCCGAGTGGTTGGAGCCGAAGGTGTTCGTCTCGACGCAGTCGACGCCGGCCTCGAAGTACGCCTCGTGGACCGAGCGCACGATGTCGGGGCGGGTGACGTTCAGGATCTCGTTGCATCCTTCGAGGTTCTGGAAGTCCTCGAGGGTGGGGTCCTGGGCCTGGAGCATGGTGCCCATGGCTCCGTCGGCGACGACGACCCGGCTCGCGAGCGCCTCGCGAAGGGCGGCGGCACGGGTCCGGCTGTCAGCGGAAGGGGTCGGCAACGAGGCCATGGATGAGCTCCCTGGGATGCGACGGCTGTCGGCTTTGCACCCTCGGTGGAGGGTGCACGTGGCCAGCGTAACCGTGCTCGGCCCGGGGTGGACACGGCGTCCCACGGGGCGGACGGCATCCTGTGTGCGGGGACTCCCGGTCCGACCCGTTCTTGTCCGACACTGTCAGGTGTAACGCAAGGTCGGCATCGACCGATAGTGTTCAGCATTGTCGAACAGCGTGAGAGGGATAAGGGGCCGGGCGATGGCGAAGAACATCCAGTCGCTTGAACGGGCGGCGGCCATGCTGCGACTGCTCGCGGGCGGCGAGCGCCGGCTCGGACTGTCCGACATCGCGTCCTCACTGGGGCTGGCCAAGGGAACGGCGCACGGCATCCTGCGCACCCTCCAGGCGGAGGGCTTCGTGGAGCAGGAGCCGGCCTCCGGCCGCTACCAGCTGGGCGCCGAGCTGCTGCGGCTCGGCAACAGCTATCTGGACGTGCACGAACTGCGGGCGCGAGCCCTGGTCTGGACGGACGACCTGGCACGGTCCAGCGGCGAGAGCGTCCACCTGGGGGTGCTGCACCAGCGCGGCGTCCTGATCGTGCACCACGTCTTCCGGCCGGACGACAGCCGCCAGGTCCTGGAGGTGGGGGCCATGCAGCCGCTGCACTCCACGGCGCTCGGCAAGGTCCTCTCGGCGTACGACCCGGTGGCGCACAGCGAGGTGCTGGAGGTCGAGCGGGAGGCGTTCACGCCGCGGACGACCACGGAGACCGGGGAGTTCGAGGAGCTGCTCGACCTGGTGCGGGCCCGCGGCTGGGCCGCGGACGCCGAGGAGACCTGGGAGGGCGTGGCCTCGGTGGCGGCGCCGATCCACGACCGCCGGCGGATGCCGGTGGGCGCGGTGGCCGTGACGGGCGCCGTGGAGCGGCTCTGCCCGGGCGGGGAGCTGCGCCCCGAGCTGGTGGCGGCGGTGCGGGACTGCGCCCGTGCGGTGTCGCGGGACCTGGGGGCCGGCCGCTTCTGACGCGCCCGGGAGGCACGCGCTCCCACCACACCCGAACACGACTGAACCCGTCGGTAACGATCGCGTTATCGGCGGGTTTTTCGTTCCCCGGACCCTTGACGCGCTGTTAACCCGGGGGCAAAACTTCCGTTCATCGGTCGGCAATGCCGAACACCTAACGGCAATACGCGCTAGAGTGTGGCAGCGCCAAGGGCCGTAACGCCCTCAACACGAGGGCGCGGACCACCGGAGGGACCCGGGGTTCGCCTTCCCCTGGACGAAGGACAAAGGAGTCGCGGGTGTCCAGCTCCGACATCTTCCTCGGCGAGACCATCGGTACCGCCGTACTCATTCTGCTCGGCGGCGGCGTGTGCGCCGCCGTGACGCTCAAGGGCTCCAAGGCCCGCAACGCGGGCTGGCTCGCGATCACCTTCGGGTGGGGCTTCGCCGTCATGACGGCCGTCTACATGACGGCTTCCCTCTCGGGCGCCCATCTGAACCCCGCCGTCACGGTCGGAATCGCGATCAAGGACGGCGAGTGGGGCAACGTCCCCGTCTACATCGCGGGCCAGATGCTCGGCGCCATGATCGGTGCGGCGCTCGTCTGGGTGGCCTACTACGGCCAGTTCCAGGCGCACCTCGCCGACCCCGAGGCCTCCGGCAGGAAGCCGATCGAGGGCCCCGGCCCGGTGCTCGGCATCTTCTCCACCGGCCCCGAGATCCGGAACACCTGGCAGAACCTGGCCACCGAGATCATCGGCACCGTCGTGCTCGTCCTGGCCGTGCTCACCCAGGGCCTCAACGACAGCGGCAAGGGCCTCGGCGTCATAGGCGCCCTGATCACCTCGTTCGTCGTGGTCTCCATCGGCCTCTCGCTCGGCGGCCCGACCGGTTACGCGATCAACCCGGCCCGTGACCTCGGCCCGCGCATCGTGCACGCCCTGCTCCCGCTGCCGCACAAGGGCACCTCCGACTGGGGCTACTCCTGGATCCCGGTCGTCGGTCCGCTGATCGGTGGCGCCATCGCCGCGGGTATCTACAACATCGCGTTCGCCTGAGCCGTCCTTCTTCCAGACCCCCTTGGAGCACACCGTGACCGACGCACACACCTCCGGCCCGTTCATCGCGGCCATCGACCAGGGCACCACCTCCTCCCGCTGCATCGTCTTCGACAAGGACGGCCGGATCGTCTCGGTCGACCAGAAGGAGCACGAGCAGATCTTCCCGAAGCCGGGCTGGGTGGAGCACGACGCCGCCGAGATCTGGACCAACGTCCAGGAGGTCGTCGCCGGCGCCCTGACGAAGGGCGGCATCGCCGCCTCCGACGTCAAGGCCATCGGCATCACCAACCAGCGCGAGACCACGCTGCTCTGGGACAGGAACACCGGCGAGCCCGTCCACAACGCCCTCGTCTGGCAGGACACCCGCACCGACGCGCTCTGCAAGGAACTCGGCCGCAACGTCGGCCAGGACCGCTTCCGCCGCGAGACCGGCCTCCCGCTCGCCTCGTACTTCTCCGGCCCGAAGGTCCGCTGGCTGCTCGACAACGTCGAGGGGCTCCGCGAGCGCGCCGAGCGCGGCGAGATCCTCTTCGGCACCATGGACTCCTGGGTCATCTGGAACCTGACCGGCGGCGTCGACGGCGGCGTCCACGTCACGGACGTCACCAACGCCTCGCGCACCATGCTGATGAACCTGCACACCATGGAGTGGGACGACAAGATCCTCCAGTCCATGGAGATCCCGGCGGCCGTGCTGCCCGAGATCCGCTCGTCCGCCGAGGTCTACGGCCAGGTCAAGGGCGGCGTCCTGGACGGCATCCCGGTCGCCTCCGCGCTGGGCGACCAGCAGGCGGCCCTGTTCGGCCAGACCTGTTTCGCCGAGGGCGAGGCCAAGTCCACGTACGGCACCGGCACGTTCATGCTGATGAACACCGGCGACAAGATCATCAACTCCTACAGCGGCCTGCTGACCACGGTCGGCTACCAGATCGGCGACGCCAAGCCGGTCTACGCCCTGGAGGGCTCGATCGCCGTCACCGGTTCGCTGGTGCAGTGGATGCGCGACCAGATGGGCCTCATCAAGTCCGCCGCCGAGATCGAGACCCTCGCGTCCTCGGTCGAGGACAACGGCGGCGCCTACTTCGTGCCGGCCTTCTCCGGCCTGTTCGCCCCGTACTGGCGCTCCGACGCCCGCGGTGTGATCGCCGGCCTCACCCGGTACGTCACCAAGGCGCACATCGCCCGCGCCGTCCTGGAGGCCACCGCCTGGCAGACCCGCGAGATCACCGACGCCATGACGAAGGACTCCGGCGTCGAGCTGACCGCGCTCAAGGTCGACGGCGGCATGACCTCCAACAACCTGCTGATGCAGACCCTCTCGGACTTCCTGGACGCGCCCGTCGTGCGTCCGATGGTCGCCGAGACCACCTGCCTCGGTGCCGCCTACGCCGCCGGTCTGGCCGTCGGCTTCTGGCCGGACACCGACGCGCTGCGCGCCAACTGGCGCCGTGCCGCGGAATGGACCCCTCGCATGGACGCCGACAAGCGTGACCGCGAGTACAAGAGCTGGCTCAAGGCCGTCGAGCGGACCATGGGCTGGATCGAGGACGAGGAGTAATACGACATGACCACCCTGCAGAGCGTCCCTGCCCTCGGGACGCACCCGGCGTCCGGCTCCCTGCCGAGCCGCGCCGAGACCCGGGACCAGCTTTCCAAGGCGACGTACGACCTCCTGGTGATCGGCGGTGGCATCCTGGGCATCTCCACCGCCTGGCACGCCGCGCAGTCGGGCCTGCGGGTGGCCCTGGTGGACGCCGGCGACTTCGCCGGCGCCACCTCCTCCGCCTCCTCGAAGCTCCTCCACGGCGGCCTGCGCTACCTGCAGACCGGCGCGGTGAAGCTGGTCGCGGAGAACCACTTCGAGCGGCGTGCGGTCTCCCGCCAGGTGGCACCGCACCTCGCCAACCCCCTGACCTTCTACCTGCCCGTCTACAAGGGCGGCCCGCACGGCGCGGCCAAGCTCGGCGCCGGCGTCTTCGCCTACAGCGCCCTCTCGGCCTTCGGCGACGGCGTCGGGCACCTGCTCTCCCCCGCCAAGGCCGCGCAGGACGTGCCGGAGCTGCGGACGGACAACCTGAAGGCCGTGGCCGTCTACGGCGACGACCAGATGAACGACGCCCGGATGGCCCTGATGACCGTCCGCGCGGCGGTCGACGCCGGCGCCACCGTCCTCAACCACGCCGAGGTGACCGGACTGCGCTTCACCCGGGGCCGGGTCACCGGCGCCGAGCTCAAGGACCGCACCAGCGGCGACGAGTTCGGCGTCACCGCCCGCCTCGTGCTCAACGCGACCGGCCCGTGGGTCGACCACCTGCGCAGGATGGAGGACCCGAACGCGGCCCCCTCCATCCGCCTCTCCAAGGGCGCGCACCTGGTCCTCAAGCGGACCTCGCCGTGGAAGGCCGCGCTGGCCACCCCGATCGACAAGTACCGCATCACCTTCGCCCTCCCCTGGGAGGACATGCTGCTCCTCGGCACCACCGACGAGGAGTACGAGGGCGACCCGGGCCAGGTCGAGGTCACCGAGAAGGACACCGCCCAGATCCTGGACGAGGCCGCCTTCTCCATCCGCGACCAGCAGCTGTCGCGCGACCTCATCACCTACTCCTTCGCCGGTCTGCGGGTGCTCCCGGGCGGTCCCGGCGACACCTCCAAGGCGAAGCGCGAGACGGTCGTCACCGAGGGCCGCGGCGGCATGCTGTCGGTCGCCGGCGGCAAGTGGACGACCTTCCGCCACATCGGCCGCACGGTCATGAAGAAGCTGGAGCAGCTCCCCGGCCACCCGCTGGGCGAGGACTACGAGCCGGTGTCCGCGCTGCCGAAGCGGCTGCCGCTGCCCGGCATAGCCAACCCGAACGCGGTCGCGCACCGGCTGCTCGTCGACGGCCCGGCGCCCGGCCCCCGGATGGCCGCCGACACCGCCAAGCACCTGGCGACGCACTACGGCTCGCTGTCCTTCGAGATCGCCCGCATGGCGAACGAGAACCCGGACCTGGCCCGCCGGATCCACCCGGACGCGCCGGAGATCTGGGCGCAGGTCGCCTACGCCCGCGACCACGAGTGGGCCGAGACGGCGGACGACGTCCTGCGCCGCCGTACGACGCTGACGATCCGGGGCCTGGCCACGGACGAGGTCCGCGCCGGCGTCGAGTCGATGCTGGGCAAGTAACACCCGTACACCCGGGGGCGGTTCCTCTTCGAGGGGTCGCCCCCGCGGCGTGCCACGCGCCGTCCGCACGGCCGCAACACTCGGCGCGCAGAGTGGGGGCATGAAGTTTCAGGTGCTCTCGATCGTCCCCCACTCACCCCACCCGCTCACCGGCGAACTGACCACCGCCGCAGACCGGTTGGAGCAGGTCGTCGCGCTCGGCGAGACCGCCGAGCGCCTCGGCTTCGACGCGTACGCGGTCGGGGAGCGGCACGCGGGCCCGTTCCTCTCCTCGGCCCCGACCGTCCTGCTCGCCGCGCTCGCCGCGCGCACCACCCGGATCAGGCTGCTCACCGGCGTCACGGTGGTCGCGGTCCTCGACCCCGTCCGGGTCGCCGAGGACTTCGCCACGCTCGACCAGTTGTCCCGCGGCCGGCTCGAACTGGTCGTCGGCAAGGGCGCGGAGGCCGGGCACTTCGACCTCTTCGGCCTGGACGAGGAGCGGCAGTGGGACCTCCAGAAGGAGAAGTACGAGCTCCTCCGCCGGCTCTGGACGGAGGAGGGCGTCGACTGGGAGGGCGAGTTCCGTCCCCCGCTGAAGAACGTCACCACGATCCCCCGCCCGTACGACGGCGCGCCCCGGATCTGGCACGGCTCGGCCACCAGCCTGAACTCCCCCGAGCTCGCGGCGAAGCACGGCGATCCGCTCTTCACCGCCAACGCGATCCAGCCGCGCGAGGCGTACGCGAAGCTCATCGCCCACTACCGCGAGAAGTTCGAGGAGTACGGCCACGACCCGGCGCACGCGCGCGTGGCGGCCGGTTCCGGCGGCCTGCTCATCGCGGACACCCCCGAGCAGGCGGTCTCCCGCCACAAGGACCTGTACGAGGCGAAGGTCCGGCAGAGCTTCCGGCCGCACCTGGAGGGGAGGGCCGGGTACAACACGCCGTTCCGCACGATCGAGGACGCCGTCGCGGGCGGTCCCCAGCTGATCGGCTCGCCGCAGCAGATCATCGACAAGATCCTCGGCTTCCACGCGCACTACCGGCACGACCTGCAGTCGGTGACGGTCGACGCCTTCGGCCAGTCGACGGCCGAGCAGGCCGAGACGCTCCAGCGCTTCGCGGAGGAGATCGCGCCGGTGGTGCGGAGGGAGGCTCCGAGCCCCCTCTGGGAGGAGTGAGGGGAGGTGCGGGACCGCCGTGTGCGGAGGGGAGTTCCTGGGTAGTCGATCAAGGCCGCACGGGTTTTCGGGGATGTCCGGGGGCTGCGGACGGGTCGCCGGAAAGCCGTAAGGTTGGTCCGTACGACAGGAACTTCGAAAAGGAGGCGCTGGGTGATCGAGCTCGAGGGGGTACCCGAGCTGATCGACCCGGTCATGGTGGCCGCGTTCGAAGGCTGGAACGACGCCGGCGACGCCGCCTCCACCGCGGTCGCCCACCTGGACCGGGAATGGAAGGGCGAGGTCTTCGCGGCGCTCGACGCCGAGGACTACTACGACTTCCAGGTCAACCGGCCCACGGTCTTCCTGGACAACGGTGTCCGGAAGATCACCTGGCCGACGACCCGGCTCTCCGTGGTCCGGGTCGGCGGCGACAAGCCCCGCGACCTGGTGCTGGTCCGCGGGATCGAGCCCTCGATGCGCTGGCGCTCCTTCTGCAACGAGCTGCTCGCCTTCGCCCACGAGCTGGGCGTGGAGATGGTGGTGATCCTGGGCGCGCTGCTCGGCGACACCCCGCACACCCGGCCGGTCCCGGTCAGCGGGGTCACCTCCGACCCGGACCTGGCGCGGACGATGGACCTGGAGGAGACCCGGTACGAGGGCCCGACGGGCATCGTCGGCATCCTCCAGGAGGCGTGCACGCACGCGGGCGTGCCGGCGGTGAGCCTGTGGGCGGCGGTGCCGCACTACGTGTCGCAGCCGCCGAACCCGAAGGCGACCCTGGCGCTCCTCAACCGCCTGGAGGACCTGATCGGGCTGCGCATCCCGCTGGGCGAGCTGCCCGAGGACGCGCGGGCCTGGCAGCTGGGCGTGGACCAGCTGGCGGCCGAGGACAGCGAGGTCGCCGAGTACGTGCAGACCCTGGAGGAGGCGCGGGACACGGCGGAGCTGCCGGAGGCCTCGGGCGAGGCCATCGCCCGCGAGTTCGAGCGGTACCTGCGGCGGCGCGAGCCCGGCACCGGTCCGGGTCCCGGCGTGGCGACGGACGGCGGCGACTCGCCGTTCCTGCGGGACGCCGGCAGCGGCCGGACGCGGCCGCCGAAGCCGGAGCAGCCGGGGCCGGAGGCCGTACCGGGCGCGGAGCAGCCGGATCCCGCGCCGCGGCCGGACGCCGAGCCGCCCGCGGAGGCGGCCGGCGGGCCGGGCGGGGAGTCCGGCGCCGAGCCGGCGAAGGGCCCGGGGGCCGAGCCCGAGCCGCCCGTCGAGGGCGCGGGCGGCGACGCCGAGGAGTGACCGGAACGGGAGGGGTGGCGCGGCCGCCCCTCCCGTCCGGCTTTCCGGGCCCGTTCGGTCCCGACCGCGGATCAGACGCGCGGCACGGACACCGCGTCGTAGGCGACGGTGGTGGGGTCCGGGTCCAGGCCGAACCGGGCGTTGGGCAGGTAGATCCGGTCGCCCCAGGCCGCGGCGGTGGTGGGGACGCGGAACCGCTCCGGGTCGGTGATCCGGGCGATGGCGGTGCCGCGCGAGCCGGTCGCGTCGAGCCGGACCACGTCGATCTGGTTGATCGCCTGCTGGACGACGTACAGGTCGCGGCCGAGGAGCAGCAGGCCGTCCCCGTGCGGGATCCGCAGGTCGCCGAGGTCGACGGCGCGGGCGGTGCCGGTGCGCGGGTCGACGCGCAGGAGCGTGCCGCCGTCACGGAAGACGTTGACCACGAGCAGGGCCCGGCCGTCGGGGGTGCGCTCGATGCCGTTGGCGGTGAAGTCGGCGCCCTGCGTCCAGTCGCCGCCGAGCGGGACGGTGGTCACCTCGCGGCCGGGTTCGCCGGTGCGGTCGAGGTCGAGGCGGTAGAGCTGGGGCTGGAAGGAGTCGGTGAACCAGGCGGCGCCGGGGGTGAGGACGACGTCGTTGACCATGGTGGTGTCGGCGCCGAGGCCGGTGAAGTTGCGCAGGAGCGCACCGGAGCGGGCGTCGACGACCCGGATCTCCCGGCTCCAGCCGCCGGAGAGGAAGAGCCGCCGTTCGGCCCGGTCGATCTTGAGGCCGACGGTGGAGTGCCCGTCGCCGAGGCCCTGGTGGACGATCCTGCCCTCGCCGGTGGCCAGTGAGGCCCGGTGGACGGCGCCGTTGCCGAGCGAGCCGAAGTAGGCGTACGGGCTGTGGCCGATGGCGATGCCCTCCGGCTGGAAGCCCAGCGGGAGCGGTATCCCGGTGGGCCACCGCCCACCGGGTGCGGCCGCCTGTGCCGTGCCCGCGGCGAGCGGGCCGGTGAGAGCCGCCGCGCCGAGGGCGGCGGCGGCTCCCAGGAATCCTCTGCGTGCGAGGCGATGCTGCACTGAGTGCCCTTTCGTACAAACGGTCTATTGGCACCCACAGCCCATCACAACACGCTTGTTCCGCACGGGACTTGGCCGGATCTCGCGGGTACGAGGCGAAGATCAGCCACAGTGGAGACGGGCCGCCGCCCAGTCCCCGTGGTCGCCGCTCTTGGACCCGTTGGTGTCCGTGATCCGCAGCCGGAGGTGGCGCGCCCCGGTCACGTCGACGTTCACGGGCAGGGTCGCGGAGGCTCCGGTCAGCCGGGGCGAGGTCCACAGGACCCGGCCGTCGGCCTCGACGGAGAAGGCCACCTCCCCGTAGCCGTCGATCTCGTCGTCGATGCCGACGTCGGCCGTCAGGGCGGTGCAGCGGCCGCCCAGGTAGAGCTCGATGTCGGAGTCGGCGTGGGCGCCGATCCCCTTCTCGTAGGCCGTGCCCGCGAGGGTGAGGGTCCGCCCGTCGGCGGCGCCGGACTCGCCGTTGGAACGGTCGCGTTCGGGCGGTCCCCAGCCGTTCGTGGAGCGCAGCCACACCAGGTCGCTCGCCCAGGCGTCGCCGGTGGGCGGCGCGGGCATCACGCCGACCGCGAGCCGCTGGGTGGCGGTCCGGTCGGTGCCGGCGGCGCGGTGGCGGGCGGTCGCCGTCAGGGTGGCCTCGCCGGGCTTCGCGTCCGCCGCGGGCGTGACGGCGACCTCGACCCGGCGGGTGGTGCCGGCCGGGACGCGGGCGAGCGGCGCGGCCGGGGTGACCTGCCAGCCGGCCGGGACGTCCAGGGAGACCCGGACGTCGGTGGCGTCCCGGGAGCCGGCCGTGACGTCGACGGCGACCGTGCCCGGGGTGCCCGCGCCGAGTTCCTGCCCGGTGGGTGCGGCCAGGACGGCGGAGGCGCCCGGTACGGGGCCGCCGACGGCGCTGGTGGCGGTCAGCCGCAGTTCGAAGCCGCGGCCGGTGGACAGGGCCTTGGTCTTGACCCGGACCACTCCCCCGCGCTCGTCGCGGTCGTACCACCAGCCCTCGGCGGCGGCGGCGAGGGCGGCGCGGGAGGTGAGGCCGGGCAGCTTGCGCCCGTCGAGCCGGACGCCGTCGGGGGCGTCGCCGGTGTGGACGGTGAAGGCGTACGGCCGGGCGGCCGGCTTGCCGGTGTAGCTGCCGTTGCTGGGGCCGACGCGGACGGTGACGTCCCCGGGGCCGGCGTTCGGGGCGCTGACCTCGGCGCGCTGGGTGGCGTACCGGCCGGTGCGGTGCTCGCGGGTGACGCCGTCGTCCTCGTACAGCTCGAAGGAGGAGCTGCCCTTGGGGTAGACGTCCCAGGCGAGCGGGTCTCCGGGGGCGCGGTCGGTGTACGAGCGGATGCCGCCGGGCCACATCGGGACGGTCGCCCCGGCCCGTACGAAGAGGGGCAGGGTGTCGAGCGGCGCGCTGTAGTCGTCGATCGTGACCGGGCCCTCGTAGGTGCGCCCGTTCCAGTAGTCGATCCAGGTGCCCCGGGGGAGGTAGATGCCGTCGCGTTCGACGGCGTCCTGGTAGACGGGGGCGACGAGGAAGTCCTCGCCGCTGAGGAACTCGTACTTCGCGGCGTCGCCCGCGGCCTTGGGGTCGTCCGGGTATTCGAGGGCCAGCGGCCTGGCGAGGCCGACGCCGGTCTTCGTGGCCCGGTGGGCGTGGCTGTAGACGTACGGGAGCAGGGCCTCGTGGAGCTTGAGGGAGGCGCGGTTGATCGTGGTGTACGGCTCGCCGTAGCGGAAGGGCTGCTTGTCGGTGGGCGCCCAGCCGTCCATGGTCATGGTGACGGGCAGGAAGGTCTTCCACTGGAGGTCGCGGGTGTACGTCTTGGCGCTGCCGCCGAAGATGCCGTCGACGTCTCCGGTGGTGTACGCGAGGCCGGACATGGACGCGCCGGCGTAGGTGGGTATCTGCCAGCGGATGTACTCCCAGCTGCCGGACTGGTCCCCGGACCACTGGACGCCGCAGCGCTGGGCTCCGGACCAGCTCTCGGGGGCCCAGGTGAAGCCGCGGGCGTCGCTGTTGGCCTCGATGCCGGCGTGGGCGTCCTTGCAGCCGTCGAGGGCGAACTTGTAGCCCGCGCCGACCCAGGCGACGTCGAGCTTGGCGACCCGCTGGCCGGCCTTGACCTGGTCGGCGAGCTTGTCGAGGCCGTCCTCGGTCCACAGGCCGAGCTTCATGCCCCGCTCGCCGAGTCCGGTGGAGGCCTCGGCGAGGTTCTCGTAGCCGCAGCCGTAGCCGTCGTTGACGAGCATCCAGCCGTTGGGCATGTCGTTCTCGACGTAGCCGTCGGCGACCTTCAGGGCGTCGAGGGTGTGGCGCTCGCCGCGGTTGGCGTTGTGGAGGTAGCAGTCGGCGTCGCCGATCTCCAGGCCGTACACGGGCGGCATGAAGGGCTTGCCGGTGAGCCGGGTGTACTGGCCGATGACGTCCTTGGCGGCGTCGGCGCCGGTGCCGGTGAAGTAGTAGGCGTCGAAGCGCCGTTCCTTCGCGGTGGTGGTGACGGGCTCGGTGAAGGCGTAGGTGTTGGGGGCGTAGGTGTTGCGGTAGACGCCGTAGCCGGCGGAGGAGAGGTAGAACGGGACGGAGTTGGGGTGGCCGCCGTCGTTCCAGTTGTAGTCGACGCCGACCTCGACCGTCTTGCCGCGGTGGGAGGTGTTGCCCCGGCCGTTCTGCATGCCGGCGCCGTAGAACTGCTCCGCGGCGCCGCGGGCGAGGGTCTGGACGGTGCGGTCCTGGTTCCAGGTGAGGCCCTGGGTCTCGGACCAGAGGGGGGTGCCGTCGGCGCGTACGGCCGCGAAGCGGAGCGGCGCCTTGTAGGCGCGCAGGGTCACGTCGGCGGTGCCGAGTTCGTACCGGTCGCCGAGGTCGCGCCAGGTGGTGGCCGGCGCCGGGCCCTGGGGCAGGGTGATGTCGGTGCCGGTGGGGTCGGTGAACTTGCCGTCGGGGGCGAGTTCGATGCGGAAGGTGTCGGCGGTGACGAAGGACACGCGGGCCTCGGCGTGGCCGGCGGTCAGCCGGTAGACGGGCCCGTCGGCGGCGAAGCCGGTGACGTCGCCGACGGTGGTGTCGGACGGATCGGCCGTGGCGGTGGCACCGGGTCCCGCGAGGGTGGCGACGAACCCGAGGAGTGCACCGACGACTGCAGCTCTCATGCGCATTGATGATTGCATGGAGCCTATTTAGCGCAGATTCGAGCATCGCGACAGGACAAAAAGGAACCGCCCCCGAACTTCCTGAAGAAGTCCAAGGGCGGTTCCGGACAAGCGAGTTGGAACGGGCGGCTGCTACAGGGCGACACCCAGGAGCGCGTCGACCGCGCGGGAGACGAGCCCGGGGGCGGATTCGTCGTCGCCGCCCTCGGCCGTCTGGAGCGCGGCCCAGCGGTCCACCGCGGCGAGCGCCGTGGGGGTGTCGAGGTCGTCCGAGAGCGCCTCGCGGAGCTCCTCGACCAGGGCGTCGGCGGGCGTGCCGTCGGGCCGGGACACGGCGGCGCGCCAGCGGCCGAGGCGCTCCACGGCGTCCTGGAGGACCTGGTCGGTCCACTCCCAGTCGTCGCGGTAGCGGTGGGAGAGGAGCGCGAGCCGGATCGCGGCCGGGTCGACGCCGTCCCTGCGCAGCTTGGAGACGAAGACCAGGTTGCCCTTGGACTTGGACATCTTCTCGCCGTCGAGCGCGACCATCCCGGCGTGGACGTACGCCTTGGCCATCGGGTACTCGCCGGTGAGGGTCTGGGCGTGCGAGGCGCCCATCTCGTGGTGCGGGAAGATCAGGTCGGAGCCGCCGCCCTGCACGTCGAAGCCCATGCCGAGGTGGTCGAGGGCGATGGCGACGCACTCGATGTGCCAGCCCGGACGCCCGGCGCCGAGGCTGCCGCCGTCCCAGCTCGGCTCGCCCTCGCGGGCGGCCATCCACAGCATCGGGTCGAGCGGGTTCTTCTTGCCGGGGCGCTCCGGGTCGCCGCCGCGCTCGGCGGAGAGGTGGCGCATGAGCTCGGCGCTGTAGTGCGAGACCTCGCCGAAGTGCGGGTCGGCGTCGACGGAGAAGTAGACGTCGCCGTCCAGCTCGTACGCGGCGCCCGCGTCCCGGAGGCGCTCGACGAGCGGCACGATGCCCGGTATGGCCTCGACGGCGCCGATGTAGTGCTGCGGGGGCAGCATCCGCAGGGCGGTCATGTCCTCGCGGAACAGGGCGGTCTCGCGCTCGGCGAGGCCGACCCAGTCGATGCCGTCGCGGATCGCGCGCTCCAGGAGCGGGTCGTCCACGTCCGTCACGTTCTGGACGTAGTGCACCTGCCGCTTGGTGTCGAGCCACACGCGCTGAACGAGGTCGAACGCGTTGTAGGTCGCCGCGTGACCCATGTGGGTCGCGTCGTACGGCGTGATGCCGCAGACGTAGATACGGGCGACGGGGCCGGGGGCGAGGGTGACTCGTCCGCCGGTCGCGGTGTCGTGGATCCGGAGGTCGCGGCCCTTGCCGGGAAGGGCGGGGACCTCAGAAGCGGGCCAGGCATGCATGACCCGAGCGTAACCGGACAGGTGTTCCGGATACGAACCGGATCCGGGATCTTGACCGATTAGGCGGTCTTGCGGGTCGGGGGCTTGCGTGCATACCCCCCAGGGGTGCACGTCCGCTCCGGCACCATGGCCGAAACCGTTCGGCCCGGGCTCAGACCGGCGGCCAGGGGATCGCCGGCCACTGCCCCGAGGGCTCCGGGTGGCGTCCGGTCGCCCGCAGCGCCCCCACGCGGGCGCGTACCGCCGCCACCTCGGGGCCGGTCAGCAGTTCCGCCAGACGGGCGGCGAGCGGCGCTCCCGGGGCCAGGGAGCGGTCGAGGCCGTCGAGCACCCCGGCCGCCTCCTCGGGCAGTTCCTCGCCCGCCCAGCCCCACAGCAGGGTCCGCAGCTTGTCGTCGACGTGGAACGTGACGCCGTGGTCGATCCCGTACAGACGCCCGTCCGGCGCCGGCAGCAGGTGCCCGCCCTTCCGGTCGCCGTTGTTGATGACGGCGTCCAGGACGGCCAGCCGCCGCAGCTCGGGGGTGTCCGCGTGCACGAGCAGCGCGGTGCGGTCCTCGTCCACCTGCGCGGGCCCCACGGCCTTCCAGCCCTCGCCGGCCTCGTCGTCGTCCGTGAGGGCGAGCAGCCGCGCCCCGGGGTCCGCCTCGATCCACAGCTGGACCATGCCCTCCCCGTACGGCCCGTCGCGGAGCACCGTCGGCGGGATCAGCCCCCAGCCGGTGGCCTCGGAGAGCTCGTACGCGGCGACCTCGCGCTGGGCGAGGGTCCCGTCGGGGAAGTCCCACAGGGGCTGCTCCCCCGCGACGGGCTTGTACACGCAGGCCGCCTCGCGGCCCCCGTACGCGACGGAGCAGTACAGCACGGCGTTGGACGCCTCGCGGACCCGGCCGCGCACGGTCAGCTCACCCTGGGCGAGCAGCTCCGCGTCCGTCGGGGTCGAAGGGCTGCTGCTCATGCTCCGCGGCGGTATCCGTTCTGGCGCGGGCAGACGTGCCCCTCGGGGTCGAGCGGCAGACTGCACAGCGGGCACGGCGGCCGGCCGGCGTTGACGACGTCCAGGGCCCGCTTGGCGAAGGCCCGGGCCTGGGCCCCGCTGAGGCGGACCCGGAGCATCGGCGGGCCGTTCTCCTCGTCCTGGAGCAGCCGCTCCTCGGCCGCCGCGAGGTCCTCCTCGGAGTCCGCGTCGAGCTCCACGAGCGCCTGCGCCTCGACGATCATCCGCTGCTCCTCGCCGTCCCAGGCGAGCGCCATGGTGCCGACCCGGAACTCCTCCTCGACGGGGGCGTCGAGCGGCGCGGTGTCGGCGATCTCGGCCGGGGCGACCGCGGGGACCGGGGCGTTGCCCCCGGTGCGGCGCACGACCTCGTCGAGGAGCTCGTCGATGCGCTCGGCCAGCGCGGCGACCTGGGTCTTCTCCAGGGCGACGCTGGTGACGCGGCCGGCCGCGGACGCCTGGAGGAAGAAGGTACGGCGGCCAGGCAGCCCGACCGTGCCGGCCACGAAACGCTCCGGTGGGTCGTAGAGGAACACCTGACGGGACACGTTCCCGACTCCCTTGCGTCTCGACGGTCGTACTACAGCGGCGCGTCCACCCTACTGCGCAAGGGGATCACGCCGCGCCCGCACCACCCCCGACCTCCGCCGTCCCACTGCTGTCGGGGTGCTCGCGGGGGGCGAGTCCGGCGAAGTCCCCGGTGTCGCCGAGGCGGAGGAGGAAGGGACGCAGGCGCGTGTAGCGGATGACGGTGACCGAGCAGGGGTCGACGTGGACGCGCTGGAAGAGGTCGAGGTGGAGGCCGAGGGCGTCGGCCACGACCGACTTCACGATGTCCCCGTGGGAGCACATGAGGTACGTGGCGTCCTCGCCGTGCTCGGCCTCGATCCGGGCGTTCCAGTCGCGTACGGCCTCGACGGCCCGGTTCTGCATGGCGCGCATCGACTCGCCGCCGGGGAAGGCCGCGGCGGAGGCGTGCCCCTGGACGACGTCCATCAGGGGCTCGTCGTTGAGCTCGGCCAGCTTGCGGCCCGACCAGTCGCCGTAGTCGCACTCGTTGATCCGGTCCTCGACGTGGAGGGGGAGCTCAGGGCGGGCGTCCAGGAGCGGCCGCAGGGTCTCCCGGCAGCGCTGGAGGGGGCTGGAGACGGCGGCGGCGAGCGGGACGCCCGCGAGGCGCCCCGGCAGGGCGGCGGCCTGCGCGGCCCCCCGCTCGTCGAGCGCGATCCCGGGCGTGCGCCCGGCGAGGACCCCGGAGGTGTTGGCGGTGGAGCGTCCGTGCCGGACGAGGATCAGCGTGGCCATGCGGGCCAGCCTACGGGGGCGCCCCGCCGCTCCGGCCGGGCTCCGGCCCACCGGGAGCCGCCGCACGCGTGCGTGCCGGGGCCGTTCGGGGGAGAATGCGCCGCGTGATCGTGGACTCTGCCATCTACCGCGACGGGCGCCGCACGGACGGACCCGCCGACCTCTCCGACGCCCTGGACCTGGCCCGGGCGACCGGGGACGCCTTCCTGTGGGTGGGTCTGCACGAGCCCACGGAGGCCGAGTTCGACCACGTGGCCTCGGAGTTCGCGCTGCATCCACTGGCCGTCGAGGACGCGCTGAAGGCCCACCAGCGACCCAAGCTGGAGGTCTACGACGACTCGCTGTTCGTGGTGCTCAAGCCGGTCGTGTACGAGCCGGAGAGCGACCGGGTCTCGTCCGGCGAGCTGATGATCTTCATGGGCGACTCGTTCGTGGTCACGGTCCGGCACGGCGAGGGCGCGCCCCTGATGGCGGTGCGCAAGCGCCTGGAGGCCGACCCGGAGGTCCTGAAGCACGGGCCCACGGCCGTGCTGTACGCGGTGAGCGACGCGATCGTGGACCACTACCTGGACGTGACGGGCGAGCTCCAGGTGGACCTGGAGGAGCTGGAGGCCGACGTCTTCGCACCTTCCGGGGGCAATCCGTCGAACACCGCCGAGCGGATCTACACGGCCAAGCGGCAGGTCCTCGAGTTCCGCCGGGCCAGCGGTCCGCTGGCCGGGCCGATGTCCCGGCTGACGGCCGGCGCGGTGCCCTTCGTGAACGAGGAGGCGCAGCCCTTCTTCCGTGACGTCAACGACCACCTGCTGCGCTCCAACGAACAGGTGGAAGGCCTCGACCGGCTGCTCTCCGACGTGCTGTCGGCCCATCTCGCGCAGATGGGCGTGCGGCAGAACGACGACATGCGGAAGATCTCCGCGTGGGCCGCCATGGCCGCGGTCCCGACGATGGTCGCCGGGATCTACGGGATGAACTTCGACCACATGCCCGAGCTGCGGTGGGTGGGGTCCTACCCGGTCGTGATCGTCGTGATGACAGGCATCGTCGTCACGCTGTACCGGCTCTTCAAGCGCCGCGGCTGGATGTGACGCGCGGCGGGCTCAGAAGGCGGGCGCGGGGACCGGGGGGCCGCCGAGGGCGTCCAGCCGCTCCGGCATCCGCAGGCCGACCATCCGGTGCCAGCCGGCCGCCCGGTCGTACGCGTACACGCCGTGGATCCCGGCGGCGAGGACGGCCGACTTCGCCCTGGGCCACTCCAGGATCCGGCCCATGTGCCGCATCACCGCGAGGCTGACGTCCCGGTAGACCCGGATCTCGGCCAGCGCCGACTCGCGCAGGGTCCGCTGGATGAGCCGGCCGTGGCCCGCGCGGGCGAGCCGGAGCAGCTCCTCGTGGCAGTAGGCGAGGTGGTTGTCCTCGTCGTTGCAGATCATCCGGATCGCCTTGCCGAGTTCCGGATGGTCCCCGAAGTGCTTCACCAGGAGCTGCATCTGCTCGGCGGCGCGCTCCTCGGTGACCCTGCTGTGCGCGAGGTAGACGACCACGTCCTCCTCGGTCAGCGGCTCGTCGCGGCGGAGCTTGTCGTGCGCGAGGCCGATGCCGCGCTCTTCGAGCAGCATCGTGTAGTCGGTGTCGGGAGGCACCGGGACGGGTTCGAGGCCGCGCTTCCTCATCAACGCGTTGAAGATCCGGCCGTGCTTTTCCTCGTCGGCGCCGTGTCGGGTGATCTTGGGTGTGAGGTCCCGCATCCCGGGCGCGACGAGGGCCGCGATCCGGGCGTTCTCCCAGCCGCCCTGGGCCTCGCCGCTCGCGGCGATGGAACAGAAGAGCCGGAACGACTCGTCGTTGTCGATGATTTCCTGGAACAGGCCCTTGGCCGTGAGCATCGCCGCCACCTCCGTGCGGACGCCCGCACTCCGGTACGTCCGGGAAGAACGAGTCAAGTCCGGTCCCGCACGACGGGCAACAGCAGGGGCCGACGGCTCGGCCGAAAGAGTGAGCCCCGGAGGCGTAACCGGGGGCCCCGCGAAGGCGTTGTGCTGCATGACGGCCGTGGCGGGGAAGACCCCCCGAGCCCCCACCACGGCCGCAGACTTCTCCTCCTTGACGGCGCTCTCGCACCCTGAGGCCCTGGGGCCTCGCGGGCTTCGAGCGCCTGCGCCGGACTCCGTCCGCCGGAGTCCCGGACCGGGGAGCCGTACCTGGTCCGGGTGCGGCCCCGGCTCGCGGTCCGGGCGCGGCCCCGGCGTTACGCCAGGCCCGCGTGCTCCATCGCCTCGACGCCCGCCCGCAGGGCCGCGAGCCGCTCGTCGAGGGTGAAACCGGCCGGGGCGAGGGTGAGGGTGGTGACGCCCGCCTCGGCGTACGCCGTCATCCGCTCGGCGATCCGCTCGACGGAACCGAGCAGGGCGGTCTGGTCGATCAGCGAGTGCGGCACGGCGGCCGCGGCCCCGGTCTTGTCGCCGGCCAGGTACTTGTCCTGGATCTCGGCGGCCTCCTTCTCGTACCCCATCCGCTGCGCGAGCTGGTTGTAGAAGTTCTGCTTGCGGCTGCCCATACCGCCGACGTACAGCGCGGTGTACGGGCGGAACACGTCGGCGAGGGCGTTCACGTCCTCCCCGAGCGCCAGCGGCAGGGTGGGGCAGACGTCGAAGCCGTCCATGGTCAGGCCGGCCTTCTCGCGGCCCGCCCGCAGGTGGCGGAGCGCGGTCTCCTCCAGGTGGTCGGCGGAGGGGAAGATCAGCAGCGCGCCGTCGGCGATCTCGCCGGTCTGCTCCAGGTTCTTCGGCCCGATCGCCGCGATGTAGAGCGGGATGTGCTCGCGCTGCGGGTGGACGGTCAGCTTGATGGGCTTGCCGGGGCCGCCGGGGAGCGGCAGGGTCCAGTGCTCGCCGTCGTAGCTGAGGCGCTCGCGGGTCATGGCCTTGCGGACGATCTCGACGTACTCGCGGGTCCGGGCGAGCGGCTTGTCGAACTTCACGCCGTACCAGCCCTCGGAGACCTGCGGTCCCGAGACGCCGAGACCGAGGCGGAAGCGGCCGCCGGTCAGCGAGTCGAGGGTGGCGGCGGTCATCGCCGTCATGGCGGGCTGCCGGGCCGGGATCTGCATGATCGCGGAGCCGACGTCGATCCGCTCGGTCTTCGCCGCGACCCAGGCGAGGACGGTGGGCGCGTCGGAGCCGTACGCCTCCGCGGCCCAGCAGACGTCGTAGCCGAGGCGGTCCGCCTCCTGGGCGACGGCGAGGTTGTCGCCGTCCATGCCGGCGCCCCAGTAGCCGAGGTTGATGCCGAGCCGCATTCCACGCACCCCTTACCCATCGGTAACGTCTCTGTGGGCGGGACTCTAGCGCGCGGCCGGGGCATCCGTCAGGGCACGGTTGTCCACAGGCTCTCTCCGCGTGGTGCCCTGGCCAGTAATCTCGCGCCCATGGAGCAGAGGCATCTCGGACGCACCGGCCTGCGCGTGTCGCGCATCGGACTCGGCACCCTGACGTGGGGCCGGGACACCGACGAGCACGACGCCGCCGAGCAGTTGAAGGCGTTCTGGGACGCGGGCGGCACGCTCGTGGACACCGCCGACGTGTACGGCGGGGGCGAGGCGGAGTACCTGCTCGGCCGTCTGATGGACCGGCTCGTGCCCCGCCAGGACCTCGTCCTGTCCACCAAGGCGGGCAGCGTGCCGGACCCCGACCGGCGCACCGACGGCTCGCGCGGGCACCTGCTCGCCGCGCTCGACGCCTCCCTCGCCCGGCTCGGCACCGACCACGTGGACCTGTGGCAGCTGCACGCCTTCGACCCGTGCACGCCCCTGGAGGAGTCCCTCCAGGCCCTCGACATCGCCGTGCGTACCGGGCGCGCCCGGTACGCGGGCGTGGCGAACTTCTGCGGCTGGCAGCTGGCCAAGGCCGGCACCTGGCAGCTCGCCGGCGACCGCACCCGCCTCGCCGGGGCCCAGCTGGAGTACTCGCTCCTCCAGCGCGGCGTCGAGCGCGAGGTGCTGCCCGCCGCCCTCGACCTCGGCATAGGCCTGCTGCCCTCGTCACCGCTCGGCCGCGGGGTCCTCACCGGCAAGTACCGCGCCGGGACCCCGACCGACTCCCGGGCCGCCTCGGAGACCATGGCGCCGTTCGTGGAGCCGTACCTCGACGACGCCGCGAGCCGGATCGTCGACGCGGTCACGACCGCCGCCGACGGCCTCGCGACGACCCCCCTCCACGTGGCCCTCGCCTGGGTCCGCGACCGGCCCGGAGTGACCGCCCCGATCGTCGGCGCGCGCACGGCACGGCAGCTCACGGCCGCGTTGTCGGTGGAGACCCTTAGTCTTCCTGACGAGATCTGTCGGGCGCTGGACGATGTGTCGGCGCCCGTGCACCGCTATCCGGATCACGACTGGAGCACCTTGTGACCGAGCCTTCCGGGGAGACCGCGCCCGAGGCCGTGGAACCCACCGAGGACGCGCAGAAGGCCACCGCCGAAGCCCGCCCCCCGGCCCCTGCCGAGGCCCCCGCCACCCCCGAGGAGCCCACCGCGGCGGACACGGCCGAGGAGCCGGACGCGAGCGAGGAGACGGAGGCGGCCGAAGAGCCGGGCGCGGCCGAGGAGACGGAGGCGGCCGAGGAGACGGGCGCCGCTGGGGAGGCCGCGGGCGGGTCCGGGGGTGACGGGACAGCCGACGCGGCCGCCGCGCCCGAGTTGAGCGAAGCGCAGGCCGAACTCGCCGCGCAGCGGGAGCTGCGGGCGAAGATCGAGGCGCGGAAGGCGGAGAAGGAGGGCACGGTCGCGAGCGGTGCCAAGCTGAGCGGCACCGCGGCGGACCTGCTCGCGGCGGTACGGGCGGTCGAGGGCGGCGGCACCTCGGGCAGCACCTTCTACGAGGCCCCGGAGCCCGCCCCCCGGCGCCCCGCCCCCGAGGCGGCACCGGCCGCGACCGTACGGCCCCCCGCGCCCGAGCGGGCCTCCGCGCCGGCGCCCGGCACCACGGCCGCCGTGCGGGAGGTCCTTGCCAAGGGCGGCGCGCCCGAGGCGCTGGCCGGCCAGGTCGCCGCCGCCCTCGGCGAGAACGCGGCGGCGGCCCTGGCCGAGGACCCCTGGCAGCTGCTCGCGGTGCCCGGGGTGCGCCCGGAGCAGGCCGACGGTTTCGCGCGGGCGCTCCTCGGCCCCGCGTGCGGCCCCGGCGACCCGCGCCGGACGGTCGCGCTGACCGTGTGGCTGCTGGAGCGGGCCGCGCTCCAGGGGCACACGGCGCTTGAGGTCCAGGCCGTGCGCGCCGGACTGGCCGGGCACGGGGTGCCCGACCCGGAGGAGGCCGTCGAGACGGCCGTCTCCGAGGCGGCGGTCCTCGTCTTCCAGGAGGAGGAGACGGCGGAGCCCGAGCCCGACGAGGACGAGGAGCCGGCCGAGGAGCCGGAGCGGCCCGCCGCGGAGGAGCCGGCCTCGCCCGTGCTGCTCGGGCTCGACCGGTACGCCCTCGCGGAGGAGAGCCTCGCCGAAGGTCTCGCCCGGCTGGTCAGGACCGCCACGGCCCAGCCGTGGGAGGGCTCCGAACTCGAACGCGCCGCCGGTGCGCACGGGCTCGTCCTGCACACGGGCGGCGAGGCCTCCCGCGCCGAGCCGGTCGCACTCGCGGAGGCGGCCCGCGCGCGGGGCCTCCGCGCCCTGGTCGCCGTCCACAGCGACGCCGGCCGGTCCGCGCTCGGCGCCGCCGGGGCGACCGCGGTGACGGTCGGCGGCCTGCTCTCCGGGGCGGCCGGCCCGAACCGTGACGAGGACGGCGCCTTCGCCCTCGACCTGCTGGTGGTGCTCGACGCGCCGCAGCTGGACGTGGAGACGGCCGCGATGCTGGTGGAGTCCCTGCCGGACGGCTGCCGCCTGGTCCTCAGCGGCGACCCCGAGGTCCTGGGGGCACCGGGCGCCGGGCGGGTCTTCGCCGACGCGCTCGCGGCCCGGGTGTGCCCCCGGATCGCCTCGCGGCTCCCCGACCCGGGGCCGCTCGGCGAGCTGGTCTCGGGCATCGGCGTGGGCGAGCTGAACCAGGTGGAGGCCCCCGGCAAGGAGATCGTGATCGTCCCCGTGCGGGACGCCGGCGAGGCCGTGCACCGTACGGTCCAGCTGGTCGCCGACTCGGTGCCCCGGGCGATCGGGGTGCCGGCCGAGCAGACCCAGGTGGTCACGGTCGGCCACGGCGGCTCCGCGGGCACCCGCGCGCTGAACGCCGCCCTCAAGCAGCGGCTCAACCCCGGCCCCGGCCGGTTCGGCGGCTACGACCCCGGCGACCGGGTCGCGTACGCGCCGGCTCCGGGCCGGACGGTGACGGGGACCGTGCTGTCGGCCGACGCCGAGGGCCTGCGCCTGCGGTGCGGCGACGAGGGGGTCCTCGTACCGAAGGAGCGGGTGGAGGCCACGCTGCGGCACGGCTGGGCGCTCACCGCGCACCAGGCCGCCGGGACGCGGTGGCCCGCGGTGGTCGTGGTGCTGCCCGGCGACGCCGCCGGCGGCCTGAGCCGGCCCTGGGTGTACACGGCCTTCGGCCGCGCCGAGCGCCACCTGTCGGTCGTGCACGGCGTGGACCAGGCCCTGGCCCGCGCGGTGGCCGAGGGGGTGGCCCCGGAGCCCACGACGCGGCTGCGGCCGCTCCTGGAGGGGCTCCTCGCGACCCCCGAGGAGTAGCCCCGGGAACCCCACCGGGAACGGCCGGAGGGCCGGGTCACCGCTCAGTGCGGTGACCCAGCCCTCCGTCGTCCTCCTGGGAACCGGCCCTTGAGGCCGCCCGAGGAACCGCCTGGGAAGCAGCTCTCAGGAACCGGCTCCCGCGTGCTGGTCGGCGCCGGCGACGGCCCTGCGCCCGCCGGGCCCGGCGTCCACCCCGCCCTCGAAGTCCCCGTCCCCCTCCTCGTCCTCGTCCTCGTCGAAGACGGAGCTGACGTCGAAGCGGCAGACGATCCGCTCGGGGTCGGCGTGATCGAAGGGGGCGTTGAGCCACTCCCCCGGTTCCGGGAGTTCGTCGGAGGCGGTGACCCACAGCGTGGAGTCGCCCTCCTCCAGACCGAACTCCTTGTGCCGGGAGGCGATCTCGTCCGGCTCGTACTCGCCGAACAGCACACCGAGCGCGGCGAGCGGCGACGTGCCCGCCCTGGCGGCCGCCCCGACGGCCTGCCCGTCGGCGTCGAGCTCGGCGACGCGCCTGGCCTGGGCGAGCAGGCGCTGCGGTTCGGCCACCGCGTAGTCGCGGCGGATCAGCAGGCTGAGGGCATGGGGTTCGTCAGGTCCGGCGTACGGCGGCAGGGCACCGTCCGCCCCGGGGATCTCGAAGGGAGTGACCTCGTCGTAGCGGTCGTAGAGGAGTTCGTCGTACGCCTCGGCCGCCGCGGCCAGGGCGTTGAAGGCCTCGTAGACGGCCGTGTCGTCGTCTCCCGTGCGGAGTTCGACCGCCGCGAGGTGACGGTCCAGTGCGGTCTTGACCGCCTCGGCGGCGGCACGTACCTCGGCAGCGGTGGGCTGCGCAGCATCAGACATGGGACAGACGCTATCCGTACCGGGCCGGTGCCCGCACAATAGATGCGATGCCGGAATACGAATTTGTCGATGTGTACGTGCCGCGCGGTGTCTCCCGCAAGGAGGCGACGCGGCTGCTGACCGACCATGCCGAGTACGGACACTGGGAGTTGGACCGCCTCAGCCTGCACCGGGACGGAAGCCGCAGGGTGCGGCTCAAGCGGCGGATCATCCGCCAGATCCGGGCGACCTGGTAGGCGGACGGGAAGGGGCCCCGCGGTGTGCGGGGCCCCTGTGCGTGGTGCGCGGTGCGCGGAGAGCGACGGCTCAGGCCGCGCCGCGCGTCCGGCGGTAGATCAGCGAGCCCGCCAGCAGCAGGCCCGCACCGGCCGGGACGATCACACCGAGCGGCCCCGCACCGGTCTCGGCGAGCTCCTCGGTGGGCCGGGGCGGCGTGAGGCCGTGGGGACCGGGCGTGTTCGGACCGCCGTCGGTCCCGGGGGTACCAGGAGTCCCGGGGGTACCAGGAGTCCCGGGGGTACCAGGGGTGCCGGGAGTACCCGGGGTGCCGGGCGTCCCGGGAGTGCCGGGGGTCCCAGGCGTACCCGGGGTGCCGGGCGTACCCGGAGTTCCGGGAGTTCCCGGCGTACCGGGGGTCCCCGGCGTACCGGGGTTGCCCGGTTCCTCCTCGCCGTATCCCGTGTCCTCGTCCTCGCCGTCCCCGTATCCGTCGTCGCCGTATCCGTTGCCGCAGTCGTTGTCGGCGACGGCGTTGCCGAGGCCGACGCCGGTGAAGCTGTTGCCGCACACGTTGACCGGGATGTCGATCGGCACCTGGACGGTGTTGCCGGAGCCCACACCGGGAGAGCCGCTGGTGTGGCCGCCCGCGGAGGAGCCGCTGCCGGGGCGGGAGGTGTTGGTGCACTTGTTGCCCATCGCCGGATTCAGCAGTCCGACGACGTTGACGGTGTTTCCGCAGGCGTTCACCGGTGCGTGCACCGGGATCTGGACGGAATTGCCGGACGCGACGCCCGGGGAATTCGTGGCCGTACCGTTCGCTCCGGAATCGGCGTGCGCATAACCGCCGCCGACGGCGGCGAAAACGCCTCCGGCGGCTGCCACGGTGATAAGGCCCTTGCGCGTGACCTGTCGCATAGCTGTTCCCTGCTGCTCGGCTTCGAAAGAGTGCCACCGGGCGGAACGCCCGGGGCGGAAATGGCCACCGGCCCCGGAGTGCATGGCACGCACTCCGGGGCCGGACCGGCTCACACCCTCACGGGGCGAGGCTCAACGTCAGGCGTTGACGCAGGTGTTGCCGAAGGCGGGGTTCAGCAGCCCGATCACGGAGACCGTGTTGCCGCACAGGTTCACGGGGACGTGAACCGGCACCTGGACGACGTTGCCCGAGAGGACACCGGGGGAACCGATGGCGGCACCCTGGGCACCCGCGTCGGCAACGGCCATGCCCGCACCCGCGAGAACGAGACCGCCCGTGGCAGCCGCAGCGGCGACGACCTTCTTGATCATTATTCCTCCTAGTTGGAAATGCGGTCCCAGCCGCGGACCGCACACCTGTAACGAGGGGGAATGGTGAGGGCTACGAGCCCCTGTGTTCATTCACTCTTTCCGGTCACATGCAAACGCACGGACGAATTCGGCGGCCTTCCTCAGCAGGCGTCGATGAAGCGGTCCAGGACGCGGACGCCGAACTTCAGGCCGTCGACCGGCACCCGCTCGTCGACGCCGTGGAACATGCCGGCGAAGTCGAGCTCCGGCGGCAGCTGGAGCGGGGCGAAGCCGAAGCAGCGGATGCCGAGGTCGTCGAAGGACTTGGCGTCGGTGCCGCCGGAGAGCATGTACGGCACGGCGCGGGCGATCGGGTCCTCGGCGCGCAGCGCCAGCTGCATGGCGTCGACCAGGGCGCCGTCGAAGCTGGTCTCCAGGGCCTTGTCGCCGTGCACGTCCTCGCGCTTCACGCGGGGTCCGAGGATCCGGTCGAGGTCGGCCAGGAACTCCTGCTCGTACCCGGGCAGGAAGCGGCCGTCGACGTGCGCCGTGGCCTGGCCGGGGATCACGTTCACCTTGTAGCCGGCGCCGAGCATGGTCGGGGCGGCCGAGTTCCGCAGGGTGGCGCCGACCATCTTGGCGATGCCGCCGAGCTTGGCGAGGGTGCCGTCCATGTCCTCGGGGTCGAGCGGGGTGCCCAGCGCGTCCGAGAGCTCGTCCAGGAAGGACCGCACGGTCTTGGTGACCCGCACGGGCCACTGGTGGCGTCCGAGGCGGCCCACGGCCTCGCAGAGCTCCGTGATGGCGTTGTCGTCGTTGGTCATCGAGCCGTGGCCCGCGGTGCCCTCGACGGTCAGCCGCATCCAGTGCATGCCCTTCTGTGCCGTCTCGACCAGGTAGAGGCGCAGGTTCTCGTTCACCGTGAAGGAGAAGCCGCCGACCTCGCCGATCGCCTCGGTGACCCCGTCGAACAGGTCCCGGTGCTTGTCGACCAGGTGCCGGGCGCCGTACGTGCCGCCGGCCTCCTCGTCGGCGAGGAAGGCGAGGACGATGTCGCGCGGGGGCTTGCGGCCGCTGCGCAGCCGGTCCCGTACGACCGCGAGGGTCATCGCGTCCATGTCCTTCATGTCGACGGCCCCGCGGCCCCACACGCACCCGTCGGCGACCTCGCCGGAGAAGGGGTGGTGGGTCCAGTCCTCGGCGTTGGCCGGAACGACGTCGGTGTGGCCGTGGATGAGCAGGGCCGGCCGCGACGGGTCCTCGCCCTCGATGCGGGCGACGGTCGACGCCCGCCCCTTGTGCGACTCGATGATCTTCGGCTCGAGTCCGACCTCCGCGAGCTTCTCCGCGACGTACTCCGCCGCCGCCCGCTCACCCGGGCCCGAGTGGTCGCCGTAGTTGCTGGTGTCGATGCGGATGAGGTCGCGACAGAGGTCGACGACCTCGTCCTCGCCCCTGACGCCCTGGGCCGTCTTCGACTCACTCACGCTGCTTCCTCCCACTACGTGCCCCACGTGCTTGCTGGTGGTCGCCCCCATCCTCCCGCGTGCCCCCCTCACCCCCCAAGGGCGCCCGTCGGCCGACATGCGGCTGTCACACGACAGCGGCCGAAAGGGGGTGGTGATCGACCCCCTCAGATCTTTGCTATTGTTCTGTTCGTCGGAAGGGCCGAGCGGCCAAGAAGACAAAACACCTAGTCCGGGTGGCGGAATGGCAGACGCGCTAGCTTGAGGTGCTAGTGCCCTTTATCGGGCGTGGGGGTTCAAGTCCCCCCTCGGACACCAACGAAAGACCCCACATCATGTGGGGTCTTTCTCGTTACGGCGGTAGGTCCCGGTGCGACGCAGATCCAAGGCCCCTTCTCCTCCCCTCCCCCAGCGGGACGGGATCGATCCCGTGCGGGTGCGGTTGCCGGAGGATCCCGAGGGGGCCTGGGGGACGGTCGGGGAGCATCTGGTCGACCGGTACGGCGGGGCGATCGGGGTCGGGCGGGTCGAGGAGATGCTGGCCGGGGGCCGGTTCGTCGGGGTGGACGGGCCGGTGGGCGGGGACGAGCCGTACGCGGCGGGGCGGTACGTGTGGTTCCACCGGGACTTCCCCGCGGAGCGGGCAGTGCCGTTCCCGGTCGGGGTGGTGCATCGCGACGAGCGGATCGTGGTGGTGGACAAGCCGCATTTCCTGGCGACGATGCCGCGGGGGCGGCATGTGACGGAGACGGCGCTGGCGCGGCTGCGGCGGGAGCTGGGGCTGCCGTTCCTGCAGCCGGCGCACCGGCTGGACCGGCTGACGGCGGGGTTGGTGCTGTTCGTGGTGCGGCCGGAGGACCGGGGGGCGTACCAGACGCTGTTCCGGGACCGGGTGGTGCGCAAGGAGTACGAGGCGGTCGCCGGGTACGTCCCGGGGGTGGAGCTGCCGGTGACCGTGCGGAGCAGGATCGAGAAGGAGCGCGGGGTGATGGCGGCCCGGGAGGTGGCGGGTGAGCCGAACGCGGAGAGCCGGATCGAGCTGGTGGAGCACGCGGGCGACCGGGGGCGGTACCGGCTGCTGCCGGTGACCGGGCGGACGCATCAGCTGCGGGTGCACATGAACCGGCTCGGGCTGCCGATCCTGCACGATCCGGTGTATCCGGTGGTGCGCGAGGACGGGCCGGAGGACTTCGAGCGGCCGCTGCAACTGCTGGCGCGGGTGCTGGAGTTCACCGACCCGTTCACGGGTGGGGCGATGCGTTTCGAGAGCCGGCTGGCTCTCAGTGGCCTCGGTTGATCCATTCCTGGAGGTGGGGGGCCTCGGCACCGACGGTGGTCGGGTCGCCGTGGCCGGTGCGGACGACGGTCTCCGGGGGCAGGGTGAGGAGCTTCTCGCGGATCGAGTCGACGATCGTCGGGAAGTCGGAGAAGGACCGGCCGGTGGCGCCGGGGCCGCCCTGGAAGAGGGTGTCGCCGGTGAAGACGGTGCCCAGGTCGGGGGCGTACAGGCAGACCGCTCCGGGGGCGTGACCCGGGGTGTGGAGGACCGTGAGGTCGGTGCCGGCGATGGTGAGGACCTGGCCGTCGGCGAGGTCGCCGTCGGGGCTGTGGTCGGGGTGGGTCTGCTTCCAGAGCGGCAGGTCGGCGGGGTGGAGCAGGATGCGGGCGCCGGTGGCGGCCGCGAGCGCCGGGGCCGCGTCGACGTGGTCGTTGTGGGCGTGGGTGCAGACGATCGCGCGGAGGGCGCGGCCGTCGAGGGCGGCGAGGATGGCGTCGGCGTCGTGGGCGGCGTCGATGACGACGGCCTCGGTGTCGTCGCCGACGATCCAGACGTTGTTGTCGACGTCCCAGGTGCCGCCGTCGAGGCTGAAGGTGCCGGAGGTGACGAGGTGGTCGATGCGCGCGGTCATCACAGCACCACCACCGAGCGGAGGACGTCGCCCTCGTGCATGCGGGCGAAGGCCTTCTCGACCTCGCCGAGGCCGATGGTCTCGGTGACGAAGGCGGCGAGGTCGATGCGGCCCTGCTGGTGCAGGTCGATGAGCATCGGGAAGTCGCGGGACGGCAGGCAGTCGCCGTACCAGGAGGACTTGAGGGCGCCGCCGCGGCCGAAGACGTCGAGGAGGGGCAGTTCGAGCTTCATCTCGGGGCTGGGGACGCCGACGAGGACGACGGTGCCGGCGAGGTCGCGGGCGTAGAAGGCCTGTTCGTACGTCTCGGGGCGGCCGACGGCCTCGATGACGACGTCGGCGCCGAAGCCTCCGGTGAGCTCGCGGATCGCCTCGACGGCGTCGGCGGAGCGGGAGTTGACCGTGTCGGTGGCGCCCATCTCGCGGGCCTTGTCCAGCTTGCGGTCGTCGATGTCGACGGCGATGATCTTCGCGGCTCCGGCGAGGCGGGAGCCGACGATCGCCGCGTCGCCGACGCCGCCGCAGCCGATGACGGCGACGGTGTCGCCGCGGCCGACGTTCCCGGTGTTGATGGCGGCGCCGATGCCGGCCATGACGCCGCAGCCGAGGAGGCCGGCGACCTCGGGGGCGACGGCGGGGTCGACCTTGGTGCACTGGCCGGCGGCGACGAGGGTCTTCTCGGCGAAGGCGCCGATGCCGAGGGCCGGGGAGAGCTCGGTGCCGTCGAGGAGGGTCATCTTCTGCTTCGCGTTGTGGGTGGCGAAGCAGTACCAGGGGCGGCCGCGCAGACAGGCACGGCAGGTGCCGCACACGGCGCGCCAGTTGAGGACGACGAAGTCGCCGGGGGTCACGTCGGTGACGCCCTCGCCGACCGACTCGACGATTCCGGCGGCCTCGTGGCCGAGCAGGAAGGGGAAGTCGTCGTTGATGGCGCCCTGCTTGTAGTGGAGATCGGTGTGGCAGACGCCGCAGGCCTGGATCTTCACGACGGCCTCGCCGGGGCCGGGGTCGGGGATGACGATGGTCTCGACCCGTACCGGTTCGTTCCTGCCGGGGGCGATGACTCCCTGGACGTGCTGCGGCATCGCGAACTTCCTTTTCTCCGAACGGATCTTGTAGGGCTCCTGCGTACCACTATCTCCTGACAAAAGGCGAGACCCCCGCAGGCCGTGCCCGCGGGGGTCCCGTCGTTCCCGTGGGGGACCGTCAGCCCTGCTGCGTCCCGGCGGTCGCGCGGACGCGGCCGCGGACCAGGAACCAGCCGCCGACGAGGGCCGCCGCGATGAGCGGCAGGCAGTTCACGGTGGTGCGGCTGATGCCGCCGTCCATCCACATGAGGACGAGGACGGAGCCGAGGAAGACGATGGTCACGATCTGGGTGTACGGGGCCCAGGGCAGGTTGTAGCCGGGGCGGGTCAGCTTGCCCTGCTTGGCGCTGCGCCAGAAGAGCAGCGAGCAGACCATGATCATGGCCCAGGTGCCGATGATGCCGATCGAGGCGAAGTTGAGGACGAGCTCGAAGGCCTCGCCGGGCATCACGTAGTTGAGGCCGACGCCCATGACGCCGAAGGCGGCGGTGAGGAGGATGCCGCCGTAGGGGACGCCGCCCTTGTTCATCACGCCGGTGAACTTCGGCGCGGAGCCGGAGAGCGACATGGAGCGCAGGATGCGGCCGGTGGAGTAGAGGCCCGAGTTGAGGCTGGAGAGGGCTGCGGTGAGGACGACGAGGTTCATCACGCCGGCGGCGCCGGGGATGCCCAGCTTGTCGAAGACGGTGACGAAGGGGCTCTGGTCGCCCGAGTACGCGGTGTACGGGAGGATCAGCGCGAGCAGGACGACGGAGCCGACGTAGAAGAGGCCCACGCGCCACATGATCGAGTTGATCGCCTTCGGCATGATCTTCTCGGGGTTCTCGGTCTCGCCGGCGGCGACGCCGCACAGCTCGACGGAGGCGTAGGCGAAGACGACGCCCTGGATGAGCAGCAGCATCGGCATCATGCCGTTGGGGAAGATGCCGCCGTTGTCGGTGATGTTGCCGAGGCCGGGGGTGTGGCCGCCGACGTCGTGCGAGGTCACGACGAGGAAGATGCCGATCAGCATGAAGGCGACGAGGGCGCCGACCTTGATGATCGCGAACCAGAACTCCATCTCGCCGAAGTACTTCACGGAGATGAGGTTGGCGGCGAGGACGACCGCGAGGGCGATCAGGGCGAGGATCCACTGGGGGACGTCGCTGAACATCGACCAGAAGTGGGCGTAGGTGGCGGCCGCGGTGATGTCGGCGACGGCGGTGGTCGACCAGTTGAGGAAGTAGAGCCAGCCGGCCGTGTAGGCGCCCTTCTCGCCCATGAACTCGCGGGCGTAGGAGACGAACGCGCCGGAGGAGGGGCGGTAGAGCACCAGCTCGCCGAGGGCGCGCACCACGAAGAAGGCGAAGACGCCGCAGACCGCGTAGGCGATGAAGAGGGAGGGACCGGCCTGGGACATCCGGCCGCCGGCGCCCAGGAAGAGGCCGGTGCCGATGGCGCCGCCGATGGCGATCATGTTGATGTGCCGGGACTTGAGGTCCTTGCGGTATCCGGCGTCGCCTGCGTCGACGTGGGGGGCGGCGGCCGGGTTCGCCGGCGCGGCGGACAGCGGCTCGGCCGCGGTGACGCGGTCAGTCATGGAGTTGTTCGCCTTCGTGAGGGGGAGCGGTGCGGTGCCCGGCCGTGCCCGGTGGGGGGTTTCCCCGGCACGGCCAGCGCACATCCTCACGGCAGGGAGTGACGATGACAGTGGCGCATGTCACTGAACGCCCTTATTTGAGCTAGTTCAGAGCTTTACGGAGCCAATACGTCCAGTTCCTGGAGGGCGCCGACCGCGATCTGCCGGGTGAGTTCCTCGGCGCGGACGGCGTCCCGCTCCCGCACGGCCTCGGCGACCTGGACGTGGAGGGTCACGGCCGCCGGGTCGGGGTCCTCGAACATCACGTGGTGGTGGGTGCGGCCGGTGAGGACCTCGGCGACGACGTCGCCGAGGCGGGCGAACATCTCGTTCCCGGAGGCGTTGAGCACGACCCGGTGGAAGGCGATGTCGTGGACGAGGTACTCCTCCAGGCGCCGACCGCGCGAGGTGGCGACCATCCCGAGGGCCTGCTCGGTGAGCTCGCGGCACTGCTCGGGGGTGGCGTGGAGGGCGGCCAGGCCGGCGGCGACGGGTTCGACGGCCGAGCGGAGCACCGTGAGCGAGCGGAGCTGACGGGGGCGGTCCGCGCCGGCCAGGCGCCAGCGGATGACCTGGGGGTCGTACACGTTCCAGCTGGCGGTGGGGAGCACGGTCACGCCCACGCGGCGGCGGGACTCGACGAGGTGCATGGACTCCAGGACGCGGACGACCTCGCGGACCACGGTCCGGGAGACGTCGAAGCGCTGGGCGAGCTCGTCGGTGCGCAGCACGGTGCCGGGCGGGTACTCCCCCGCGGTGATCGCGAGGCCCAGGGTGGCGAGGACGTGGGAGTGGAGCCCCTGGGCCGGTGTCGTCATGGTGGCAAGCCTATGCGCGCGGGTGCCGGCGATCACACCCGGGAATTAAAAGTACGACTTTTATGTCACAGACTCTTGAATACGTCGTACCCAATGGGTTTCATGAGCGCGACGGATTCACCGGATCGATGTCGAAGAAGACAGCGAGGCACCCCCCATGAGCACCACCCCCCTCACCGCACCCCCGGTCGTCGTCGTCATGGGCGTCGCCGGGACCGGCAAGACCACCATCGGTCCGCTGGTCGCGGAGGCCCTCGGCCTGCCGTACGCGGAGGGCGACGACTTCCACCCGGCGGCCAACGTCGCCAAGATGTCGGCCGGCGTCCCGCTGGACGACACGGACCGGGGGCCCTGGCTCGACGCCATCGGGGAGTGGGCGCACGGCCGGGCCGGGCTCGGCGGCGTCGTGAGCAGCTCCGCGCTGAAGCGGACCTACCGGGACCGGCTCCGTGCCGCCGCCCCCGGGGTCGTCTTCCTGCATCTGACCGGTGACCGGGACCTGATCGAGGGGCGGATGGCCGCACGCAAGGGCCATTTCATGCCCACGGCGCTCCTCGACTCCCAGTTCGCCACCCTGCAGCCGCTGCAGGACGACGAGGCCGGCGTCGCCGTCGACGTCTCCGGCACCCCGGAGGAGATCACCGTCCGCGCCGTCACCGCGCTGCGCGGCCTGCCCGGCTGACCTCTTCCGTCCCCCCGTCCCCCGCTCTCCTGCCCGTACGAAGGACCACCGTGACCAGTCTCAGTGTCGAGATCCTGGCAGCGGACGCCGCCGAACCGATCACCTCGGCAGGCAACGCCCAGCTCGGGATCGCCGTGCTCGCCGGCATCGCCGTCATCGTCCTGCTCATCACCAAGTTCAAGATGCACGCGTTCCTGGCGCTGACCATCGGGTCGCTCGCGCTCGGCGCGTTCGCCGGTGCGCCGCTCGCCGCCACCATCAAGTCGTTCAGCACGGGGCTCGGCAACACCGTCGCCGGCGTGGGCGTGCTCATCGCGCTCGGCGCGATCCTCGGCAAGCTGCTCGCCGACTCCGGCGGCGCCGACCAGATCGTCGACACGATCCTGGCGAGGACCGGCAAGCGGGGCATGCCGTGGGCGATGGTCCTGATCGCCTCCGTGATCGGCCTGCCGCTCTTCTTCGAGGTCGGCATCGTGCTGCTGATCCCGGTCGTACTCATGGTCGCCAAGCGCGGCAACTACTCGCTGATGCGGATCGGCATCCCGGCCCTGGCCGGCCTCTCCGTGATGCACGGCCTGATCCCGCCGCACCCCGGCCCGCTCGTCGCGATCGACGCGGTCGGCGCCAACCTGGGCGTGACGCTGGCACTCGGCCTGGTCGTCGCCGTCCCGACGGTGATCATCGCCGGTCCGGTCTTCTCCAAGTACGCCGCCCGCTGGGTGGACATCCAGCCCCCGGAGAACATGATCCCGGCGCGGCCCTCCGAGGACCTGGAGAAGCGCCCGAGCTTCGGCGCCACCGTCGCGACCATCCTGCTGCCCGTCGTCCTGATGCTGGTCAAGGCGCTCGTCGACATCGTGGTCGACGACCCCGAGAACGGCGTGCAGAAGGTCACCGACGTCATCGGCTCCCCGCTGATCGCCCTCCTCGCGGCCGTCATAGTCGGCATGTTCACGCTGGGTCGGGCGGCCGGCTTCTCCAAGGAGCGGCTGTCCTCCACCGTCGAGAAGTCCCTCGCCCCCATCGCCGGCATCCTGCTCATCGTCGGCGCGGGCGGCGGCTTCAAGCAGACCCTCATCGACATCGGCGTCGGCCAGATGATCCTCGACCTCTCGAAGAACTGGTCGATCCCGGCCCTGCTGCTCGCCTGGCTGATCGCGGTCGCGATCCGGCTCGCGACCGGCTCCGCCACCGTGGCGACGATCTCCGCGGCCGGCCTGGTGGCCCCGCTCGCCGAGGGCATGTCGACCGGTGAGGTGTCGCTGCTCGTCCTCGCGATCGGCGCCGGTTCGCTCTTCTTCAGCCACGTCAACGACGCCGGGTTCTGGCTGGTGAAGGAGTACTTCGGCATGAACGTCGGCCAGACCGTCAAGACCTGGTCGGTGATGGAGACGATCATCTCGGTCGTCGGCATCGTGTTCGTACTGCTGCTCTCGCTGGTGCTGTAGCCCGGCTCCCGCATACGGCTCCGAGGGCCGGTCGTGGCTGACAGACTGTCAACCATGACCGGCCCTCACGCGCTCAAGCCCTTCCTCCTCGCCTTCCCCGGCCCGCTCCGGGACCGGCTCGTCGCCGCCGTCCTCTCCGGCGAGAAGACCGCCACGACCGGGCTCCTCGTGGAGTACGAGGTCGAGAACGAGGACCTGCCCGAGCCCGGCGAGCGCTCGGCACTCATCGACTCCGACGGCCGCGAGGTGGCCGTCGTCGAGGTGACGGACGTCCGGGTCCTGCCGCTCGCCGAGGCCGACCTCCGACTCGCCCTCGACGAGGGCGAGGGCTACCTGTCGGTCCCCCAGTGGCGCGCCGCCCACGAGGACTTCTGGCACAGCGCCGAGATGCGCGAGGGCTTGGGGGACCCCGGGTTCGTGGTGGACGACTCGACGATGGTGGTGGTGGAGCGGTTCAGGGTGGTGGAGCGGCTTCAGGGGGACTGACGATCGAGGACGGTGAGAAGGGTCGCGGCGCAGTCGCGGATCACCCGGTCGTCGCGCTCGACGGTTCGGCGGAGGAGCGAGAGGAACTCGGGGTCGTCGCGACGCAGGTCGGCAAGGACGCGGAGGGCGGTGAGCCGGACCTCCGTGTCGGAGTCGTGGTCGAAGCGGTCCTGCACAGTGGCGGCGATGTCCGGATCCCGGGAACCCCCTCGGAGCGCGTCGACGAGACCCTGGAGGGCGGCGTGCCGGACCTCGGAGCTGTCGTCGTGCACAGCGCGGTCGAAAACCAAACCCACGGCGTCCGGATCAGCACCGTACTTCGTCATGAGCCAGAAGAACGTCCCGGCTCTGACAGCTCCGTCCGGATGGTTCGTTGCCCGGTCGATGAGCAGGTCCCGTGTACTGTCGGGCTCCACGTCCATCAACATGTACAGGGCATGGGTGCGGATCTCCTCGCTCGGATCGTGCAGGAACCTGTCGACGAGGACGTCCCGCTTGGTCGGGGGGTCATCCGCGAGCTGCACGGTGAGTGTCAGCGCGAATTCCCGGACGTCGTCATCCTCGTCTCGCGCCAGGCGGTCCGCCACCAGTTCGGCGAATCTCTCGTCGCGGTCACCCGCCGCGAGGCAGCGCAGCGCGGCGATCCTGACCTCGGGTGCCGCGTGTCCGACGAGTTCGCCCAGGAACGCGTGCGCGCCGGGGGCGTCCGACCCGATCGAAGCGACGGCATCGATGGCGGCGGCCACGACGTGAGGGCTCTCGTCGCTCACCAGCCGCTCCCACACGAGCGCCCGAGCGGCCGGAGCGTCGGCCACCCCCTGTTCCAGAGCGGACAGCGCCCTGGCGCGCGTGTCCGCGTCCTCGTCCCCGAGGTCGTCTCGCACCATCGCCATGGCCCGCGGCGAGCAGCCGAGAAGCCGACTGACGGCATACTGACGCACCGCGGGGTAGGGGTCGTCGAGGGCCCTCTCGATGACGGCACGTACGTCGGGAGTGAACAGCGTGTGGCGGGCCACGTACTGAAGGGCCGCGAGCCTCACCCGAGGGGAGGCGTCGTGGGCCAGGCGCTCGACTGCCAGGCGCAGCGTCCACTCGGGGTCGACTTCACGCTCGTACCCCAGCCGCGTCAGCAGGCTCGTCCGCACGGATGCGCTCGCGTCCTCGCGTACACAGCACGCGATCGCCTCCAGAGGTCCGCGTTCGCTGCCCTTCCGCAGGAGGAGCAGCCCGGCGGCGGCGATCCTTTCCAAGGGGTCGTCACTCGTACCCATCGTCTTGGCCAGGTGCACGGCGTGAGGCGTGCCTTCCGGCGCTCCCAGGTAGAGGGAGATCTCCATGGCCAAGTGGGTCGTGGAGTTGACCGACGGAGCCCTGCTCCCGCTCGACTCGGCGCCGCTCCGGCTCCCGAGCCACCGCAGGCACTCGTCCCTGCCGGCCCAGTTTCCGCCGATGGCCATCAGTACCGGGCCCAAGGCGCCCACTGAGTCGTACGGATAGAAGAAGGTGACCCCCAGTGCTCCGGCGAGGTCGAAGAGCCGGATCACCTCCCTCGCCATCGCCCTGCTCTGCGGGGCGAGCGCGCCGAGCCGTCGCACCTCCGCGAGGCAGCGCGCCACGAAGAGCACCTCGACGAACGCCCGGTCGCCGCGCCCCCCCAACGGCACGGCGATCGCGCGTGGTGCCAGTAGCCGGTCGATGATTCCGGCCACGAAACGCTCGTCGAGCAGGCCGACGAGGAGGAGCAGGATCTCCTGCCAGGTGGGGTCGTGGACCTTGGTCGCGAAGAGGTCCTGGAGGTCGGTCTCGGAGAGACTGCGTTCCTGGTTGAAGCGGTGGGCCAGGTCGGTGGCTGCCAGGTACTCCAGGAACGTGCGGTGGACGAAGCCGTAGATCTCGCCGCCGTAGCGGCTGAGGATGAAGTTGCGGTGGCGGAACTGGTCGAGCATCACGCGGGCGGCGGGGGCCGCGCGGTCCGGTGGGAGGGCGTAGCGGTCCTTCAGGTACTCCTCGAAGCTCTTCAACAGGTCCGGGCCCGCGATGTGGTTGCCGGCGACGCCGCCGTGGCCCTCCTGCATCTGGCGGGCGATGAGACGGAGGAGTTCGCGCTTGTCCTCGGGGCCGAGGTACGGGAGGTGCTCCTCCACCTGGCGGTCCTTGAGGTACTTGCTGGGGTCCCAGTGCTCCACGAGGACGTCGACGGCGTGCTCGTACACCGTGCGCCGGTCGCGCGGGAGTTCACGGCGGCGGCCGATGATGGCGAGGATCGTGAGGATCAGGGGGTTACCCGCCAGTTCACGGACCGAGGTCGACGCGTCGACGGCCGTGGTGACGCGTTCGACGAGTTTCAGGGCCTGGTCCGGCTCGTCCGGGCACGCGAGGGCGAACCACTGGTCCGCGAACGCGCCGATCTGTGCTCGGTCGAGGTCCTGGAGCATGAAGTTGTCGAAGCCCGCGCCGTCCAGGACGGCCCGCTGGTACCCGTAGCCGCGTGAGGTGACGACGATCCGGGCGCGGGGGTGGCGGGCCGCGAAGCCCGCGATGCGGCGGGTGACCGCGTCCCGGACGTCCTTCTCGAACAGTTCGTCCAGGCCGTCGAAGATCACGAGGGCGGTGTACGGGCCCTCCCCCGCCAGGAGCGTCGTCAGCGTCTCCGGCGGAAGCCCCAGGCCCTCCGTCGCGTGCTGGTGGACGAGGTAGTCCTCGAAGGTCCGCTCGCGCCAGGCGGGTTGCGCGTACTCCCGCAGTTCGACGATCAGCGGGAGACTGCCGCGCAGGGTGTCGAGGCCTTCGGGGGGTTCGGGGGAGGTGAGGACGAGTGCCAGGTAGCGGGCCAGGGTGGACTTGCCGGAGCCCGGGTGGCCGAGGAGGACGACACGGTCGTGCCCGGGCGTCGTCAGGACGTCGAGTACGGGGAGCGGCGGCCGCTCCTTGTAGGCGCGGCGGACGCGGTCGACCGTCGCGCGGTCGATGCCGGGCGGCAGGTCGTGGAGTTCGGCCTCGGCCGGGTCCATGAGGCGGCGCAGGAGTTCCTGGGGCAGTTCCACGGGCGGCGGGTCGGCCCGTACGGACTGGGGGACGAAGACGTCCCGCAGCTGGAGGACGGGGCGCTCGTCCTGCTCCCGGAGCGGGGTGAGGACTTCCAGGTCGAGGCGGCCGTAGCGCTGGCGGACGCGGGTGGCGTAGGCCTCGCGGGCCGACTCGATCTCCGGCGCGACGGGCTGGGGCGGGACGGATCCGATGGTGAGGTGGATGTCCCCCCGGACCTGGCTGATCTGGGTGAGGGGCCCCTGGACGGTTGCTTCGGACGCGGTCTGGAGTGCCTTCCGGCGCTTGAAGAAGCCCCTCACGGCGTGGAGGAGGTCGGCGGTTCGATGTGGACCGAGCCGCCCACCCCGTCGATCTGGTGGAGGTCCCCCGCCGTTCGGACGCCGTGGGCCGACTGCGTTCCGCCGCCTTGCCCCTCGGCGGGGGCGGCCGTCGGCGGGCTGCCCGTGCCGCCGCCTCCGGACGTGATGACCACGTCCCCCTTGACGTGGGTGATCTGATGCAGCGATCCCCCGGTGACGGCGTGGTCCGCCGACTGCGCGGGGCCCCGGTTGAGGAGGCCCACGAGGGTCAGCGCGAAGCCCGCCACCGTGAAGAACAGGCTGAGGACGCTACTCCACTTGTCCGCCGCGTCCAGGCCCTGCAGGACCAGGAAGACCGCCAGGCCGCCCAGAGCCAGGACCGCCCCGACGAGCGTGAGCACCACACGTTTTGTCACCTCGTCATTTTGCCTCGGCGCGGTGCTCCGCGTCAGCCCACCGCCTTCGCCGCCGCCCGGCCCGCGGCGCGGCCCGAGAAGATGCAGCCGCCGAGGAAGGTGCCTTCGAGAGCGCGGTAGCCGTGGACCCCGCCGCCTCCGAAGCCGGCCGCCTCGCCCGCCGCGTACACGCCCGGCAGCGGTTCGCCGGTCTCCGTGAGGACGCGGGAGGACAGGTCGGTCTCCAGGCCGCCCAGGGACTTGCGGGTGAGGATGTTGAGGCGGACGGCGATCAGCGGGCCCGCCTTCGGGTCGAGGATGCGGTGGGGGGCGGCCGTGCGGATGAGCTTGTCGCCGAGGTACTTGCGGGCGCCGCGGATGGCGGTGACCTGGAGGTCCTTGGTGAAGGGGTTGGCGATCTCGCGGTCGCGGGCGGTGATCTCGCGGCGGAGGGCCGTCTCGTCGACCAGGTCCTCGCCGGTGATCCGGTTCATGCCGCGGACGAGGGCGGAGAGGTCGTCCTCGACGACGAAGTCGACGCCCTTGTCCATGAACGCCTGGACGGGGCCGGGGACGTCGGCGCGGGCGCGGCCGATGACGTCGCGGACGGACTTGCCGGTGAGGTCGGGGTTCTGTTCGGAGCCGGAGAGGGCGAACTCCTTGCCGATGATCCGCTTGTCGAGGACGAACCAGGTGTGGTCGTGGCCGGTCCGCATGATGTGTTCGAGGGTGCCGAGGGTGTCGAAGCCGGGGAAGAGCGGGACGGGGAGCCGCTTGCCGGTGGCGTCGAGCCAGAGGCTGGACGGTCCGGGGAGGATGCGGATGCCGTGCCGGGCCCAGATGGGGTCCCAGTTCTCGATGCCCTCGGTGTAGTGCCACATCCGGTCGCGGTTGATGTGGTGGGCCCCGGCCTTCTCGGCGATGCCGAGCATGAGGCCGTCGACGTGGGCGGGGACGCCGGAGAGCATGCGGGCGGGCGGGGTGCCGAGCCGGGCGGGCCACTGGGAGCGGACGAGGTCGTGGTTGCCGCCGATGCCGCCGGAGGTGACGATCACGGCCTGGGCGCGGAGCTCGAAGGTGCCGCTGGGCGTGCGGGTGCTGGCCTCGCCGCGGGCGACGGAGGAGGGTTCCAGGATCTCGCCGGTGACGGTGTCGACGGTCCCGGCCGTGCGGCCGAGGCCGGTGACGCGGTGCCGGAAGCGGAGGTCGACGAGGCCGCGGGCGGCGCCTTCGCGGACCTTCCGCGCGAAGGGGGCGACGAGGCCGGGGCCGGTGCCCCAGGTGATGTGGAAGCGGGGTACGGAGTTGCCGTGGCCGTTGGCGTCGTAGCCGCCGCGCTCGGCCCAGCCGACGACGGGGAAGAAGCGCACCCCGCGCGCGTGGAGCCAGGAGCGCTTCTCGCCGGCGGCGAAGTCGACGTACGCCTCGGCCCACTCCCTCGGCCAGTGGTCCTCGGTCCGGTCGAAGCCGGCGGTGCCGTACCAGTCCTGGAGGGCGAGGGCGTGGCTGTCCTTGACGCGCATCCGGCGCTGCTCGGGCGAGTCGACGAGGAAGAGCCCGCCGAAGGACCAGTGGGCCTGGCCTCCGAGGGACTGCTCGGGCTCCTGGTCGAGGAGGATCACGGTGCGGCCGGCGTCGACCAGCTCGGCGGTGGCGACGAGTCCGGCGAGGCCGGCCCCGATCACGATCACATCAGCGTCGTAGGACATGGACCGCATCTTGGATACACGCATGTATCGAGTCAACCGTTTCGCCGCGTCCGGAGCCCTCCCGTTTTCTAATGCCCAGCATTAATATGGAGGTATGGCAAGGACGTCGGGACCCGAGACCCGGGACAAACTGATCCGCGCGGCGGAGGAGCTCTTCGCCTCCCGGGGCGTCGACGGCGCACAGCTGCGGGACGTCGTGGCCCTGGCCGGGCAGGCGAACCCCTCCGCGGTGCAGTACCACTTCGGCTCGCGCGCCGGGCTGCTCGACGCGGTGATGGCCGGCCGCCAGGCACGTACGGAAGAGGTGCTCACCCCCCTCTTCGAAGCTGCCGGCGACGAACTGAAGGGCCTGGTCGCCGCCCTCGTCACCGCCGAGGCGAGCGAACTGCGCACCGACCGCGGCCGCCGCTGCCTGCGGATCTCCGCCCAGCTCAGCCACGAGAGCGGCGTGCGGACCCGCACCCCGCATCCCACGCTCGCCGGCACCGTCTACTGGCGGCTGATCGAGCGCGTCGCCGACCGCCTCGCCGCCCTCGGACTGCCCGAGCCGCTCCTCCTGGAGCGCCTCGACCTGGCGCTCACCGTGGTGGGCGCGGCCATGGCGGACCGGGCCCGGCAGTACCTCGACGGCACCGAGCCCCTCACCGGCGAGCCGCTCTTCCTCGCCGACCTGGTCGAGACCACCACCGCGCTGCTCCGGGCCGCACAGCCCCGGAGCCTCTGAAACACCCCGAAGGGACCCTTCATGAACGACCTCACCGGCAAGACCGTGCTCATCACCGGCGGCGCCCGGGGCCTGGGCGCCGAGGCCGCCCGGCAGGCCGTGGCCGCCGGCGCGAACGTCGTCGTCACCGACGTCCTCGACGAGGACGGCAAGGCGACCGCCGACGCGCTCGGCGAGCGCGCGCGCTTCTTCCACCACGACGTCACCTCCGAGGAGGAGTGGGCGGCGGCCGTCGCCCACGCGGTGGCGGAGTTCGGCGGACTGCACGGCCTGGTGAACAACGCGGGCATCTCCACCGGCGCCTTCCTGGAGACCGAGTCCGTCGAGCACTTCCGCAAGGTCCTCGACATCAACCTGACCGGCGTCTTCATCGGCATGAAGGCCGCGATCCCCGCCATGAAGGAGGCCGGCGGCGGCTCGATCGTCAACATCTCCTCGGCCGCGGGCCTGATGGGCCTCGCCCTCACCGCCGGCTACGGCGCGTCCAAGTGGGGCGTGCGCGGACTGACGAAGATCGGGGCGGTGGAGCTCGGCACGGCCAAGATCCGCGTCAACTCCGTCCACCCCGGCATGACCTACACGCCGATGACGGCGTCCGTCGGCATCGAGCGCGGCGAGGGCAAGTACCCCAACACGCCCATGGGCCGGGTCGGCGAGGCCGACGAGATCGCCGGCGCGGTCGTCTTCCTGCTCTCGGACGCCGCCTCGTACGTGACCGGCGCCGAGCTCGCGGTCGACGGCGGCTGGACCACCGGCCCGACGGTCAAGTACGTCATGGGGCAGTGACGGACCCGCTACGTGATGGGCGGTGGCGGACCCGCTACAACATGGGGCGGTGGCGGACCCGCTCCCCCGGCCGGTCCGGCGCCCACTCCCCCGGCCGGTCCGCCGTCCGGCCCTGGTTGTCCGCCGTCCGGCCCTGGTTGGATGGCGGCATGAGTGCCGCTGAAGAGATCCTCGACGTCGTCGACGAGCACGACCGGGTGGTCGGACAGGCCCCGCGCGGTGAGGTGTACGCACAGGGCCTGATCCACCGCTGCGTCTTCATCCGCGTCCGCGACGCCGAGGGCCGGATGTTCGTCCACCGCCGGACGCCGACCAAGCTGGTCTTCCCCTCCCTGTACGACATGTTCGTCGGCGGCGTCGTCGGCGCGGGCGAGTCCTACGACGACGCGGCGCTCCGCGAGGCCGAGGAGGAGCTGGGCGTCTCCGGGCTGCCCCGGCCCGAGCCGGTGCTGAAGTTCCTGTACGACTCCGGGGGCGTCGCCGGCAAGTGGTGGTCGGCGGTGTACGAGGTGCGCTGCGGACTGCCGGTGAACCCTCAGGTGGAAGAGGTCGCCTGGCACGACTTCCTCACGGACGACGAGGTGGGCGAGCGGATCGGCACCTGGGAGTGGGTGCCGGACGGGCTCGCCGCGTACGAGGAACTGCGGGCCCGCGAGGCCGCCACGGGCGGCCGGGCGGGCTGATCACCCGGCCGTTAGGGTGCACGTGTGAGCGATTTCGTGCAGACCCTGCGGCTCTGGTTCGCGCCGCAGCGGGTCCGGGACGAGGGCGAGACCCCCGACTACCGCTTCTCCCTCGCCAACGAGCGGACCTTCCTGGCCTGGATCCGGACCGCGCTCGCGCTCGTCGGCGGCGGATTCGCCGTCGACCAGTTCCTGCCCGACCTCCGCTGGGGCGTGCGCGTCGGGCTCGCGCTCGCGCTCCTCGCCGGCGGCGTCCTCTGCGCCCTGCGCGCGGTGAACCACTGGGTGCTCTGCGAACGGGCGATGCGCCGCGGCGAGGACCTCCCCGGCTCCCGCTTCCCGGCGGTGCTGAGCCTCGCCGTGGCCGGAGTGGCGCTCGCCATGGTCGTCCTCGTCGTCTTCGGCTGGGCCGGACGGTGACCGCCTCCGGCGAGGTCCGGGATCCCGGACTCCAGCCGGAACGGACGCGGCTCGCGTGGCGGCGCACGACCCTGTCGTGCACGGTCGTCGCGGTCCTCGCCGTGAAGCTCACCGTCAGCGACGAGATCGGCGCCAAGGAGCTGACCGGCCTCGCCCTCTCCGCCCTCGTCTGGATCGCGTTCCTCGCCGTGGCCCATCGCAGGATCCGCGCCCTGGACGCGGCACGGCCGGGCCCCCTCTCCCACCGGGGCGCGCTGCTCGCGGTGGTGTGCACGATCGCGCTGGCCGTCTTCGGGGCGGCGCTGATCTGGTGAGGGGTTGGTCGGCCGAATCGCCTGCCGACGGGTCCGGCCGCATCGCCTACCGGTGGGTCCGGCCGCATCACCTACCGACGGGTCCGGTCGCATACTGACGGCGTACAGCAGGGCGGCCGGAGGCCGCGTCGGTCGAGCCGGGCCGTGCCCGCGCCCGAGGTCGTGCGGCCGCCGTCGTCGACGGCTCACCAGGGACCACGACCATGACCACCACCCGCCCCACCCCCACCGACCGCATCCCCGGCTTCCAGGGCGAACTCGTCGGGCCCGCCGACCCGGACTACGACACCGTCCGCCGGTGCTTCAACCGGGACCACGACCAGCACCCCACCCTGATCGCGCGCTGCACGGGCCCCGAGGACGTACGCGCCGCCCTCGGGTACGCCCAGGAGAACGGCCTCGGGATCGCGGTGCGCGGCGGCGGGCACGCCACCGCCGGCTTCGCCTCGTGCGAGGGCGGCCTCGTCGTCGACACCAGTCCGATCAAGCACGTCGAGATCGACGCCGAAGCCCGGACCGGCCGGTTCGGCGCCGGCCTCACCTGGGGCGAACTGGACGCGGCCGCGGCGGAGTCCGGACTGGCCGTGACCGGCGGGCGGGTGTCGGACACCGGGGTCGCGGGTCTGACACTCGGCAGCGGATCCGGCTGGCTGGAACGGATGTACGGGCCGTCCGCCTGGAACGTGGTCTCCGCGCAGGTCGTGACCGCCGACGGGCGGATCCTCCACGCCGACGCCGAGGAGAACGCCGACCTCTTCTGGGCACTGCGGGGCGGCGGCAACTTCGGCGTGGTCACCGAGTTCGGCTTCCGGCTCCACCCCGTCGGCCCCCTCATGTACGCCGGGATGACCCTGCACCCCCGCTCGGCCGCCGACGCCCTCGAACTTCATCCTCAGCGACGAGGGCACCCGCCTGCAGGCCTCGTACGGCCCGGAGAAGTACGCCCGCCTCGTCGCCCTCAAGGACCGGTACGACCCCCGGAACGTCTTCTCCCGCAACCAGAACATCCCGCCCAGCGGGTGAGCGCGCGGTCGGCGTGGGCGGGAGGACGGGGGCATCCGGGGCGGCTCCGGGGGCGCGTCCGGGGCGACTCCGGGGCGCGTTCGGGACGGCTTCGGGGGGGGTGTTCGGGCGGGGCGCTTGGCCTAGGGGGCGTCTTGGCGTGCCAGGCCTCGCGAGCCCGGCCTGACCGACCGCGAGCCCGGCCTGATCGACAAGGCACCCCTCAGGGGACCGTCACGACGACCTTGCCGTTGAGGCCGCCCTCGGCGTTGGCGCGCTGCGCGTCCGCCGCGCGTTCCAGGGGGAACGTCCTGGCCACCCGTACCGTCACGACGCCCTCGTCGACGAGGTCGGCGAGGACCGCGAGGTCCGTGGGGTCCGGCCGGACCCAGAAGTAGCGGCCGCCGAGCGCGAGGACCTCGCCGTCGGCGATCGAAGCCAGCCGCCCGCCCGGCGCGAGCAGCCCGGCGGACAGCCTCAGGTACGGGCCGCCGATGGTGTCGAGGACCGCGTCGAGGCCCAACGGGGCGAGGGCCCGGACCTGGTCGGCGAACGTCGCCTCGTCGTAGCGGACGGGCTCGGCGCCCAGCGCCGCCACCTGTTCGAGACCCGCCTCCCGCGCCGCGCCGATCACCCGGCAGCCCAGGTGCCGGGCGATCTGCACGGCCAGCGACCCGACCCCGCCGGCCGCCGCGTGCACGAGCACGGTGTCACCGCGACCGACGAGCAGCGCCTGGTGGAGCACCTGATAGGCCGTGAGACCCACCAGCGGCAGCGCGGCAGCCTCCTCGAAGCCCACCGTGCGGGGTTTGCGGGCGAGCGTACGGACGGGGGCCGCGACGTACTCGGCGAACGTGCCCCGGGACAGGAAGTCCTCCCGGACGTACCCCATCACCTCGTCGCCCTCCGCGAACTCCGTGACCGAGACGCCGGGCCGTACGACCACCCCCGAGACGTCCCAGCCGGGGACGACGGGGAAGACCGCGTCCATCATCCCGTCGAGGTACCCCGCCTGGCACTTCCAGTCGACCGGGTTCACCGACGCCGCCCGCACCTTGACCAGCACGGCGTCCGGCCCGACCTTGGGATCCGGCCGCTCGCCGTACTCCAGCACCTCGGGACCGCCGTACCGGCTGTAACTGATCGCCTTCATACCCCCGACCCTCGACGGGGCCTCGGATGTCCGCAACTCGGGGGAAGAGTCCTGGGGGGGCTGGGGCTGGGGCTTGGACTTGGGCTTGGGCTGGGGCTTGGGCTGGGGCTTGGACTTGGGCTGGGGCTTGGGCTGGGGCACTCGATCCCTCGGGCCCTTGCGGACCCGTCCGTTCCGACTTTCCCCCGGTCGGGGCCGACTGGCACGCTTCCCTCCTGTCCAATCGGGCTCTCAACCGGGGGAATGCCTTGTCTGCCACCGATCCCTATGTCGTCCCGCTCGCCCCGAACGTCCACGCCTACGTCCAGCCCGACGGCGGCTGGTGCCTCAACAACGCCGGATTCCTCGGCGACGCCGACGAATCACTCCTCGTCGACACCGCCGCCACCGAACGCCGGGCCCTACTCCTCCGCGACGCCGTCCTCGCGGAAGGCCTGCCCCTGCCGTCGACCATCGTCTCCACGCACCACCACGGCGACCACACCTACGGCAACGGGGTCTTCCACCCCCGAGCCCGGATCATCGGCCACGAGAACTGCCGCTCCGAGCAGCTCACCGCCGGCCACCAACTCCACCTCCTGTGGCCCCAGACCGACTTCGGGCGCGTCGACATCCTCCCCCCGTCCCTCACCTACCACGACCGCCTCACCCTCCACGTCGGGGACATCGAGGTACGCGTCATCCACCCCGGCGCCGCGCACACCACCGGCGACTCCATCGTCCACCTCCCCGACCACGGCGTCGTCTTCACCGGCGACCTCGTCTTCCACGGCGGCACCCCCTTCCTCCCCATGGGCTCCCTCGCCGGCTCCCTCCGCGCCCTCGACCTCCTCCGCTCGCTCGACGCGCCGACCGTCGTCCCCGGCCACGGCCCCGTCACCGACCCCTCCTCCTACGACTCCACCGAGCGCTACCTCCTCTGGGTACGCGACCTCGCCACCACCGGTCGCACCAAGGGCGCCACCCCCCTCGAAACCGCCCGCTCCGCCGACTTCGGAGAATTCGCCGCCTGGCGCGAGAACGAGCGCCTCGTCGCCAACCTCCACCGCGCCTACGCCGAACTCGACGGGCTCCCCGAAGGCGCCCCCCTCGACCCCGTCGCCGTCTTCGGCGACATGGCCGCGATGAACGGGGGCGTGCCGGTGGCTTGCCACGCGTAAACCGCGCCGAACGCTTGCGGGGGGCTGCGTCTGGAGCCGTTGCACGCGCCCTGCGGCGCAGTGCGTACGCCCCTCCGTCCCGCCCGGCCCGCCTCCGTCCCGCCCGGCCCGCCTTCGTGCGGGCCCACACGGAGGTGGGCCAGGGTGGCGGGCGCAGCCCACGCGGAAGTGGGGCGGGCCGGCGCGTGCCCACACGAGGGGTGGGCCGGGGCGGGGCGGAGGGGCGTGCGGGGTTACCAGTGGCCTTGGGTCCAGGTGGGGTCGGCGGAGCGCATGGCGGCGGTGTCGTCGCGGTTGTGGTGGGTGCCGTCGTCGGTGAGCCAGCGGTGGTGGAGGGCGGCGAGGGCGGGGCGGTCGAGGTCGATGCCGAGGCCCGGGGTGTCGGGGACGGGGAGGTGGCCGGAGTGGAAGGCGGGGCGGGGGGTGATGACGTCTTCGGTCTGCCAGGGGTAGTGGGTGTCGCAGGCGTGGTGGAGGTCGGGGAGGGTGGCGGCGACGTGGGTCATGGCGGCGAGGCTGATGCCGAGGTGGGTGTTGGAGTGCATGGAGAGGCCGATGCCGTAGGTGCGGCAGAGCGCGGCCAGTTCGCGGGTGCGCTGGAGGCCGCCCCAGTAGTGGTGGTCGGCGAGGACGATGTCCACCGCGCCCTTCGCGAAGGCTTCGGGGATCTCCTCGAACGTCGTGACGCACATGTTGGTGGCGAGCGGTACGTCCGTGCGGGCGGCGATGCGGGCCATCGCGTCGGTGCCGCTCGACGGGTCCTCCAGGTACTCCAGTACGTCCCCCAGTTCGCGCGCCACCGCGAGTGAGGTCTCGACGGACCAGGCTCCGTTGGGGTCGAGGCGGAGGGGGCGGCCGGGGAAGGCCTCGGCGAGGGCGCGGATCGCGGCGATCTCGCGTTCGGGTTCGAAGACCCCGCCCTTGAGCTTGAAGGAGCTGAAGCCGTGGAGGCGTTCGAAGCGGCGCGCCTGGGCGACGATGCCCGCCGGGTCGAGGGCCGCGCCCCAGTCGTCCATGGGCGCGGCGCCGGGGTGGGTTGCCCAGCGGTGGAAGAGGTAGGCGCTGTACTCGACGGAGTCGCGTACCTTGCCGCCGAGCAGGGCGTGGACGGGCAGGCCGAGGGTCTTGCCGAGGGCGTCGAGGCAGGCTGTCTCGAAGGCGGAGACGACGGAGAGGCGGAGTTTGGCGGCGGTCCGGACACCGCGCAGGCCTCCGGCGTCGACTCCCGCGTCCGTGGCGGGCGACGGCGCACTGGCGCCCCCCGACAGCGCACCGGTGGCGGGCGACGGGCCTCCTCCAGCCCCTGACAGCGCACCGGTGGCGGGCGAAGGAGCTCCGGCAACCCCTGCCGACGCACCCGTCGCAGGCGGTAGGCCGCCGGCGCCCCCTGCCGACGCGCCGGCCGCCGGTGACGGCCAGGCGGCGACGCCTGCCCACGTCCAGGCACCGCCCCCCGACGACGGCCCGCCCGCCCTCTCCACCGCCGTCGCCGTCGCTGCCCCATCCGCCTCCGCCTTCTCCGCCGCCGCGCAGACGGCTTCCGCCAGGGCGAACAGGTCGTTCACGTCCGTGATCGAACGGCCGGGGAGGGCCTCGGCGAGGGGTTGGGCGAGGTTCAGGTAGACGTGGTCGCCGTAGGTTTCGCCGAGGCCGGTGACGCCGGCGCGGGTGACGACTTCGACGACGAGGCGGGGGGTGTAGGGCTGGTGGACGCCCTGGAGGTTGAGGAGGGGTGGGTCGGAGATGAGGATCGGGGTGAGTCGGACGTGGTCGACGATCAGCTTCGAATCCATATGTGAACTGTATTCAGGGATGGGATCAGGGGCCAAGGGGAGAGGAGCTCTTTCATGACGCACCCTGGACGACATACCGACTGGTCGGTCATGATGAGCGCGATCGAAGCCGACCCGGAGGTACGCACTCATGAGTTCCGCCCCGCTGCCAGGACTCGACCCGGAGCAGCTGCGCCGGTTCCTCGACAGGGAGCGGCCCGGCCTGGTGGCCGGCCCTCTCGAAGCGCGGTTGATCGAGGGTGGCCGGTCGAATCTGACGTACGTGGTGAGCGACGGGAGCGGGCGCTGGGTCGTGCGCAGGCCGCCGCTCGGGCACGTGCTGGCGACGGCGCACGACATGCGGCGCGAGCACCGGGTGATCAGTGCGCTGGCCGGGACCGGGGTGCCGGTCCCCACGACGGTGGTGCTCTGCGAGGACGAGTCGGTGCTCGGGGCGCCGTTCTACGTGATGGAGTTCGCGGACGGGACGCCGTACCGATCGGCCCGCGAGCTCGCGCCGCTCGGCCCCGAGCGCACGCGCGCCGCCGTGCTCGGTCTCGTCGACACGCTCGTCGACCTGCACGCGGTGGACCCGGCGGCGGTCGGACTGGGCGACTTCGGCCGGCCGGAGGGCTTCCTCGACCGGCAGCTGCGCCGGTGGGGCAAGCAGCTGGACGCCTCGCGCGGGCGGGAGCTGCCCGGCATCGACGAGCTGCACGCAGCCCTGGGCCGCGCGCTGCCCGCCTCCCCGCCGCCCACCGTGATCCACGGCGACTACCGGCTCGACAACGTCCTGATCGGCGAGGACGACCGCATCCGGGCCGTCCTGGACTGGGAGATGTCCACGCTCGGCGACCCGCTGACCGACCTCGGCCTCCTCGTCATGTACAGCACGCCGCTCGACCTGCCGGGCTCCCCGCTCTCCACCACCGCGACGGCCGCCGGGCATCCGACCGCCGCCGAGCTGGTCGAGCGCTACGCGGCCCGCTCGGGCCGCGACACGTCCGCCCTCGCCTGGTACACGGCCTTCGCCTGGTTCAAGCTCGCCGTGATCCTCGAAGGCATCCACTACCGCTACACCCTCGGGCAGACCGTCGGCGCCGGCTTCGACCGCATCGGCGAACTCGTCCCCGTGTTCATCGAGCACGGCCTCACGACCCTTCAGGAAGGCTGATCCGCCATGGACTTCGCGTACGACGCCCGCACCGAGGAACTGCGGGCCCGGCTGCTCGCCTTCATGGACGAGCACGTGTACCCGGCCGAGGCCGTCGCCGAGGAGCAGCGCGCCCGGCTCGCCTCCCCCTGGGACACGCCGCAGGTCGTGGAGGAGCTGAAGGCCGAGGCGAAGCGGCAGGGGCTGTGGAACCTCTTCCTGCCGGACGCGGAGTACGGGGCCGGGCTGACGAACCTCCAGTACGCGCCGCTCGCCGAGATCACCGGCCGCAGCCCGCACCTCGCCCCGACGGCCCTGAACTGCGCCGCCCCCGACACCGGGAACATGGAGCTGCTCGCCCAGTTCGGCGACGAGGCGCAGAAGAAGCAGTGGCTGGAGCCGCTGCTGGCGGGCGAGATCCGCTCGGCGTTCGCGATGACCGAGCCGGAGGTCGCCTCGTCGGACGCCACGAACATCGAGACCCGGATCCGCCGGGACGGCGACGAGTACGTCGTCGACGGGCGCAAGTGGTACATCTCCGGGGCCATGAACCCCGACTGCAAGATCTTCATCGTCATGGGCAAGACCGACCCCGACGGCGCCGACCTCCGCCGGCAGCAGTCGATGATCCTCGTGCCCCGCGACACCCCCGGCGTCGAGGTACGGCGCGCGATGCAGGTGTACGGGTACGAGGACCACTCCCACGGCGGCCACGCCGAGGTGGTGTTCGACGGCGTCCGCGTCCCCGCCTCGCACATCGTCGGCGCGGAGGGCGACGGCTTCGCCATCGCCCAGGCCAGGCTCGGCCCCGGCCGCATCCACCACTGCATGCGCCTGATCGGCATGGCGGAACGCGCCGTCGAGCTGATGTGCCGCCGCGCCGTCTCCCGTACGGCCTTCGGCAAGGCCCTCGCCCAGCAGGGCGTCGTCCAGAACTGGATCGCCGACGCCCGGGTCACGATCGAGCAGCTGCGGCTCCTCGTCCTCAAGACGGCCTGGCTCATGGACACCGTCGGCAACCGGGGCGCGCACACCGAGATCCAGGCGATCAAGATCGCGACCCCGCGCGCGGTCGTCGACATCATCGACAAGGCCGTCCAGGCGCACGGGGCCGGCGGCGTCTCCCAGGACTTCCCGCTGGCCGAACTGTGGACGGCGGCGCGGACGCTGAAGCTCGCGGACGGGCCGGACGAGGTCCACCAGCGGTCGCTGGCACGCCGGGAACTGAAGCAGTACCTGTAGGGCGGGTCGGGCCTCTGAAGCAGTACCCGCGGGGCGGGTCAGGGCGTTCGAGGAAGTGCCTGCAGTACAGGTCGGGGTGTCCGAGGAAGTGCCTGTGGCGCGGGTCGGGGCGTCCGAAGCTGTGCCTGTGGCGCGAGTCGGGTGTCAGCCCAGCCGCAGGCAGAGGACGCCCGTCGCGGTGTGCACGCTGAGCCGTTCGTCGTCGATCCAGTCCAGGCCCAGGATCTCGCCGCCGAGGTGGACTCGGTGCAGGACCTCGGTGGTGTCGGCGGCGAACAGCGTCAGGGCTCCGTCGGCACCGGCGGCCAGGACCGTGGGGCGGCCGTTCCTGGTCTGCAGCCGGAACGCGGTGACGCGGACCCGGTCGGGGCGCGGGACGATGTCCGGCGGCAGCGGGTCCGCACGGAACGAGGCGGGGAAGCGGGTGCGGACGGCGATCTCGCCGTCGCTGTCGACGTACCCGAGGACCGGGCCCTCGGGCCACCGGCCCAGGTCGTGGACGATGTCCACCGATGACACCCGCAGCCTGAACCGGACCGTGTCGTCGGGCAGTGACCGCACCGTCAGGTGGGGCCGTGGCGGTGGCCCTTCCTCGGCCACGCCGTCGAAGTGCTGGTACCCGACGGCCGCGGCGAAGACCCGTGCACCGTCCGGCACGAGCCTCACCGCGCGGACGTCGTGGAGGTCGAGGTGGAGGAGCTCCCCCTTGCGGCCGTCGGCCCCGTACAGGCCGAGGCAGCGCTCGGACTTCTTGTAGTGCCCGATGCAGGCGACGAAGCGGGGGGCTCCGTCGCCCGGCACGGGGAGCACCGCGGTGAGTCCGCGGACCTCGGGGAAGTCGGAGGACGACCCGCCGTCCCAGGTGCTCACCCGGACCGGGTGCCGCGGTTTCCTCGGCCGCTTCCACCGCAGCACCGGACCGCCCGGGTGGGCTTCGACGACCGTGGCACCCGCCGCTTCCGCCCCGGCCGCCGCTTCCCCTCCGGCCGTCGTCCCCTCCACGTGGTCCAGCACGGCGCCGCTCCCGCCGTCCAGGAGGCGTACGCCGTCCGGGTCCCGCACGACCACGACGGGCAGGCCCGAGATCCGGCCCGCGAGGACGGTCGTCTCGGGATCGTCGCCGGTGTCGCCGTCCTCGGGCGGAGGACCCAGGTGCCAGCCCTTGGCGGACCAGGCGTCGGCGCCGAGGGAGACCAGCCGGAGCCCGTCCGGGCCGTGGCCGGCCGCGAGGAGGCGCCGCACGGGCGCGTCGGTGCGGGTCCTGCCGACGACCCTGCCGTCGGGGCTCCGCGCGGTCACGGCGTACGCGGTCGCGGAGAGGCAGATCGGCTCGGCCTCGGCTTCCGGTCCGGCTCCCGGGGTCAGCAGCAGGGCGGAGCCGTGGGGGTGCCCGGACCACTCGACGACCCTGATGCCGTCGGACCGGACGGTGGACCAGGTGCCCACCAACGGTCCGGAGAGGGTGAGATGGGTGGCCACGAGGACCGTGCCGCGGTGGAGCGCGAACGCCTCGACGTCCCGTCCGCGCAGGACGCGGTGCGCCTTCCGCTCGACGGTCAGGGCGCCGGCCGTCCCGCCGCCGAGGTCCCACACCGTCAGTCGGGCCCTGCGCAGCCTGTCCTTCCACCAGTGCACGCGGGTCACGGCCACGCGCAGCCGCCCCTCGTGGTGCTCGACCGCCAGCCGGTCGCCGTCGAAGGAACTCCACGGGAGCGCCCGCCGGGAGGTGGCCACCAGGGTGAGCGGCCGCGACTCGCCCGAGGCCGTCGCGAGAACGACCCTGCCGTCCGGGTCGAGCGCGGTGACCAGGCACTCTCCTCCGAGGTCCGTCACGGCGCAGTCCACGGTGTCGCGGGGCGCGGCCACGGCTCCGATGAGGTCGCGGCTCTCCACGTCCCACACCCAGATCCGCTCGGCGGTCCTGAGGGCCGCCCAGGGGCGGGTGGGACAGCCGTGGACGGCGGTGATCGGGCCGAGGTCGGTGGGGAGTTCGGCGAGGAGTTCACCGCCCTCGGTGTCCCAGACCCGTACGGGCCCGTCGCGCTCCGCGGTCACCAGGGCGGACCGGTCTCCGACGGGGACGACGGCGGCGCCCCGCACACCGCCCGCGAACCTGCCGAGCGTCGTGTACGGCACCGGGGCGACCTCCGCCCATTCGGTGTCCCAGGGCAGTCGCGGGTACCGGCGGCGTACGGACCCGGCCAGCTCCTCGGCGCCCGACTGGAACGCGGAGAGCCGCAGTTGGGCGGCGCGGGTTCCCTCGTCGATGGGCGCGTGCAGCAGGGCGGCGCAGTGCCCGACCGCCCGCGCGGCGGCGCGGCCCCGCTCCGTCCCCGCCCGGTTCAGGACCCGCTGGAGCGCGGAGACCGGGGCGGTGAGCAGGTACTCGGCATCCAGGGCCAGCACGTCGAGCAGCTCCGTCCCCTCCGCGTGCTCGGCGAGGTGGCGGCGGACGTACGGGGGTGCCGCCGCCCAGTCCCGTCCGTGCGGGGCCTCGGGGACGAGGGCGGCGAGTGCGTGCGCGACGCGGCTGCGCGCGCCGGGGTCGAGGGTGGTGCGGAGGGCGTCCGCGTACGCCTGGTGGTACAGCCGGTAGACGGAGCGCCCGTCGGCGTCGAGCTCCTCGACGAGGTGCTCGCCCACGGTGGCGAGGAGCCAGGCGATGTCGTCCCAGGTGAAGGCGGGGGTGGGTGCGGGGGTGCAGGTGGTCGCGGGGGTGGGTGCGGGGGTGGGCGTGCAGGTGGGTGCGGGTGCAGGCTCGGGGGGCGGAGGCGCTGCCGAGGGCGCCGTCCCGTGTGCCCACCCGTCCCGCCCCAGCGGGACGATTGCCCACACGGGGGTGGGCGGGGACGACGCGGCGGGAGCGGGGGCGAGCGGGCCGGCGGCGGACGCAGGGGCAGCAGGGGCGAGCGGGCCCGGCGCCGCGGGCGCGACCGCCTGCGCGCCGGGCCCCGTATCCGTCGCGGTGGGCCCCGTATCCGTCGTGCTGGTCGTGCAGGCGGTGGCGATGGTGCGCCAGACCTGGTCCGGGGGGAGGCCGGGGCCTTCGGCCAGGGCGAGGGCGGTGAGGAGGGGGAGGGCGCGGGGGTGGGTGGGGCCGAGTTGGTGGCGGAGGACGCGGAGGAAGGTGACGCCGGGGGTTTCACCGACTTCGGGGAGGCGGGCGTGCCAGCCGGGTTCGGTGGGGTCGACGGGGCGGGGGGCGCGGCCGAGGTGGCGGGCGGCGATGCGGGCCGAGAGGAAGCTGCCGCGGGCGCGGGCGGCGATCTCGCGGGCGACGGTCTCGGCGGCGTCGTCGTCGTACGGGCCGCGGCTGCCGGGTCCGTCGGGCGCCTGGAGGAGGCGGCGGGCGTAGTGGGCGATGTCCTCGCCGCTGGTCTCGCGGGAGTCGTCGAGGTCGAGGACGGCGGGTTCGCCGCCGAAGGCGTCGAGGACGTGGGGGCGGGTGCCGACGAGGAGCCGTACACAGGGGACGCGGAGCAGGGGGCACAGGAGCTCGGCCGCGATGCGGCGGGCCTCGGTGTCGTCGCCGTGGGCCTCGCCGGCCTCGTCGAGGGCGTCGACGATCAGGTGGAGGGGGGCGCGGCGGGCGGCGAGGGCGCCGAGGAGGGCCTGCGGGGTGCCGGCGGGGACTCCGGCGGCGTCGGCGACGGCGGCGACGAGGTCTTCGAGGAAGCGGTGCCGGGCGTGGACGGCGGTGGGGGCGGGGGCGTCGGCCGTACGGCCGCCGGAGCGGAGGAGCAGTTTGCCGAGGAGGGCGGACTTGCCGACGCCGGGGCCGCCGGTGACGAGGAGGCCCCGGCCCCAGGCGGGGTCGCCGTGGGCCAGCCAGTGGCCGATCCGGTCGAGTTCGGCGGTGCGGCCGACGAAGTACGAGCCGCCGCGTCCGGGGACGGCGTGTTCGAAGCCCTGCCCGCGCGGGGCGAAGTGGGTCTCCAGGTCGGCGCGGCGGCGCAGGCCTTCGGGGCCGGTCCGGGCGAGCCTGGCCGCCAGTTCGGCGACGTCGCCCTCGTCGTAGCGGGCCCCGGGGCGGTAGCCGGTGTTCTCGAAGGAGAAGAAGGCGTAGCCCTCGGTCTCCACGTGGGCGCGGGCGGTCTGGTGGATTCCGGCGCTCCGGTAGATGTCGTTGACGGTGTCGACGACCTGCTCGACGGAGAGGTAGCGCTGTTTGAGGGAGACGGAGAGCCGGGCGAGGGCGGTTTAGAGGGCGGCGGCGAAGACCATCGGCGAGGCGGGTTCCCCGGCGCGGGCGACGGCTATGACGGCGAAGTCGGTGAGTCGACGTCCGATGTCGGCTCGGCCGGTGTCGGCTCGGCCGGTGGCCCGGTGGTCGGCGGCCCCCTGGCGGAGTGCGGCGCGCAGCTGTTCGGCGGCGGTGGCCGCGTCGGCGCCGCCTTGTCCGGCCCAGCAGGTGTCGATGACGAGGAGGACGCGTTCGGCGCCGGATTCGAGGACGTAGCGGGTGAGGTCCTCGGCGGCGAGCGCCGTGCCGGCGAGCCGGTCGGGGTGGCTGTCGGCGCAGAGCAGGTAGTGGCGGCCCGAGCCGTCGACGCCGTGGCCCGTCCAGTAGACGACGACGGCGCTGCCGGTGCCGTCCGTCCGGTAGGCCCAGTCGAGGACGCGATCCCGGGTGGTGCCGAGGCCGGCGTCGGTGATCCGCTCGTCGACGCGGTAGCCGAGTCCGCCGAAGAGCCGGACGGCGGCGCGTAACTCCTCGGGCATCAGGGGCAGTTCGGGCGCGTGCCGGTAGCTGCCCGTGCCCACGACGACGAGTCTGCGGTCGATGCCCGCCCGCTCGCGCCTCCCGTCCGCCCCGCCCGCCCCGTCCACGGGCCAGTTATACCCCGCGGGGCCGTCAGGGGCGGAGGGCTCGGAGCAGGAGGTCGGCGAGGTGGCCGGCGACCTGCTCGGGGGTGAGCGGGCCGTCGGGGCGGTACCAGGTGGAGAGGTGGTGCACGGAGCCGAAGTGGTAGTCGACGACCAGGTCGGCGGGGGTCGCCGAGGAGAACACGCCGGAGCGCTGGCCCTCTTCGATCAGGGCGCGGAAACGCTCGTGGTAGCGGCGCCGCTCGGAGCGGACCTGCTTGTGCTTCTCCGGGCTGAGGTGGTGCATGGAGCGGAAGAAGATGGAGGCGTCGTCGAGGTTCTCGATGGTGGTGACGACGACGTCGGCGGCGGCGTCGCGCAGCCGGTCCTCGACGGGGGCGTCGGCGTCCGCGAAGGCGTCGAGCCGCTCCTGCTGGAGGCGCAGGACCCGGGAGTAGACCTCCTGGAGGAGGTCCTCCTTGGAGCCGAAGTAGTGGTAGAGGGCCCCCTTGGTGACACCGGCGGCCTCGACGATCTCCTGGACGGAGGTGCGGTCGTAGCCCTGCTCCGCGAAGAGCCGGGTGGCGGCGGCGAGGAGCCGCTGGGGCACGGGCGTGCCGCTCCCGTCCGTCGTCCTGGCCATACTTCCGCCGCCTTCCTTCGTGCTTGTCCGCGATCTTCTGCGATCTTCCGTGATCGCCCGTGATCGTCCTGGGCCGGGAAACAGCGTTCCCGTCCGTAGATCTTCCCATCCGCCGGGGACGGCTCCTAGCGGGTGCCCGCCTCCCACGCCTGCTGGACGTGGTTCATGGTGCCGAGCCAGCGCTCCGGGTCGGTGGCGCGGTTGCGGTAGTAGCCGGCGACCTCGGGGTGGGGCAGGACGAGGAAGCGGTCGGCCTCGATGGCGTCGACGAGGGCGTCGGCGACGTCCTCGGGCTCGATGGCGGTGGGGGCGAGGACCAGCTCGCCGGCCGTTCCCGCGGCCGTCAGCATGTCCGTACGGACGCCCTGCGGGCAGATGGCGTGGACCTTGAGGCCGCGGTGCCGGTAGGTGAGGGAGAGCCATTCGGCGAAGGCGTACGCGCCGTGCTTGGAGACGCTGTACGGCGCCGCGCCGATCATGGTGAGCAGCCCGGCGGCGGAGACGGTGGAGACGAACCGGCCACCGCCGCGCTCCAGCCACTCCGGGAGCAGGGCGCGGGCCGCGCGCACGTGTGCCATCACGTTGACGTCCCAGGCGGCGGCCCAGACGTCCTCGTCGGCGAAGGCGTCGCCGGGCGAGGAGAGCCCGGCGTTGGCGCACCAGACGTCGACGGTGCCGCCGAGGGCCTCCCGCGCCTCGTCGACCACGGCGGAGGCGTCGCCGGGGACGGCGACGGCGCCGATCTCCTCGGCGACGGCCTTGGCGCGGACGGGGTCGAGGTCGTTGACGACGACCCGGGCCCCCTCGGCGGCGAAGCGGCGGGCCAGGGCGGCACCGATGCCGCCGCCCGCCCCGGTGACGACGACCCCGGCACCCCGGAGCTCGTGCGCGTCCGCACCCGAATTCGTACCCGTACCCGTACCCGCGGTCATGGACCCACCTCTCGGCTGTGACGACCCACTGCGACGACCCTGTGTGAAGAACCTCTGTGAAGAACCGCTGTGGAGGACCGCAGCGGGCGTATGAACCGCTGCGGGGACCCGGACAGACTAACCAGTCGGTATGGAATGGCGGAAGACCCGTTCCGCACGCCTCGTTCCCCGGCGCGGTCAGGAGCGCTAGCGTGCGTGCCCATGTCACCCCGAGGAGGTTCCATGGGTCTGTCGCGACGGAGTCTGCTGGCCGCCGGAGGCGCCCTCGGCGCGGTCGCGGCGTCGGCGTCCGCCGCCCCGGCCACCGCGGCACCCGGTCACGGCCGGGTGCGGACCGGGTTCGAGCGGCTGGCGGCGGACGGGTACGCCCTGCTGGCCGGCGAGCGGGTCGGGATCGTCACCAACCCGACCGGGATCACCCGGGACGCGCGGCACGTCGTCGACGTCATGGCCGCCGACGAGCGGGTGGACCTCGTCGCCGTCTTCGGCCCCGAGCACGGCTTCCGGGGCACCGCTCAGGCGGGCGGCTCCGAGGGCCGGTACGACGACCCGGCGACCGGGCTGCCCGTCTACGACACGTACCTGAAGAGCGGGCAGCCGCTCGCGGACGTCTTCACCGCCTCCGGGGTGGACACCGTCGTCTTCGACATCCAGGACGTCGGCGCGCGGTTCTACACGTACATCTGGACGCTGTACGACTGCATGGCGGCCGCCGCGCTCGCCGGGAAGCGGTTCGTGGTCCTGGACCGGCCGAACCCGGTGACCGGGCGGGCGGCGCTCGGCCCCGTCCTGGACCGGGCGTTCGCGACGTTCGTCGGGCGCGAGCCGATCGCGCAGGCGCACGGCATGACGGTCGCCGAGCTGGCCCGGCTCTTCAACGGGGAGTTCCTGGCCGCGCCCGTCGCCCTGGAGACCGTACGGATGACGGGGTGGCGGCGCTCGGAGTTCTTCGACGCGACGGGGCTGCCCTGGGTGCCGCCGAGTCCGAACATGCCCACGCCGGACACCGCGCTCGTCTACTCCGGCACCTGCCTCTTCGAGGGGACGAACCTGTCCGAGGGCCGGGGCACCACCCGCCCCTTCGAACTCCTCGGCGCGGAAGGGATCGACCGGCGGTGGGCGGAGGCCGCGAACGCCCTCGGCCTGCCCGGCGTCCGCCTCCGGGAGGCGTACTTCGCGCCCACCTTCTCCAAGTTCCAGGGCAAGACCGTCGGCGGGGTCCAACTGCACGTCCACGACCGGCAGTCCTTCGACCCGGTACGGACCGGCATCGGCCTCCTGGTCACCGCCCGGAGCTCGTGGACCGGCTTCGCCTGGCGCCCGGACAACTGGATCGACAAGTTGACCGGCTCGACCCGCGTACGGACCCTGATCGACGCGGGCGCGGACGTCGACGAGGTCGTCGGGGCGTGGGCGGCGGACCTGGCGGCCTTCCGCGCGGTACGCGAGGAGTACCTGCTCTACCGCTGATCCGGTCCTCTACGGGCAGGGGGCTGACCCCCCGTCCGGTACGGGTGCGAGCGGGATGTCCCCCGGGCGTCCCGCAGACCACGCTTGCCTCATGAACCTCTCGTTACGACGAAGCCGCCGCCTGCCCCTCGTCGGGGTGCTGGTCGCCGCCTGCCTGGCCGCCCTGGCACCCGCCGCCGGGGCGGCCGGAGCACCGGCGGGCGCACCCGATCCGGCACGTGAACTGGCCCGCTCCGCACACGCCTTGACCGACCTGCGGCCGCTGGACCGGATGGTGGGCTCGGCCAAGGTCGTCGGGATCGGGGAGGCCACCCACAGCTCGGCGGAGTTCTTCACGGCCAAGCACCGGATCTTCGAACACCTCGTGGAGTCGCGGGGCTTCACGACCTTCGCCCTGGAGGCGAACTGGTCCACCGGACTGCGCGTCGACGAGTGGGTCCGCACCGGACGGGGCGACATCCGGGCGATCATGCGGGACGAGTTCCAGGAGTCGTACCGCCTCTGGAACACCGAGGAGTACCTCGACCTCTTCCGGTGGATGCGGCGGCACAACGTGGCCCACCCCCACCACCAGGTCCGCTTCATGGGCAACGACCTCGGCTACGCGGGCCCGAACCTCTTCGACGCCGTGACCTCGTACGTCGCCCGCGCCCACCCGGCGCTCCTCCCCCGCTTCCGGGAGCTGTACCGGGCCTCGCGGCCCACCGGCGGGGTGGAGACCTGGATGAAGGGGTACATGGAGCGGCCGCGCCCCGAACGGCAGCGGATGGCCGCCGACGTGAACCGGGCCCTCGCGCTCCTGGAAGGGCAGCGGCCCGGCAAGGGGGCCGGGGCGCGGGAGGCCCATGCCTGGGCCGTGCAGCACGCGCGGGCCGTCGCCCAGGTCGGGACGGAGTACGCCCACGACCTGACGACGGAGGCGGGCGTCGCGGCCGCGATGCTCTACCGGGACCGGGTCATGGCAGAGAACACCGTGTGGTGGCAGCGGCGGACCGGCGGCCGGATCGTGCTCTCCGCGCACAACGGGCACGTCGGCTACGAGACCACCCGGCCGGCCCAGTACCCGCGGCTCCAGGGCGCCTTCCTGCGGGACGCGCTCGGCCGGGACTACGTCAGCGTGGGCGCCTCCTTCGGGCAGGGCTCCTTCAACGCGCACGACACCGGGACCCCCGGCGAACCGCTCCGGGTCTTCACCGTCGCCCCGCTCGGCCCCGACAGCGGCTCCCACACCCTCGACCGGGTCTCCCCCGACGCCTTCTACCTGGACCTGCGCCGGACGACCCCGGCCGCGCGGGACTGGCTCGGCGCGCCCCGGCCGGCCCGGAGCATCGGAACCGCGTACCCCTGGCCGGGCGACACCCTGCCCGTGCGGCTCTCCGCCTCGTACGACCTCCTGATCCACTTCCCGCGGATCTCGGCGGCGCGGCTGCGCTGACCGCCCGCCCCAGGTCTGGACGGGGCCGTGCGCGGGCATGCTGGCCGTGGAGCCGCCGCCCGCGCACGCGCGCGCCCACGGCATGGCGGCCCGCCTCGACGGGGAGGGACGGTCGGGCCGTGACCGGGATGAGTGTGGAGCCGTACCGGGAAATAACCTTCGACAAGGACGGCGACGGGCCGGCGGGACAGTCCGCGTCCCTCGCCTCACTGGCCCGGCAGGGGGTCACCGACCTGGTGGTGCTCGCCCACGGGTGGAACAACTCCCCGTCCGGCGCCACCCGCCTCTGCTCGGACTTCTTCGCCCCCTTCCCCGACCTCCTCTCCCCCGGCGTGGAGGCCGGCTACGCGGGCCTGATCTGGCCCTCCATGATGTTCACCGGCGAGCCCGTCCCCGACTACCGGGCCCTGGTGACGGTCCTTCCGGAGAAGGAGCCGACCCTCGGCCGCATCACCGAGCTCCTCTCCTCCGCACCCGCCGACGAGCGCGCCTTCGCCGAGTTCGGCTCCCTGCTGCACGAGTTGACGGACGTCCCCGACCCGGACCTCCGCGCCGCCGCCGTCACCCGCGAGCCCGTTCCCGACTTCCTCCTCGCGGACCCTCTGGAGGTCTGCGCGCTGTTCACCGAGGCACTGGAGGCGGGGGCCGGGGCCGGGGCCGGGGAAGGCTTCGGGGAGGGGTTCGGGAACGGCTTCGGGAACGGGTTCGGGGAGGGGCTGAAGCGGTACTGGAGGGGGGGCCGGGAAGCCCTGCGGCAGGCCACCTACTACGTGATGAAGAAGCGGGCCGGGCACGTCGGCGAGCAGGGGCTCGGGCCGCTGCTCGGTGAAGTCGCCCGCCAGGCCCCCGGTCTCCGCGTCCACCTGGTCGGCCACAGCATGGGCGCCCGGCTCGTCGCGTACGCCCTGCGGAGCCTGCCCGCCGGGGCCCGGCCGGTCGCCTCCGTGACCCTCCTTCAAGGCGCCTTCTCGCACTACGCCTTCGCGCCCCGGCTGCCGCACGACCCCCGGCGGTCCGGTGCTCTGCGTGACGCGCAGTACCGCGTGCGCGGCCCCGTGGTCGCCTGCTACTCGCGGCACGACTCGGCGCTCGGGGTGATGTACCCGCTGGCCTCTCGTGTCGCGGGCGACTCGGCGTCGCTCCGCGAGGCTGGGGCGGGGACCGGGGTCGGGATCGAAGTCGGGGTCGGGAGCGGGGCCGAGGACAGGGCCGGGGCTGAGGCCGGAGTCGGGGTCGGGGTTGAGCCCGGGGCCGGAGTCGGGGTCGAAGTCGGGGTCGGGGTCGGGACCGAGGCCGACGGCGGGGTCGAACTCAGGGTTGGGGCCGGTTCCCGGGCCGGACTGCTCGGCTCGGACGACCCGAAGTGGGGTGCGATCGGGCACGACGGCGTGCAGGCGGTGCCGGGGACGCCCGACCTGACTCTGGACGCGGTGCTGCGCGAGGGGGTGCCGGCGGTGGGCTGCGTGAGCGTCGACGCGGCGGCCGTCGTCCGCTCGCACAGCGACATCCTCCGCCCCGAGCTGGCGAGGGTGGTGGTGTCGGCGGCCCGGATGGGGCGGGCGTAGGAGGGGCGCCCCGGGGTCGTGCCCGGCCGACCGTAAGGGACCCGGGTGAGCCGGCGTACACGCCCGGACCGGCCGTTCCGAGAGGTCGCGCCCCTCCTCCGACCTGCCGCGCGGCGGGGTCTCGCCGTGGTTCCGAACGCACCGGACGCGCTGGTTCCGGCGGGTTCCGGGAGTCCCTCGCGACCCACTGATGGATGCCATCCGCATTTCGATGGAACATCGGGGGCCGCTCGTTCGTCCCTCTGATATCGCGGAAGGACCAGCGGCGGAGGTGGCGAGAGATGGCCGGTTTCCGGAGTCTCGCGAGACAGGTGCGCGATCCGGGGCACGACATGGCACTGCGTAGGTACTCCCTGCGCAAGTGCTTGGAGAGGTTCGCGCCGTACGGGCACCGGGCGACCTGGGACCATCTGTGCCGCCGGCACAGGTTCGGGCCCGAGGACCGGGAACTCGACCCGGGGCGGCTGGTGGCCGCGCTCGACGAGCTGGAGGAGGCGCGGGCCGTGTGGCTCGCGTACGAGGAGGAGTTCGCCGCCCGGCGGCGGCGCGAGAAGCACGAGGGCCTGCGGCGGCTCGGCGCCCTCGACGACTGGCACCGGCGGGTCTGGGGCGGGAACGGGGTCGTCCGGTGCGGCGATCCGGCCGTGCACCCGTCGGACCCCCTGCCCGACGTACTGCGGCGGCTGATCACGGCCCTGGAGAGCGGACCGGGCGAGGAGTGCCCGGTGTGCGCGGGCCCCCGGATCGAGTGGGCCGACCCCGGCGACGCGTACGCACCCTCTCCCGGCCCCGTGTGCGCGGACTGCGGCGTCGGCGTCCCCCGGGCGGTCCTCACCTCGGGCGCGCTGGCCAGGGCGCGCACGGACCGGGACCGCCCGCTCGCCTCGGCGGCGTGACCCGGACGCCGTCCACCGTGCTCCAGGTCTGCCTCAACGGGTCCCGGGAGCCCGGGGATTCCGCGGCGGTGCCGACGTCACCGGAGTCCCTCGCCGCTTCCGCAGCCGCCGCGGTGGCCGCCGGAGCGGGCGAGGTGCGCGTCCATCCCCGTACGCCTTGCGGCCGCCCCTCGCTGTCGCCACGCGTACTCACACCGGTCCTCACGTCCCTCCGGGCGGCGCTCGGCCCGACAGGCGCCCCGACGGGCGACCCGTCCGGCACGGCGCCGGGCCCTCCGGTGCCCGTGACGACGGCCCTGTCGGCCGAGCCCGACACGGAACGCCGGGCGGAGCGCGTCCGCTCCTGGACCGCCCTCCCCGACCTCGTCTCGGTCGACTGGCACGAACCGGGCGCCGAGCGGATCGCCGCGGCGCTCCTGGACCGCGGCATCGGCGTCGAGGCCGCGCTGTGGCCGGACACGGACGGCCCGGCCCGGTTCGCCCGCTCCCCGCTGGCCCACCGGGTCGTACGGATCCTGGCGGCGGCGCGGAACCTGGCCGCGGATTCCGGCCCGGCCACGGGTTCCGGTGCCGCTGGGACTGGGACTGAGGCCGTAACCCTGGCGCTCGCCCTGCTCACGGAGGTCGGTGACCGCCGCCCGCCCGGCGTACCGGTGCTGCTCCACGGCGTGGAGGGCGGCGCGTGGCCGGTGCTGCGGTTGGCCCGCCGCCTGGGTCTCGTCGCCCGGATCGGCCTGGAGGACACCCTGTTCCTGCCGGACGGCGCCCGGGCACGCTCGAACGCCGAGCTGGTGGCGGCGGCCGTCCGGTACTGAGGGACGGCCGGTCCCGGTACCGAGGGACCGGTCCGGTACCGAGACGGCCGGTCGGGTCCACCGGAGACGGCCTACGGGGTGTCGTCCGCGGCGGGGCGGCCTACGGGTTGTCGTCCGCGGCGGGGCGGCCTACGGGTTGTCGTCCGCGGCGGGGCGGCGTACGGGGAGGAGGCGGGAGCCGGACATGCGCTCGCCGAAGACGTCGTCGGGGTTGGAGAGGACGCAGGTCTCCAGGGAGAGGCAGCCGCAGCCGATGCAGTCGGTCAGGTGGTCGCGGAGCCGGCCGAGCTGCTTGATGCGTTCGTCGAGTTCGGTGCGCCAGGCCGCCGAGAGGCGGGCCCAGTCCTCGTTCGTGGGCGTGCGTTCCTCGGGGAGTTGCGCGAGCGCCTGCCGGATCGTGGCGAGGGGGATGCCGACGCGTTGGGCGGCGCGGACGAAGGCGACGCGGCGGAGGGTGTCGCGGCCGTAGCGGCGCTGGTTGCCCGTGGTGCGGCGGCTGCTGATGAGCCCCTTCGCCTCGTAGAAGTGCAGGGCGGACACGGCGGCCCCGCTTCGGGCGGAGAGCTGGCCGACGGTGAGCTCGTGGATCTTCTCTGGAATCTGCGGCACTCGTCGAACCCTACTGCTGTGGCGCCGTGGGCCGTTGACAGTGGCCCCCTCACCCCACATGCTGAGCAAGCGCTTGGATACCGACCGTTGGGTATGCCGTACCAGAAGGGACACGAACATGGCCGAGCCTAGGATCTTCACCTCCGCCGAGGAGCTGCGCGCGGGGGTCGGGGAGCAGCTGGGGCACAGCGACTGGCTGGAGGTCGACCAGAAGCGGATCGACCTCTTCGCCGAGGCGACCGGCGACCACCAGTGGATCCACGTCGACCCCGAGCGCGCCGCCTCCGGCCCGTTCGGCACGACCATCGCGCACGGCTATCTGACGCTGTCGCTGCTGCCGCTGTTCGTCCCGCAGGTGATGTCGGTCCAGGGCATGAAGATGGGCCTCAACTACGGTACGGAGAAGGTCCGTTTCCCCGCTCCCGTGCCCGTCGGATCGCGACTGCGCGCCACGGCCGTCCTGACGAAGGTCGAGGACGCGGGCGAGGGAGTGCAGGTGACGGCGACGGTGACCGTGGAGCGCGAGGGCTCCGCCAAGCCGGTCTGCGTCGCCGAGTCGGTCTCCCGCTACTACTTCTGAACCGCTTCCGACCGCCGCCCGGAGGCCCCGGGCGGCGGACACGCCCCCGGGGCCGGCCCTACGGGGTGCGGACCCCCACCATCCTGAGGACGAGGTCGGCGTAGAGCGCGCCGACCTCGTCGGCCGTCCGGCGGCCCTCCGCGTTGAACCAGCGAGAGACGTCGATGCAGAGGGAGAGCACGGCGACGGTGGTGCCGGCCGCGTCCGGCACGTCGAACTCGCCGGCGGCCACGCCCTCGTCGATGATCCCGCGCACGGTCGCGTCGGACTGCCGGCGCAGCTCCACGATCTCGGCGCGGTGCTCCGGACCCAGGGCGTCGAGCTCGTACTGGACGACCCGCGCGGTGGTGTGCCGCTCGGCGTGCCAGCGGACGAACGAACGCACGGCGTCGGCGAGGCGCGCCGCGGCCGTGCCGTCGCCGGCGGCCGCGGCCCGGAGGATCTCCAGGGCCCTGTCGTGACCGATGCGGCTGATCCGGTGGAGCAGCTCTTCCTTGGTCTTGTAGTGGATGTAGAGCGCGGCCGGGCTCATCCCTGCGCGGCCGGCGATGTCCCGGGTCGTGGTGGCGTGGTAGCCGCGCTCGGCGAACGCCTCCACGGCGGCCACCAGCAGCCGCCGCGCCGCCTCGGGCGTGACCTCGCCCCAGGGCATGTCCTCGCCCCCGGGCGTCTCCTCCGCCACGCTCATCGCACACTCCTTCTCGGACCCCGTCAGGACGAACACCATACAACGAGGGTGAGCAAGCGCTTAGAGCGTCTCGGCATCAGAGCTTCTGGAAGGGGTCGTGCTCGGCGAGGAGCTTCTCCAGACGGGCCTGGTCGACCCGGCTGACGATCTGACCGGCCTCCTGCCGGTCGCGGACCACCTTGGCCAGCGTGAAGGCCGAGGTGGTGAGGTACAGGACGGAGACGGCGAGGAAGGCCCGCACCCAGGCGCTGGCTTCGAGCTGGTAGATCCCGATGGCCACGGCCAGGCCGGCGACCGCGAAGGAGATCACGGCCTGCATGTAGTAGGCGGCGGTGTTCTGCTGCTTGACCGGTGTGTCACTCATGGGATGAGCATCGGGCGGATGTGCGCCGCACCACATCCGCCCGCGTACTCATCCCACGTACTCATCTCGCGTAGTCATCCCGGGCGCGCATCTCGGGCGCGCATCTCGGGCGCCCATCCCGGGCGCTCACCTCGCGCACTCATCTCACGCGCGCATCCGACCCGTCCCGCGTACGCATCCGGTCAGAAGGCCGAGACCCCCGTCAGCGCCCGTCCGATGATGAGTTTCTGGATCTGGCTGGTGCCCTCGTAGAGGGTCATGACGCGCGCGTCGCGGAGGAGCTTGCCGACGGGGTACTCGTCGATGTAGCCGTAGCCGCCGAAGACCTGGAGGGCGTTGTTGGCGGCGCGGACGGCGGCCTCGGAGGCGTACAGCTTCGCCTTGGAGGCGGCGGTGGCGAAGTCCTGCCCGCGGTCGATCAGGTCGGCGACCCGCCAGGTCAGCAGGCGGGCGGCGTCCACGTCGACGGCGATGTCGCTGATCAGCTCCTGGACGAGCTGGTACGAGGCGATGGGCTTTCCGAACTGCTCGCGCTCCCCCGCGTACCGCACGGCGGCGTCGAGCGCGGCCTGCGCGATGCCGACGCAGCCCGCGGCGACCGACATCCGGCCCTTGGCCAGGGCGGACATGGCGACGGTGAAGCCCTTGCCCTCGGGGCCGAGCACCGCGGCGGCGGGGACGCGGACGTCCTCCAGGACCAGTTCGGCGGTGGCCTGGCCGCGCAGGCCGAGCTTGCCGTGGATGGCGCGGCGGGTGAGGCCGGGGGTGTCGGTGGGGACGAGGAAGGCGGAGACACCCCTGTGGCCCGGGGTGTCGTTGGTGCGGGCGAAGAGCAGGACGACGTCGGCCCAGGTGCCGTTGGTGATGAACGTCTTGCCGCCGTTGATCACGTAGTCGCCGGTGGCGCCGTCCAGGACCGCCCGGGTGGTCAGGTTCCCGGCGTCGGAGCCGGTGCCCGGCTCGGTGAGGCCGAAGCAGCCGAGCGCCTCGCCGGCGGCGAGGCGGGGCAGCCAGGCCTGCTTCTGCTCCTCGCTGCCCCAGGAGGCGATCGTCTTGGCGACCAGGCCGAGGGAGACGGAGACGATGCCGCGCACGGAGGAGTCGCCCCGACCGAGCTCCTCGGTGACGAGGCAGTACGCGAGGTGGTCGCCGCCGGAGCCTCCGTACTCCTCCGGGATCGTGAGCCCGAGGAATCCGACGGCGCCGAGCTTCTTCACGATCGCCCGGTCCACCTCCTCGGCGCGGTCCCACGCGACCACGTGCGGAGCGACCTCACGTGCGACGAAGTCCATGGCGAGCCGCCGCACGGCCTCCTGTTCCCCACTCAGCGCCAGATCCACCGTGCACCACCTCGCCCGTCCATTTAATTACCACTGCTAGTTTTAAAGCGCAGGCCTACTATGTGCGCCATGGCCCGACCGCGCAAGCCCCTCCTCAGCCGAGACCGCATCGTCGAGACGGCGGGCGCGCTGGTCGACGCGGAGGGCCTCGCCGCGCTCTCCACCCGCAGACTCGCCGCCGAGCTCGGGGTGAGCGGCCCCTCGCTCTACAACCACTTCCGCACGAAGGACGAGATCCTCGACGCGGTCGCCGACGCCGTGAGCGCGAAGATCGACCTGTCGATGTTCGAGGAGGACGACGTCCGGGACTGGCGCACCGCCCTCCACGACTGGGCCGTCTCCTACCGCGCCGCCCTCGCCGACCACCCCCACGTCGTCCCGGTCCTCGCCCAGGGCCCCGGCCGCCGCCCCGCCGGCCTCCGCGTCGCCGACGCCGTCTTCGGCGCCATGGTCCGCGCCGGCTGGCCCCCCGCCCAGGCCACCTCCATCGGCGCCCTCATGCGCTACTTCGTCACCGGCTCCGCCCTCGGCTCCTTCGCCCGCGGCTTCGTCGACGACGAGACCGCCTACGACCCCGCCGACTACCCCCACCTCGGCCAGGCCCACCTCCTCGCCGAGCACCGCCAGAAGGTCGACCAGCGCGCCTTCGACACGGGCCTGCGCGCCCTCCTCGACGGGCTCGGCACGCAGTACGAGGCCCTGCCGGCCCGCGGGGCGACGACACCCTCGGACGTTTCGGCCGCCACCGAAGGATGAGTGCGGCACGCTGGGTTCATGGCAGCCAGTGACCTCGCCGCGCTCGCGGCGCTCTTCGCGGACGAGAGCCGTGCCGCGTTCCTGCTCGCCCTGCTCGACGGACGGGCGTGGACGGCGGGCGAGCTCGCCCGGCACGCCGGGGTGGCGCCGTCGACGGCGAGCGAGCACCTCGGGAAGCTGGTCGCGGGCGGGCTGCTCGCGGAGGAACGACAGGGCAGACACCGGTACGTACGGCTCGCCGACCCCGGCATCGCACACCTCGTGGAGGACCTGGCAGCCCGGTCCGAACCTCGACCCGAAGCACGCGCGCGGCCGCGCTCCCTGCGGGAGGCGAGCGCCGGCGAGGCGATGGCCCGGGCCCGGACCTGCTACGACCACCTCGCCGGACGCCTCGGCATCGCGATCACGGAGGCGATGACCGCGCGCGGACTGCTGCGCCAGGACACCGGTTTCGCGCTCACGGACCGGGGCCTGGCCTGGTTCGACGAGCGGGGCATCGCCCTCGTGCACAAGGGCCGGCGACCCGTGGCGCGCGGCTGCCTCGACTGGACCGAGCGGCGACCGCACCTCGCCGGGATCGCCGGCGCCGCTCTGTGCCGGCACGCCCTCGACGCCGGGTGGTGCGTACGCATCGGCTCCGAACGGGCCGTAAAGGTGACCGGGGAGGGCGAGTCCGCCCTGTACGCGTCCCTGGGCATCGCCCCGGCCGCACTGCGGTGACCCGCGAGGGGGGGCGATATTGCGGTGAGCGCCGAAGGGTCCACGCCCTACGGTCGAGGCATGCAGAAGCAATCGTCGCGGCTCGCGCTCGGCGCCGCCGGTGTGACCGTGGTCCTGTGGGCCTCCGCGTTCGTCTCGATCCGCAGCGCCGGGACGGCCTACTCCCCCGGCGCGCTGGCACTCGGCCGACTGCTCGCCGGGGTGCTGGTCCTGGGCCTGGTGCTGGTGCTGCGGCGGGAGGGGCTGCCGCCGCGGGCGGCGTGGCCGGGGATCGTGACCTCGGGACTGCTGTGGTTCGGGGTGTACATGGTGGTGCTCAACTGGGGCGAGCAGGAGGTCGACGCGGGAACCGCGGCGATGGTGGTGAACATCGGGCCGATCCTGATCGCGCTGCTCGGCGCGCGTTTCCTCAAGGAGTCCCTGCCGCCCCGCCTGCTCGCCGGCATGGCCGTGTCGTTCGCGGGCGCGGTGGCCGTGGGGCTGTCCATGTCCGCCTCGTCGTCCGGCGGGCACGCCTCCGTCCTCGGCGTCGTACTGTGCCTGCTCGCGGCGATGGCGTACGCGGGCGGGGTCGTGGCGCAGAAGCCGGCGCTCGCGCACGGCAGCGCGCTCCAGGTGACGACGTTCGGGTGCCTGGTGGGCGCGGTGGCCTGCCTGCCCTTCGCCGGCCGGCTGGTCGAGGAGGCGGGCCGGGCCCCGCTGTCGGCGACGCTGAACATGGTCTACCTGGGGGTGTTCCCGACCGCGCTCGCCTTCACGACCTGGGCCTACGCCCTGGCCCGCACGACCGCGGGCCGCATGGGTGCGACGACGTACGCCGTCCCCGCCCTGGTGGTGCTCCTGGCCTGGGTGCTCCTCGGCGAGCTGCCGGGCCTGCTCACCCTCGCCGGTGGCGCGCTCTGCCTGGCCGGCGTGGCCGTTTCCCGCTCCCGTCCGAAGACCGTGGCCGCTGCCGAAACCGCCGGATCGAACGGAACCACCGGAACTGCCGGAACCACCGAAACCACCGAAACCACCGGAACTGCCGGAAGCGCCTGACCGCCTGACCGCCTGACCGCCTGACCGCCAACGCGAGCCGACATGGGCCGACACCGGCCCACACGGGCCGACGCGAGCCGCCACGGCCGCCGTCCCCGCACCGATCCGCTCGAACTCGCCCGGGCGATCAAGGTGCTTCAGGGCATGGCCGACAGACGATGCCGTGTGCCAGGGCGGCGGTATGGATGGGCAGTCCGAGAGCCCGGAACCCTGGTCCGCGCTCGGGTACGAGGGACCGAGCCCGGCGTCAGCCTCCGGACGGCCGTCGGCACCCGCACGTCAACGCACCACCCTCAGCCCCCGCCCCCACCACTGCCCACGTCCCCGTCCCGATCCCCGCTTCCGTCGCCAGGTGCCAGGAGTCGGCGGGCGAAGGTCGTCAGGGAGTGGCCGATGCGCTCGGTCGACAGGCCGAGTTCGTGCCGCTGGAAGCGGAAGAGTTCGGGGGACAGGGGGCTGAGGGCGATGTCGATCAGCGGGTCGGGGTCGCGGACGCCGTGGGCGACGAGCAGCGTGCGGACGTGGACGCGCCAGAAGCCGTAGGCGCCCGTGCGGAAGCGCGCGGGGCCGGTCTCCGCGCCGAGTGCCAGCGGGAGGTGACGCTCCAGCAGGTCGAGCATGGCCAGGTAGAAGGCGGCGAGGCGTTCGCCCGCGGGCGCGCCGGGGCCGAGCGGCGGGGGGCCGTAGATGAGCTGGCCCTGGAGGTGGCGCTCGTGCTCGTCGAGGAGTGCCACGGCGACCGACGAGGGGTCGGGGAAGCTCCGGTAGAGCGTGGCGCGGCCGACGCCCGCGGCCTTGGCGATCCGGTCCATGGTGACCGTCCGCGGGTCCTGTTCGGCTTCGGCGAAGAGCCGCTCGGCCGCGGCGAGGATCTGGGCGCGGTTGCGCTCCGCGTCCGCCCGTCGCCGCGGGGCGACCGGCTGCTCGTCCGCGGCCTGCAGATCTCCCAGGAGCCCGCCGACCCGGTGCACGGAGGCGGCTCCACGTCCACGCCGCTCGTCGTCGCTCATGGATCAGACCCTACTTCCCCTCAAGCCAAGTGGACACCTTGTCCGCTTTGCTTGCCGCATGGCATGCTAAACGGACGCAGCGTCCACTTACCTGATCGCCATCCCGCCCCAGGGAGATCCAGATGCACACCGCGCTTCTCGCCGCGGCCCTGCTGGTCGGCTGTCTCCTGGCCGTCCAGGCCTCGGTGAACCTCCAGCTCAACTCGGCCGTCGGCACCCCGTACGGCGCCTCGACCATCCAGCTCGGCGTCGCGACCGGCCTGCTCGCCGTGCTCGCGGTGGCCACCGGCGCGCTGGGCGCGCTGGGCGCGCTGCCCGACGTGGAGCCCTGGCAGCTGCTCGGCGGACTCGCCAGTCCGCTGTACATCACCAGCGGCATCCTGCTCTTCCCCCGGCTCGGCGCCCTCGCCGCCGTCGGGCTCTTCGTGACGGGCCAGATGTTCGCCTCGCTCGCCCTCGACCTCTTCGGCCTGCTCGGGCTCGAACAGAAGGACCTCGGCGCCGGGATCGTCATCGGCGCCCCGGCCGTGCTCGCCGGCATCGTCGTGATCATCCGGGGCATGAAGGCGGCGGCCCCTCCCGGAGCCCCCCGGATGTCGAGCGCCGGCCGCACGGGCTGGCTAACCCTCGGCGTGGTGGCCGGCGGCGTCCTGCCGGTGCAGGGCGCGGTCAACGCCCAGCTGCGCGCCCGGCTCGAGGAGCCCCTCAGCGTCGCCGTGATCAGCTTCGCCGTCGCGACCTTCACGATCGCGGTGGTCCTGCTCGTGCTGTACGCGACCCGGCGCACCCCGAAGCCCAGGATCGCCCCGCTGAAGCGGATGCCCTGGTGGGGCTGGCTGGGTGGCGCCTGCGCCGCCGCCTACGTCACCGGCACCTTCCTGCTCATCCCGTCGATCGGCGCGGCGGTGACGATCGCGCTCACGGTGACCGGGCAGCAGCTCACGTCGGCACTGATCGACCACAAGGGCCTGTTCAAGCTCCCCCGACGCTCCCTGACGAAGCCGCGCGCCCTGGGCCTCGCCCTGCTGGTCACCGGCTCCCTGACCATCCAGCTCGTCTGAGGACGCACCACCGGAACCGACACACGACCGGAACCGACACACGACCCGAGGAGAACCATGCCCGACCCGACCGCCGCCGACCTGACCCCGCCGCGCGGAGTCGTCACCGTCTTCTCCGACATCTGGTGTTCCTTCGCCCACATCGCCGTCCACCGGCTGCACGCCACCCGCGCCCGCCTCGGCCTGGAGGACCGGGTCTCCTTCGACCTGCGCGCCTTCCCGCTGGAACTGCTGAACGACGCCCCGAGCCCCCGCCCGGGCACGGACAGCGAGGTGGCGCGGATGGGGAGCCTCGAGCCGGCCGCCGGCTGGCAGTTGTGGCAGGCCAAGGACTGGCTGTACCCCTCGACGACGCTGCCCGCCCTGGAGGCGGTCCTCGCCGCGAAGGAGCAGGGGCTGCACGCGTCCGAGCAGCTCGACCTGGGGCTCCGCCGGGCGTTCTGGGCCGAGTCCCGCTGCATCAGCAACCGGAAGGTGATCCTGGACGTGGCAGCGGACACCGGCGTGGTCGACGTCGGCGCGCTGACCGAGGCGCTGGACGACGGGCGGGCCCGCCGAACGCTCGCCGACCACGCGGCCGTGTCCCGGACGGACCGGGTGAACTGCAGCCCGCACCTCTTCCTGCCCGACGGCTCCGACCACGCCAACCCGGGCATCGACGTGGGCTGGGAGGGCGCGTACGGCATCGGCTGGCCGGTGATCGCCTCGGACGACCCGAAGGTGTACGAGGACATCCTGACGCGGGCCGCCGCCGAGTAGCGGAGAAGCCGCCTCGGCGGCCGTACGGCGAGGGGGACGTCCGCCGGGCCTTGACCGCACCCGGGCTCGACGGACTGCCCTCCCATGAACGGATCGTCCTCGCGCAGGTCATCGGCAAGGGGGGCGTGCTCCGCACAGCGAGCCCCCGGCTGCTCCGTACACCCGGACTTCCCGTCGGACCGATCGTGCGGGAGGGCCCTCGACACCCGGTCGAGGAACCCTCGTTCCCCGCCCACCCGGAGGAGTACCCCCAGCGGCCGCCGGCCCCGGCGGTCGCGGGACGGGCGGTCGCGGGACGGGCGGTCGCGGGACGGGCGGTCGCGGGACGGGCGTCAGGGGAAGATCACCAGCGCCCGGCCGCCCTTGCCGGCGAGCATGTTCTCGAAGGCGCCCGGGATGCCGTCGAGGGTGATCCGCTCGGTGACGAGGGCGCCGAGGTCGAGGCGGCCGGCCCGGATGTGCCCGGCGAGGACCGGCAGGTCCTCGGCCGGGTTCGAGTTGCCGTAGACGCAGCCGGCCAGGGTGCGGCCCCAGTGGAAGATCTCCAGGGCGCTGAAGGTGACCTGCTGGTCCTTGCCTCCGATGCCGACGACCGTGGTGCGGCCGCCGCGCCGGGTGGACTCCCAGGCGGTACGGATGGTGACGGCGCGGCCGACGCACTCGACGGCCACGTCGACGCCCTGGCCGCCGGTCAGCTTCCTGATGTCCTTCGCCGTGGTCTCGGAGGCCACGACGTACTCGGTGGCTCCCGCCGCCCTGGCCAGCGCCTCCTTCTCCGGGGAGACGTCGACCGCCACGATCGTCGACGCGCCTGCGATCCGGGCGGCCTGGAGGGTGGCGAGGCCCACTCCGCCGACGCCGAACACGGCGACGGTCTCGCCCTCCCGGACCCGGGCGGAGTGGTGGACCGCGCCCCAGCCGGTGAGCACGGCGCAGCCGAGGAGGGCCGCGTCGGCGAGCGGCACGCTGTCGGGGACGGGCAGGACGCAGTTCGCGGCGACGACCGTCTCCTCGGCGAAGGCGGCGACGTTGAGCCCGGGGTGGAGCTCGGTGCCGTCCGCCGTGCGGGCGTGGATGTTCGCCGCGCCGGTCAGGGCGTTCACGCAGAGCCAGACCTCGCCGAGCGAGCAGGGGTGGCAGTTGCCGCAGGACGGCGCCCAGTTGAGGACGACGCCGTCGCCGGGGGCGACGTGGGTGACCCCGTCGCCGACGGAGACGACCGTGCCGGCGCCCTCGTGGCCGAGGACGGCCGGTACGGGCACGCGCATGGTGCCGTTCGAGAGCGACAGGTCGGAGTGGCAGACCCCGGCGGCGGCGAGCCGGACGCGGACCTGGCCGGGGCCGGGCTCGGGGAGTTCGATGCCGGTGATCTCCAGGGGAGAGCCGACGGCGGGCAGGACGGCGGCGCGGATCACGCTCGTTGCTCCTTCTGCGCTCGGGAGGTCAGGACTGTCGGGAGGCCGGGACTGACGGGAGGCCGGGACTGACGGGAGGCCGGGACTGCTGAAAGTCGGGACTGCTGGAGTCAGGACCGTCGGAAGCCAGGCCTCCCGGGAGGTCAGAACTGGAGGGACTTGGTCTGGAGGTACTCGGCGAGGCCGTGCGCGCCGAGCTCCCGGCCCACGCCGGACTGCTTGTAACCGCCGAAGGGGGCCAGCGGGTTGAAGCGGCCGCCGTTGATGTCGACCTGGCCGGTGTCCATGCGGCGGGCGAAGGCGACGGCCGCCTCGGGCTCGCCCCAGACGGCGCCGGCGAGGCCGTACTCGGTGCCGTTGGCGATGGCCAGGGCGTCGGCCTCGTCCTCGTACCGGAGGATGGAGACGACCGGTCCGAAGATCTCCTCCCGGGCGATGGTCATGTCCGGGGTGACGTCGGCGAAGACGGTCGGGGAGACGTAGTACCCGGTCTCGCGCGGTGCGTCGGGGCCGCCGGCGACGAGGCGGGCGCCCTCCTCGATGCCCTTCTCGATGTAGCCGCGGACGCGTTCGCGCTGCTTCGCGTTGACGAGGGGGCCGACGCGCTCGCCGGGGACGTACTTGGCGACGGCCTCGGCGGCGAGCGCCACCGCCTCCTCGTAGCGGTCGGCGGGGACGAGCATCCGGGTCCAGGCGCTGCACGTCTGGCCGGAGTTGGACATGACGTTGGCGATGCCGACGGCGACGGCCTTGGGGAGGTCGGCGCTCGGCAGGATCACGTTGGCGGACTTGCCGCCGAGTTCGAGGGCGACCCGCTTGACGGCCCCGCCCGCGAGCGCGCCGATGCGGCGGCCGACGGCGGTGGAGCCGGTGAAGGAGACGAGGTCCACGTCCGGGTGCTCGGCGAGCGCCTGGCCCGCGACGGGACCGAGGCCGGTCACCAGGTTGAAGACGCCGGCGGGCAGGCCCGCCTCGTGCGCGGCCTCGGCGAAGAGCTGGGCGGTGAGCGGGGTGTCCTCGGCGGGCTTGAGGACGGTGGTGCAGCCGGCGGCGAGGGCCGGGGCGACCTTGGCGACGATCTGGTGGAGCGGGTAGTTCCACGGGGTGATCGCGGCGACGACGCCGATCGGCTCGGCGTAGACGGTGGAGTTGCGGATCTTCTCCTCGAAGGAGTGAGTGGCGGCGAGTTCGGCGTACGAGCCGGCCACGGCGATCGGCAGGCCCGTGTGCACGGCGGCGGCGAGCTGCGGCGGGGCGCCGAGTTCGGCGGTGACGGTGGCGGCGATCTCCTCCGCACGGGCGGTGAGCGCGTCGCGCAGCGCGGCGATCCGGGCTCCGCGCTCGGCGGGCGGGGTGGCCGCCCAGCCGGGGAGCGCGGCGCGGGCGGCGCGTACGGCGGCGTCGACGTCTTCAGCGGTGCCGGCCGGAACGTGGCCGATGACCTGCTCGTCCGCCGGGTTGATCACCGGGATGGTGTCCGTGGACGACGCGGGCCGCCACTCCCCGCCGATGTACATCGCGTCGTGGGCCTTCATCCGCTGTCTCCTCACGTTGCCGGTTCCCCGTCCGCAACAAACTAGCGCCGTTAGTTTTTCGGCGCCAGGGTCCACCGGAGTGCCCCCGGTCTCACCCGGCGGCGCGCCACGGCACCGCTCGATCGTGCCGCCCCGCCCCACGGGCTGTCCACGTCCACCCGGCACAGCCGTGCACCCCCGGAACTGGCGGATCCCCCCTTGCCCGCCGGGACGGAGACTTGCCCGCCGGGGCGGAGACGGGGAACGGTCCGAGCCGGTCGCTTCCGGTACGGGCGGCGCCTTACGCACGACACGCCCCGCCCGACGGAGCGGCTGGATCCGTCGGGCGGGGCGTGGCCTCGGGGGTCAGATCTTCTGGGCGAGGTCCGTGAGGTGGGCGAAGACGACGATGTTCGCCTCGTAGCCGGTACGGCGGTCGAAGGCTCCGCCGCAGGTGAGCAGGCGCAGTTCGGGCCGCCCGGTGGGGCCGTACACCTCCTTGTCGGGAAAGTCGGCCTTGGCGTACGTGCGCACGCGGTCGACCGTGAAGACGGCGACCTTGCCGTCGGCGCGGGCGACCCGGATGGTGTTTCCGGCGCTGAGGGAGTCGAGGTTGAGGAAGACGGCGGGCCCGGTGTGGGTGTCGCGGTGGCCGACGACGACGGCCGTGCCGCGTTCGCCGGGGGTGACGCCCTTCGCGTACCAGCCGACGACCCGGGGGTTGTCGACGGGCGGCGTGGCGAGCCGCCCCTTGCCGTCGATGCCGAGTTCGATCACCGGGGCCTCGACGGTGATGGCGGGGACGGCCAGGAGGGTGGGGCGCGAACGGGACAGCGGCGCGGGCGGGGGCGCCGGCCGGGGCTGCGGCACGGCCTTCGGCCGGGCCTCGGGCTTCGCCTTGTGGTCCACGACGACGGGGGCTCCGGCCGTCGCGCCGGCCGCACCGGCCCGGCCCGCCCCGCCGGGCGCGGCCGGGCCGGCGGCGAGCGGCGGGTCGGCCGGCTCGCCGTCGTCGGCCCACCAGACGCCCCCGGCGACCAGGACCGCGACCACCGCCACGGTCCTGGTCAGCCGGAGGATCCGCCGCCTGCGTCGCGTGAGGCGGGACCTACGCGGCGCCATTGCCGCGGCGGCGCGAACGGCGGATCAGGACCAGTCCGGCCGTGCCGGCGAGGGCGGCGGCGACGGCTGCCCCGATGCCGAAGGCGGACGAGTCCTCGGCGGCGATCTCCGCGCTGCCGCCGCCGCCCGCGCCGACCGGGCCGTGCGGGGGCCTGCCGTGACCGGGGCCGCCGGGGCCGCCGTTCGGCGGGCTGGTCGGCGGGTTGCTCGGGTTGGTGATGACGTCACCGGGGCACTCGACCTTGAAGACCTTCTGCTTGCCCGCGCCGCTCTGCCCCTCGAAGGTCCAGACGAGCTTGTACTGACCGCCGGGCAGCGACAGCGTCCCGGTGTGGCCCGTGCCCGTGGCGAGGGTGATCTGACCACTGAGGGTGGGGTCGTCCGCCTTGGGTGGCTGGGGCGTGATCTCCCAGTCGACTTCCTGGAGCGTGTCGAAGTTGAAGGCCGCGAGGTAGAACCTGCAGACCTTCGGCTCGTTTCTCTGGTCGTCGACGGGCGTGCCGACCTTGTGGATCTTCACGTCGCCGTTGTCGCCGGGGGCGGCGTACGCCGCGGGCGCGCCCGCCAGGGCGAGGCTGCCGAACGCGAGTGCGGCTGCGGCGGTGGCGGCGAGGGGTCGGACGGTACGAGCGGGCATGCGGGTCCCTCCGGAGGGAGATCGTCAGACGGATTAGCCGATAATCGGACAATTTGTCACCGATTAACCACGGAAGGTGGCGACATGCGTGCACCCTCCCCCGAAGTCGCCCGTCCGGCGCACACCCGGGCGCGATGACGGACCCGGGGTCCGCTCGCCATCTTGGAGAGGGCGACGGGCCCGGGCACGAGTACGGACACGTCCGCGGGCGCGGGTCCGCTCGCCGGACCGGACACGGCGACGGGCCCGGACACCGTTGCCGGTCCGGACCCGTCCCCCGCATCGGAGGATGCCGCTCCTCGTCGGAGGGTTCCGCTCCTCGCGTCAGATGATCCCGAAGAGGATCCCGGCCGCCAGCACGACCAGCGAGGTCAGCGCGGCCCACTTCACCGTGAACCGGGTGTGGTCGCCGAACTCCACCTTCGCCATGCCGACGAGCACGTACACCGCCGGCACCAGCGGGCTCGACATGTGCAGGGCCTGCCCGACCAGCGAGGCGCGGGCGATCTCCAGCGGCGACACCCCGTGGGCCGCGCCCGCCTCGGCAAGGACCGGCACCACGCCGAAGTAGAAGCCGTCGTTCGACATGAAGTACGTCAGCGGGATGCTCAGCACACCGGTGACCAGGCCCATGTGCGGGCCCATGCCCTCGGGGATGGCGCCGACGAGCCAGTCGGCCATGTGCTTGACCATGCCCGTACCGGTGAGGACACCGGTGAAGACGGCGGCGGCGAAGACCATGCCGGCGACGTTGAGGACGTTGTCGGCGTGGGCGGCTATACGGGCCTTCTGCTCGGCCATGTTCGGGTAGTTCACGGTGAGCGCGAGGGCGGCGCCGAGCAGGAACAGGACCGGGATCGGCAGCAGTTCGAGGATCATCGCGGCGAGCAGCGCGACGGTCAGGCCGGCGTTGAACCAGTAGAACTTGGGCCGGAGCGTCGCACGGTTCGGGTCGAGCCCCTGGAAGCCGCCGGCCGCCGGGGCGCTGGTGGAGGTGCCGGGGGAGGCGCCAGTGGAGCCCGTACCGGTGGAGCCCGTACCGCCCGCCGCGACCAGGGCGGTCTCGGTCTCCGGCTCAAGGACCTCGTCGAGGGTGAGGTAGCCGATCCGCTTCCGCTCACGGCGGCCGAGGACGTACGCGAGGGCGAAGACGAAGAGCAGGCCCATGCCGAGCGCGGGGATCATCGGGACGAAGATGTCGGCGGCGTCGAGCTTGAGCGCGGTCGCGGCGCGGGCCGTGGGGCCGCCCCAGGGCAGGGTGTTCATGACGCCGTTGGCCGTGGCGGCGACACCCGTCATGACGACCAGGCTCATGCCGAGCCGCTTGTAGAGCGGATACATCGCCGAAACGGTGATCATGAAGGTGGTGGAGCCGTCGCCGTCCAGGGAGACGATCGCGGCGAGTACCGCGGTGCCCACGACGACGCGCACGGGGTCGGCCTTGCAGAAGCGCAGGATGCCCCGGACGATCGGGTCGAACAGGCCGACGTCGATCATGACGCCGAAGTAGACGATCGCGAACATCAGCATCGCGGCCGTCGGCGCCAGTTTGCCGACGCCTTCGATGACGTAGTCGCCGAGCTGGGCCCCCTGCCCGACCGCGACGCAGAAGAGCGCGGGGATCAGCACGAGCGCCGCGATCGGCGACATCTTTTTCATCATGATCAGAACCAGGAAGGTCGCGATCATGGCGAAACCGAGGACGGTCAGCATGGAGGACACCTCACGTTCACCCTTGAACTGCCGCCGAGCGGCGGTCCGGATGACGGTAGGTGTCCGCTTCTGCCGTTAACAAGACGTTGACGCGTGAGCAATACGAGCAAAACCCCAGGTCACAGCAAGGGTCGCGACACGGGCCAGGCCCAGCCCAGCCCGGTCGGGTCAGGTCAGGTCAGGTCAGGTCAGGTCAGGAGTCACGGCAGAAGCCACAGCGGGGTCACGGCAGGGGTCACGGCAGGGGCGACACCTCGACGGGGAAGCCGTTCAGGACGGCGGTGCCGGAGAGGGGGTCGATCCGGGAGCCGTCGAGCAGCTGGTTGACGTTGACACCGGGGCGCGCGGACGCGACGGCGAGCCGGGTGCCCGGCCGGTCGTGCCCCCAGCCGTGCGGAAGGCTCACCACCCCGGGCCGCACCCCGTCGGTGACCTCCACCGGCACCTCGACCTCCCCGCCCTCCCCCGTGACCCGGGCGAGACCGCCGTCGGTGAGCCGGAGCCGTTCCGCGTCCGCCGGATGCACCTGGAGGGTGCAGCGGTTCGATCCGCCGCCGAGCGCCGGGGTGTTGTGCAGCCAGCTGTTGTTCGAGCGCAGGTGCCTCCGGCCGACGAGCTGGAGGGTGCCCGGCTCCGGTACGGCGTGGAGCGCGGCCCGCAACCGCGGCAGGTCGGCGGCGAGGGGCGCGGGGAACAGTTCGATCCGTCCGCTGCGGGTCTTGAGGAGCTGCGGGACCCGCGGCTTCAGCGGCCCGAGGTCGATGCCGTGCGGGTGGGCCTTCAGCTCGTCGAGGGTGAGCCCGTACGGGCCGAGGCGCAGCATCAGGTCGAGCCGCCGCTCGGGGCCGGTGTCGCCGGAGAGTCCGGCCGCGAACTCCTTGGGGTCGGCGCCGTACGCGGGCGAGTGCTCCTGGGTCACGGCCCTGGCGAGCGTCATGTCGATCGCCAGCTCGTCGACGGCGGACGGCGGAGCCCCGTCCGGCCCGGTCACGGCGAGGATCAGCCGGGCGTGGATCTCGCACTCGTCCATGCGGTCCGCTTCGAGGGGGACGGCGGCCGGCGTGTAGCGGACCTGGTCGCGGACGGCGAAGCCGTTGAAGGCGAAGTCGAAGTGGGCGCTTCGGGAGGGCGGCGGCGGGGGCAGCAGGACGTCGGCGTGGCGGCTGGTCTCGTTGAGGTACGGGTCGACGGCGATCATGAGGTCGAGGGAGGCGAGGGCCTTGTCGAGACGGTCGCCGTCGGGCGCGGACAGGACCGGGTTGGCGGCAACGGTGATCACCGCCCTGATGCGCCCCTCCCCCGGCGTCTCGATCTCCTCGGCGAGCGCGACCAGCGGCAGTTCGCCCTTGGCCTCGGGGTGGTGCGAGACCCGGCTGTGCCGGCGGCCGAGGGCGAAGCCCTTCCCCGGTCCGGCGGGGCGCGGGGCGGGCGTGGTGGCGGAGAGCGGGAAGAGGGCGCCGCCGGGGCGGTCGAGGTTGCCGGTGAGGATGTTCAGGACGTCGACGAGCCAGTTGCCGAGGGTGCCGTAGGCGACGGTGGAGCTGCCCATCCGCCCGTACACGGCGGCGGTGGGTGCGGCGGCGAGTTCGCGGGCGAGGGTGCGGATCGTGGCCGCGTCCACGTCGCAGGCGGCGGCGACCGCCTCGGGGCTGAACTCCCGTGTCGCGGCCCGCACCTCGTCCACCCCTTCGACGTGGGCCGCGAGCGGGCCGAGGTCGGTGAGGTCCTCCTCGAAGAGGGTGTGGACGAGGGCGGCGAGGAGGAGCGCGTCGGCGCCGGGGCGGATCGCGACGTGCCGGTCGGCGAGGCGTGCGGTGCGGGTGCGCCGGGGGTCGACGACGGTGAGGGTGCCGCCGCGGCGGCGCAGTGCCTTGAGCCTGCCCGGGAAGTCGGGGGCGGTGCAGAGGCTTCCGTTGGAGTCCAGCGGGTTGGCCCCGAGGACGAGCAGGTGGTCGGTGCGGTCCAGGTCCGGCACGGGGATGGCGAAGGGGTCCCCGAAGAGCAGGCCGCTGGAGACGTGCTTGGGCATCTGGTCGAGCGTGGACGCGGTGAAGAGGTTCCGCGTCCGCAAGGCGCCGATCAGCAGGGGCGGGTAGAGGGCGCCGGCGAACGTGTGCACGTTGGGGTTGCCCAGGACGATACCCACGGCATCCGGCCCGTACTCCTCGATCAGCGGTCGGATTCGGGCGGCGATCGTGTCGAACGCCTCCGCCCAGGTGGCCTCCTGGAGTCTGCCGTCCTTCCGGACCAGCGGGCCGCGCAGCCGGTCCGGATCGCCGTCGACCTCGGGGAAGGCCGCGCCCTTGGGGCAGACGAACCCCTGGCTGAAGACGTCGTCGCGGTCGCCCCGCGCCCCCGTCACACGGTCCCCGTCGAGGGTCAGGACCAGTCCGCAGGTCGCTTCGCAGAGGGGGCAGATGCGCAGGGCGGTGGACATGGCGTCTCCCTGGGGCGGCGTCGGGCGGCGGGTGGCGCCGAGCATACCGACCGGTAGGGACGTACGGGAGGGGTGCGCGGGAGTGTTGTACGGGAAGGCCCCGAGCGGGCGGCGCACGCCCGGCCTGCCCCGTGGGGCCTGTGACGGCACGGGGCCCACGGGACCCATGGGGCTTATAGGACCTATGGGCGCACCATGAGGGCTAGGACGACAATGAGGGCGCCAAGTAGGCGTGAAGCAGGTGTCGCGTCTCGTCGACGAGCGCCGGATCACCCGCGGGGTCGACCCGGAAGGCGAGCCGGACGAGGGCGTCGGCGGTCTCGACGCCGACGAGGACCTTCCGCCGCAGGTCGTCGTCGGCGGTCCGGCCGAGGTGGGCGGCGAGGAGCGCGCAAATCCGCTCGGCGACCAGGCGGTTGGGGTCCTCGACGAAGCCGTCGGCCCCGTCCGCCCTCTCCCCCGCACCCTCGTCCGGCTCCGCACCCTCGTCCGGCTCCGGGGCGTCGTCGGGCGGCGTGGCGTCGTCGGGCGCCGTGACAGGCACCCCGAAGTCGACGAGCGCGAACCCCGGGACGGTCCGCTTCATCGCGATGAACTCGTCGAGGACGCCGTCGATCGCCCCGTGGGCGTCGAGGAGCGGTGTCGCCTCGAAGCGGGTGGAGATCCGCTCGGCGTACTCGTCGAGGTTTCGGTGGGCCAGGGCGGCGACCATCGCCCGCTTGTTGCCGAAGAAGCGGTAGACGGAGCCGATGGGGACGCCGGCGCGGACGGCGACGGCGCGGGTGCTCAGCTGCTCGTACCCGGTCTCGTCGAGGAGCGCGGCGCAGGCGTCGAGGATGCGGGCGAGCCGCTCGGCGCTGCGCTGCTGCACGGGGGTGCGGCGGAGCACCGGGGGCGTCTGGGGGCTGGTCTGGGGCACGGGGACCATGATGCCGCTCCGATCGGGGGTCGGGCGAAGCCGGGCCTCAGGCGATGAGCAGGCCGATGCCGCCGAGGGTGTACGCGATCATCAGCACGAAGAGCGGGAGTTGGCCGGCGACCGCCCGGTCGGGCGGGAAGAGGCGGACGGACCGGTCGTGCGCGGCGACGACGCCCAGGACGTGACCGGTGACGATCGCGGTGACCTGGAGGGTCGCCAGGCCCCCCGGACCCAGTGGTGGAGCGGGCGCGAGGGCGTTGTCAGTACCCGCTGCCATGATGACTGTACGTGCCCCTTCGGTGGCGAAGAGTGAGAAGTAGTGGGCGACGAGGTAGCCGAGGGCGATGGGCAGGAGCGAGTGGGCGAAGGAGGTGAGGGGGGTGGTGAGGTCACGGTTCATCAGCCGCAGGGCTCCCGCGCAGAGTCCGTAGCAGGCGGCGGCGAGGGCGACGGCGGCGAGGAGGCCGAGCGTGGCGGTGGCGGTGGGGCCGAGGGGTGAGGTCTGGAGGGTGGTGATCCAGCGGGGGTTGTCGGAGAGGCCGTCGTAGGCGGTGGAGCCGAGGAGGACGCAGACGGTGGCGACGAGACCGGGGGTCTGAGGGGTGGAGTCGAGGCTGTGGAAGGGGGAGCGCAGGACGAGCCGGCCGTCGGCGCGGCGGCCGAGGGGCGAGAGTCGGGCGAGGAGGGAGGAGTAGACCTCGAAGGGGTCGGCGTGGGCGAACCAGCGGTCGCCGTGGCGGGCGGCGCCGAGCAGTTGGACGGCGGTGTGGACGGCGAGGGCGGCGAGGAGGGTGGTGCGGGAGGTGTTGTCGGGCGCGACGAGTTCGAGCCAGGTGAAGAGGAGGAGCCCGGCGGCGGCGGGGCGGATGCCGAGTGCGGCGGGCAGCGGACGGGGGTGCCGCGGCGGGCGGAGGGCGTGGGCGGCGCGCAGGGGGTTGAGGAGGCGCCAGACGGGGCCGAGGAGGAGGGAGGCGGGCACGAGACCGACCCAGAGGAGGACGTAGAGCGCGCCGGGTGCCGGGTTGCGGTCCGGGTCGTCGGGGCCGAGGAGGAGGTGCAGGAGGAAGAGCAGCGCGACGGCGGTGCCGAGGAGTCGGAGGGCCGTGCGGGTGGCCGGCGCGTCGGCCACCCGCTGGAGAGGGGCGGGAATCGGGTGCCCTGCCAGGTCGCCGCGGAAGCGGGAGGAGGACCAGAGGAGCCCGAGGGCGAGGAAGGAGACGAGGAGCGCGGTGAAGGCGCCGGCGTAGGCGTAGAAGGGAGAGAGGGGGAGGTCGTGCCGGGAGCCCACGCCATGGGCGAGCGGGAGGCCTAGCGACTCGGCGTGGGCGAGCGGGAGGCCGAGCGACTCGGCGTGGGCGAGCGGGAGGCCTAGCGACTCGGCGTGGGCGTGGGCGGTGGCGGGAACGGCGTTCATCGGACGACGAGTTGGGTCAGCACGAGTCCGGACTCGTGCGTCTCGACCTCGAACAGACCGGTGCGGTCGGCGGTGAGGGTGAGGGTGGCGGGCGTGCCGGGCCTGAGCGGGAGCTCGCGGTCGTAGCCGTGCACGTGGACGGTGTCGGCGCGGTCGCCGGTGACACGGAGGGTGAGGCGTTCGCCCTTCTTCAACTCGACGCGGGAAGGAGGTGGTTCGACGGTCGTTCCCTTGATGGTGAGGGTGACGGTCCGGCCGGTGTCGGTCGGACGGGGGCTCGGCGGCGCGGAGGTGGCGGAGCCGCCGTCCAGGCGCACGGTGGCCTGGACGGGGGTTCCGGCGACGGCCCAGGCGGTGTGGTCGTCCGCGTGGAGCCGGACGGTCAGGGTGTGGGCGCCCGGCGGGACGTACCCCCAGGGGCCGTAGAGGCGGGCGGTCTCGCGGCCGTCGACCAGCAGGCGGGCGTGGCCGCGGCCCGGGAGGGCCGCGCCACCGGTGCTCTCGGGGGTGAAGCGGAACCTCTCCACGGTGAGGTGGACGTTCCAGCCGCCCTCCGGGTCGGGGCGGGCCTCGGCCCTGACGGCGGGCGCGTCCGCCGCGGGGAGCTCCCGGAGCCGGTGGCCGCCCTCGTCCTGGGTCGGGAGCAGGGTGCCGCTGCTCCCGGTGGCCTCCTGGTGGGTGGTGCCGGGCTTGTGATGGGTGGTGGCCCGGCCGCCGCAGCCCGTGAGGGCCAGCGCGGCGGCCAGGACGGCCGCGAGGGAGAGGAGCGGTGCCGCCCCGCGCGGCCGCGTCACGGCGTCCCCCCGGCGGGATCCGTGGCGGTCCCGGTCGCGGCGGAATCCGTGCCGCGCTCGGTCACGGCGGGACTCGCGGCGGCCCCGGTTCCGGTCGCGGCCGGATTCGCGGCGACCCCGGCCGTCGCGGTCCCGGCCGTCGCGGTCCCGGCCGTCGCGGTCCCGGCCGTCGCGGTCCCGGCCGTGGCAGCCCCGGTTCCGGTCGCGGCGGGATCCGTGGCGGGCTCGGGTGCGGAGGAGTCGGCGTCCGGCTCGGGCTCGGGGGTGGGGGTCGGGCGGGGGGCGGAGGCGATGACGGCCCAGAGGACCCAGACGACGCCGAGGAGGAGACGGAGCCAGGCGGGGCTGACGGGGATGCCCGGCACCATGAGGACCGCCTTGTCGAAGGCGTCGAGGAGGGTGAGGACGCCGAGGGCCAGGGTGGTCCAGGCGAGGACGGGGCGGGTGGGCCGGAGGGCGAGGCCGATGAGGGTCCACCAGATCCCGGTGAGGAGCAGCGCGAGGGCCGGGAGGGCGGTCGGGGTGAGGGCCAGGGTCGAGGCCACCACGTCGAGGGTCAGGCCCGCGAGGCCGATGAGGGTGGCCACGCCGGCGATTCGGCTGCCGCGCAGGCGCCGCCGCCACAGGGCGCAGCCGGCGAGGGCGAGGACGAGGGCGCTGCCGAGGGCGAGTTGGGTCTCGACGCGCTGGAGGCCGCGGGCGCCGTACCAGTCGCAGCCGGCCGGGAGGCGGCGTGCCTGGACGTTGTAGTCGGCGCAGACGAGGAGATGGGCGAGTTTGACGGGTTCGCCGACGAGCCGGTCGGTGTTCCCGGAGACGTCGCCGCGGCGGGTGCCGCAGCCGGGCAGGGCGCCGGGGGTGGTGGCTCCGGCGTCGGACTGCCAGCAGTTCCCGTCGCCCTGGCCGTCCCACCAGACCTCGGTGCGGTTGGGGCGGGCGTTGCCGGCCTTGTCGACGCCGAGGTGGTTGCCGGCGTAGCGGTTGTGGTGGGAGGTGTCGGTCTGCTTGCCCCAGGCGGACTCGCCGCGGATGAAGGCGGGGACGGCGCTGAGGAAGAAGGCGGCGCGCTGGTGGCCGTAGACCCAGTTGTCCTCGTAGAGGTTCCAGTTGCCGCCGGCGGTGATGATGCCGGTGCCGGGGGGCATGGAGATCTGGGGGCAGACGACGCCCTGTTCGTAGCCGCGGTCGACGGGCGGCTTGGCGCAGGTGCCGTCGGCGACGTACGGGTAGTAGTTCTGGTTGTTGTCGTGGATCAGGTTGCGTTCGAAGCGGGCGTGGTTCTGGGGCAGTCCGGGGTGGCCGGGGAAGGCGGAGTCCATGGAGGCGCCGCCCATGTTGTGGTCGAACTCGTTGTCGTGGACCCAGACGGAGTCCCCGGCGGTGCCGGAGTAGCCGACCATGTTGTGGTGGCTGCGGCAGCCGGTGATCTCGATGGAGTAGCGGGGGACGTCGTAGCCGTAGCCGTCGTTGATGTTCGAGGCCGAACCGGGGTAGATACCGGAGTCGCCGTTGCCGTACGACTCGCAGTTCTTGTAGAGGCCGTGGTCGGAGGCGAAGGTGAGGAAGCCGTACTCGTCGTTCCAGCGGGTGAGGACGTCGTCGATGACGAAGCCGTCGGCGGCGAGCACGTACAGCGAGTTGAAGGTGGTGCGCTGTGCGGTGAAGTTGCGGAAGTAGATGCCGTCGGAGCCGTCCGCCCTGAGGGCGTTGAGCTTCTGGTACTTGGCGTCGATGACGACGTCGAGGCGGGAGGCGCCGGTGCCCTCGATCTGGAGGTTCTTCTTGCCGAGGATGGCGACGAGGTTCTGGTTGTGGGGGCAGCTCAGCTGCTGTTCGTAGCTGAGGATCTGGTAGCCGAGCGAGGACTCGGGGGCCTTGAGCGTGGCGCAGGCCCCGGTGGGCTGGGGCAGGGACGGCTCCTCCTCGTACAGGCCGGGGAGGATCGCGATCGTCATGCCGGGCCGGTCGACGGCGTCGACGGCCTGTTGGAGGTGGCGGTATCCGTCGCGTGCGCAGCGCTCGTAGAGGGCGAGGTTGCGGGTCCTGAGGGCGTCCGGGAAGCCGGCGATCCGGCGGTCGAAGTCGGCCCGGTCGGTCTTGCAGACGAGGAGGTCGGGTTCGCCCGTGCGGAGTTTCGGCACGGTGCCGGAGCCGTCGGGCAGGGTGATGGGCCGCTCCTCGTGGGCCTGGGCCCCGGGTGCGGTGAGCAGGGCCGCGGCGAGTGCCGCGAGCACGACCGTGAGCGCGAGGACGAGTCTTCGGGTCCAGGACATGCGCGTGAGAGTAGAGCATTGTTCATCTTTTCTGACCCCCTCGTGCACGGACTCGTGCCGAGGTCCGCGAAACCGGGGAGGAATCACGCGGGGGCACGTGCCCCGTTGACGTGAGCCGCGCGGAATCCTACGGTCATCCATAGGATTCCCTTGCGGCCTCAGGCCAGGGGCTCAGGACAGGAGCGGGCGATGACCACGGAGCAGGCCAGGAAGACGGCCGAGGCGCTCACCTACAGCACCGGTTTCGGCAACGAGCACAGCTCGGAGGCGGTCCCCGGGGCCCTGCCGGACGGCCGCAACTCGCCGCAGCGCGCACCCCTCGGCCTGTACGCCGAGCAGCTCAGCGGCAGTGCCTTCACCGAGCCGCGGTCCCACAACCGCCGCTCCTGGCTCTACCGGATCCGCCCCTCGGCGGCGCACCCGCCGTTCACCCGGATCGACAACGGCGCGCTGCACGGCGCGCCCTTCACCGAGACCGTCCCGGACCCCAACCGGCTGCGCTGGAACCCGCTGCCCGACCCGGCGCCCGGCACCGACTGGCTGGCCGGCCTGTGGACCCTCGGCGGCAACGGCGACGCGGCCCAGCGGACCGGCATGGCCGTGCACCTCTACCACGCCAACGCGTCCATGGACCGGGTCTTCGGCGACGCGGACGGCGAGCTGCTGATCGTCCCGGAGCGCGGCGGCCTGCTGCTCCGCACCGAGCTCGGTCTGCTCGCCGCGCACCCGGGCGAGGTCGCGCTGATCCCGCGCGGGGTCCGCTTCCGCGTCGAGCTGCTCGACGAGACCGCCCGCGGCTACGTCTGCGAGAACTACGGCGCCCCCTTCCAGCTCCCCGACCTCGGCCCGATCGGCGCCAACGGCCTGGCCAACGCCCGCGACTTCCGGGCCCCGGTCGCCGCGTACGAGGACGTGGAGGGTCCGGTCGAGGTCGTCAACAAGTACTGCGGCAACCTCTGGTCCGCGACGTACGGCCACTCGCCGCTCGACGTCGTCGCCTGGCACGGCAACCACACGCCGTACGTCTACGACCTGCGCCGCTTCAACGTCATCGGGACGATCTCCTACGACCACCCCGACCCGTCGATCTTCACGGTCCTCACCTCGCCCACCGACACCCCGGGGCTCGCGGGCGTGGACTTCGTGGTCTTCGCGCCGCGCTGGCTGGTCGGCGAGGACACGTTCCGCCCGCCGTACTTCCACCGCAACGTGATGAGCGAGTACATGGGCCTGATCGAGGGCGCCTACGACGCCAAGGCGGAGGGCTTCGTGCCGGGCGGCGGCTCGCTGCACAACATGATGTCCGCGCACGGCCCCGACCGGGAGACCTTCGACAAGGCCAGCGCCGCCGAACTGAAGCCGCAGAAGATCGACGACGGGCTCGCCTTCATGTTCGAGACCCGCTGGCCGATGACCGCGACCCCGCAGGCCGCGGACGCCGACCACCTGCAGAAGGGATACGACGACGTATGGCAGGGTCTGGAGCGCCACTTCCGGCCGTAATGTCTCGGCCGTAAGCCCGTAGCCTTCGTACGGAGAACCCGTGACCGCCTTCGCACCCGACTCGCTGGTCCTGAACCGCAAGCTGCCGCTCTGGTATCAGGTCTCGCAGTCGCTGCGCGCCTCGATACTGGGCCGCACGCCCGACGCCTCGCTGCGGCTGCCCACCGAGGAGCAGCTCGCCGCCCACTACGGCGTGAGCGTGCTGACCATGCGCCAGGCCCTCAAGGAGCTGGAGGAGGAGGGGCTGATCAGCCGGCACCGGCGGCGCGGCACGTTCATCGAGCCGGCTGCCCGGCGGTCCACCCCGCGACGGCTGCTGGGCTCGATCGACACGATCGTGGCCCAGCAGTCGGGCGAGCGGACGACGGTCCTCGGGCACGGCCCCGAACCGGTGCCGGGCGAGCTCGCCGAGTACTTCCCGGACGTGGCAGAGGTCGTGGCGTACCGGCGGCTGCGCCGTGACGGGGAGAGCGACGAGCCGACCAACTGGGCGGAGAACGCGGTGCTCCCCGAGCTCGCCGCCTCGATCGACCCGGCCGACCTGGTCCGCTGGCCGATGACGAAGGTGCTGAGGGACGTCGTCGGGGTCCGGATCAGCCGCATCACGGACACCGTCGAGGCCCGGCTCGCCGACCCGGAGACGGCAGGCCTCCTCCAGGTCCCGCTGCTCTCCCCGATCCTCCACTACACCGGCGTGACCTACGACGAGGACGGCCGGGTCGTCGACGTGGCCCGCATCCGCTACCGCGGCGACCGCTTCTCCTTCACGGTGACCGTCGGAGCGCAGTGACGACGCAGGCGGAGCCCGGTGACGACGCAGGCGGAGCCCGCTGACGACGTAGGCGATGCGACCGCGGCGCTGGAAGCGCACGGACCGCCGTCGTTAGCATGCGGGGCGTGACGGAAGACGTACGTCCCGACGATCCGCCCCTCCTCGACGAGCTGATGCCGTGGTCCGTGGCCCCGCTGCGGTTCGGGCGGTCATGGATCGTCGCCCCCGACGCCCGCACCCTGCGGGCCCGCTGGGACCGGCTGGCGGCGGCCGAGGGGGCCGAGCGGGAGGCGCTGTTCCGGCCGAGCCGGGCGCGCACCCCGGTGAGCGCGGTGGCGGCGCTGCCCGGTCAGCGCACCGGGACCGCGCGGTTCGCGCGTGAGCCGGGACCGTGCCCGGTGCCGGTGCGGGTCGCGCACGGGCCGTTCGACGAGCAGTGGCTGCTCCCCGACCACCGTCTGATCGACACCGCGCGCCCGGAGCTGTGGCGGGTGGCCGGCGAGCCGCAGCTGTTCGCCGTCGAGCAGGGGTACGTGCCGGGGGCGCCGGGTCCGGCGCTCCTGGTGACCGCCGCGCTCCCCGAGGGCCGTTCCCCGGCGGGCCGCCCGGGCCGCATCCGGCCGCTGTTCCGGCGTCCCGGGGGCCTGGAGCCCAATCTCGCCCCCGGGCTGCTCGACTTCCTCGGCGAGCGGTACGGGCGCGAGGTCGACGCCCGGGACTGGCTGGCGTGGACCGTGGCGGCGGCGCTCCCCTCCCCCGCCGGGTGCCGGGTTCCGCTGCCCGGGGACCCGGAGGTGTGGGCGGCGGGCGTGGCGCTCGGCCGGGAGCTCGTCGACGTGCAGGCGCGGGGCGCGCTGAGCGGGACGAAGCCGCGGCTGCCGGGCGGGCGCCGGCCCTATGTGCGGGCGGCGGTTCCGGCGCGGCCGGCGGCGATCGCGTACGACGCCGGGGACGAGGTGCTCGATCTCGGCGGGGGCCGGATCTCGCCCGTGCCGGTGGAGGCGTGGGACTACCGGGTCGGCGGGGTGCGGGTGCTCGAACAGTGGTTCGCGCACCGGACGGCGCCGGCGGAGCCCGGGTCCCTGGAGGCGATGGGGCCGGGTGACTGGCCGCAGGAGTGGACCTCGGAGCTCCTCGACCTGATCACGGTGCTGGCGCTGCTCGGCGCGCGGGAGCCGGAGCGGGCCGCGTTCGCCGCCGGGGGCCTCGGGGGGTCGGACCTCCGGGCCGCCGGGGTGCTGCCGCCGCCGGACCGGGCGCGCCGCCCGGCGTCCGTCCTCGACCACCAGGAGGAGGGCCCGGAGGGGCAGTTCATGCTCCTGTGACGGGCGTTCCGGCGGCCGGGGGCGCGAACGAGTCGAGGAGGCGGGCGATGGTCATCGCGAAGATCTCGTCCGGGTCGACGGGCGCGGCGGGGGCCTCGGCGAGCAGTCCGGCGAGGTGCGGGTAGCGCCCGCTCGCCACCTGTCCCATGAGGTAGGCGCCGCGGACCGCCTGCTCCTCCGCCTCGGACCAGGGGAGTCCGCGGGCGCGTTCGGCGATGGCCTGCTCGTTGGCGACGGTCGCCATGACCGTGCCGTTGACCATGGCGATCAGCTGCATCTTGAGCCCGGCGGGGGCGTCCAGGGGCGTGAGGCAGCCCAGGCACCACTCCAGGAAGCGCAGGGCGTTGGGGCTGAAGCCGTAGGCGGTGGTCATCACGCGGGGCAGCCAGGGGTGCCGGTACATGATCGCGCGGCTCTGGTGGGCGATCGCGGTCATGTCGGCGCGCCAGTCGCCGCTGGGCTCCTCGGGGAGCTCGTACTCGCCGCTGACCGCGTCGACCATCAGCTCGTACAGGTCCTCCTTGCGGGGGACGTAGTTGTAGAGCGACATGGTGCCGCAGCCGAGTTCGGCGGCGACGCGGCGCATGGAGACCCCGTCGATGCCGTCGGCGTCGGCGATGCGGACGGCCGCGTCCACGACGTCCCGCCGGCTGTACGCCGGCTTCGGGCCGCGGCCCGTGCGCTCGGGGCGCGCCCAGATCACTTCCGGTTCGGCCGCTCGGCCCGCCATGGATCATCACCTCGCTCACCATCGTAGTTACGTACGCCGTACGTAGTGAGCTATGGTCACCCCATGACGACTACGTACGCTGTACTTAGTGAAGGCCTGCAGAAGCGGTACGGCGAGGTCCACGCCCTCCGCGGCCTCGACCTGGCCGTCCCCGAGGGCACCGTCCACGGGATCCTCGGCCCCAACGGCGCCGGCAAGACCACCGCCGTCCGCGTCCTCACCACCCTCGTCGCCCCCGACGCCGGCAGCGCCCGGGTCGCGGGACACGACGTGGTGCGCGACCCGGCCGGGGTGCGGAAGCGGATCGCGGTCACCGGGCAGTCCACCTCAGTCGACGGCGACCTCACCGGCGCCGAGAACCTCCGGCTCTTCGCCCGGCTCCTGCGCGCCCCCCGCTCCCGCGCCGACGAACTCCTGGAGCGGTTCGGCCTGGACGCCGCCGCCGACCGACCCGCCCGGACCTACTCCGGCGGCATGCGGCGCCGCCTCGACCTCGCCGCGAGCCTGCTCGTACCGCCGCGGGTCCTCTTCCTCGACGAACCCACGACCGGCCTCGACCCGCACAGCCGGAACGGGATCTGGGACGCCGTACGGGAGTTGGCGGCCGACGGAACGACCGTCCTGCTCACCACCCAGTACCTGGAGGAGGCCGACCGGCTCGCCGACGACATCGTGCTGATCGACGAGGGACGGGCCGCGCAGCGCGGCACCCCGGCCGAACTCAAGGCGCTCCTGGGCAACTACGCCGAGGTCGCCGTCGCCGACCCGTCGGCCCTCGAAGCGGCCGCGGCCGTCCTCGACCGGCTGACCGGCTCGGCGCCGGCCCTGGACGCCGAGCGGCACACGGTCGGCGCGGTGACCACGGACACCACGCTCACCCTCCCCCGCATCGTCCGCGCGCTCGACGCCGCCGGGGTCCACATCATCGACGCCTCCCTGCGCCCGCCCACCCTCGACGAGGTGTTCCTGCGCCTCACCGACCGGAAGGAGCTCGTCGCGTGAACGCCCTCGCCCACGACGGGACCGCCGTCCTCGGCCGCCACCTCCAGCGGATCCGGCACGCGCCCGCGATCACCGTCATGACGCAGACGATGCCGATCGTCTTCCTCCTCTTCTTCGGGTACGTCTTCGGCAGCGCCCTCGCCACGCCCGGCGCCGAGTACCGGGCCTTCCTGGTGCCCGGCATGCTGGTCGCGACGGCGGCCGGCGGCCTCATGACCGGCATGTTCCAAGCCGCGCAGGACTCCCACCGGGGCGTCATGGACCGCTTCCGGACCCTGCCCGTCAGCCGCTCCGCGGTCCCCCTCGGCCAGGCGCTGGCCGACCTGGTGGCGAGCGCGGTCGGCACGGTCCCGCTGGTCCTGGTCGGGCTCGCGATGGGCTGGCGCGTCGAGGGCACGCTCCCGCAGGCCCTGGGCGCCTTCGGCCTGCTGCTCCTCTTCCGCTTCGCGACGACCTGGGTGGGCATCCTCCTCGGACTGGCCTCGCGCAGCGAGGAGGCGGCCGGCCAGCTGGGCAGCGCCACCTTCATGCTGCCGCTCCTCTCGAACGCGTACCTCCCGACCGGCGGCATGCCCGACTGGCTGCGGACGGTCGCCGAGTGGAACCCGATCTCGGCGGTCACGACCGCGGTCCGCCACCTCTTCGGCAACGCGCCGATCCCCGCGGACGCGGCCTGGCCGGTGGCCCACCCCGTCGCCGGGGCGCTGCTCTGGTCGCTGGGCCTGCTCGCCGTCTTCGCCCCGCTCGCGGTCCACCGGTACGCCCGCCGCTGAGGGGCGCCCGCCCGACGCACCGAGGCCCGTGCCGGCCGCCCCACCGGCCCCGCGTGACGCATCCCCTGATGACAGGAGCCGTGGGGCACGGTAGGCAGGGCTGTCATGAGCACCCAGCCACTCCCCCTCGAAGGGGTCACGGTCGTCGCCGTCGAGCAGGCCGTCGCCGCGCCCTTCGCCACCCGGCAGCTCGCCGACCTCGGCGCCCGCGTCGTCAAGATCGAGCGCCCCGACGGCGGGGACTTCGCCCGCGGTTACGACACGGCCGCCCGCGGCCTCGCCTCCCACTTCGTGTGGTGCAACCGCGGCAAGGAGTCCGTGGCGGTCGACCTCAAGGACCCCCGGGGCCTCGCCCTCGTCCGGCGGCTGGTGGCCGGCGCCGACGTCTTCGTCCAGAACCTCGCGCAGGGGGCCGCGGCCCGCCTCGGCCTCGACGCCGCCGCGCTGTGCGCCGCGCACCCGCGGCTGATCGCCGTGGACGTCTCCGGGTACGGGGCGACGGGACCGTACGCGCACAAGCGGGCGTACGACATGCTCGTCCAGTGCGAGGCGGGCCTGGTGTCGGTCACCGGGACCCCGGAGCAGCCGGTCAAGTCCGGGATCCCGGCCGCCGACATCGCGGCCGGGATGTACGCCTTCTCGGGCGTCCTCGCCGCCCTCGTACGGCGCGGCACGACCGGCCGGGGCGGCCCGGTGGAGGTCTCCCTGCTCGACTCGCTGGCCGAGTGGATGGGGCACCCCCTGCACCACGGGGCGCACGGGGGCGCCGCCCCGGCGCGCACGGGGCTCGCACACGCGGTCATCGCCCCGTACGACGCCTACCCGACCGCCGACGGGGGCCTGGTGCTGCTGTCCGTGCAGAACGACCGGGAGTGGCGGCGGCTCGCCGGACAGGTCCTCGACCGGCCCGGTCTCGCCGACGACCCGGCCTTCGCGACCAACACGGCACGCGTCGCCGGGCGCGCGGCGACCGACGCGGTCGTCGCGGCGGCGCTGGCCCCGCTGACGACCGCCGAGGCGCTGGCCCGGCTCGACGCCGCGGGCATCGCCTGCGCCCGCCTCAACTCGGTGGCCGAACTCGCCGACCACCCCCAGCTGACGTCCCGCGACCGCTGGCGGGAGGTCGGGTCACCGGTCGGGCCGCTGCGCTCGCTGCTGCCGCCGATCGTCTTCCCGGACGCGCCGGAGCCGCGCATGGACCGGATCCCGGCCCTCGGGCAGGACACGGACGCCGTGCTCACCGAACTCGGGGTGACGGAGGAGGAGCTGAAGGAGCTGCGGAGCACCGGCGCCATCGCCTGACGGGGCACCGGCCGCGGGCCGCGCGGGCCCCGGACACGACTGAACGCCGGACGGGCGGGGACACGTCCGGCGGAGTCGCGGTCGGGGCCGTACGGGCGGCCCCGGGAGTCGCTAGCGGTGCGCGCCGAAGAGCGAGCGGCGCAGTCGGCGGAGCGGGGCGAAGAGCGAGACCCGCGCGCTGCGGCTGCGGTGGCTGTGCACCGGCGGCTCGTGCGTACGCGTCGTCAGTTCCCGCATCAGCAGCGTCGCCTCGGCCACCTCGCGCTGGGGCACGGCGGGGCCGCCGAGCACCGCGAGATGGCGGTCGAGTCGCGAACTCGTCGCGCTGCTCCCGCAGGTGATGGCAGGCACTCGCGGCCTGCTGCGCATTGCTATCTGTTCCATGTCACTCCCCACCCGTACAAGGGCACCCGGCCCGGGCAGGTTAACCCTATCGCCCCGCCACGACACGCGTGTATCCCGCCGACGGGATTCACCGCACCCGTACGAGGGTTGACGGTCACTGTCCGAATCCGTCTGATTCCAGGGCGAGTTGGACAGCACTCGAACACCTGCCGAACCGTCACGAACCATCCTGCACTCCGGCCCCTCGCGACCTGACCGGAAGACCGGTGTGATCTCCGACACCAAGATCGTCGGGATGCTCCGCCGACGCGCCGGGGCCAGGAGGGCGACCCTCGGGCTACCGTGGATCCATGACGGTGATCGCGGGTCGTTACCGGCTTCTGGACGTCCTCGCCGAGGGGGCGACGGGCACCGTCTGGCGCGCCCTGGACGAGTCGCGCATGCGCGAGGTGGCCCTCAAGGAGCTCCGGCTGCCCGACGGCGTCCCGGCGGACGACGTCCCCCTCCTGTACGCGCGCCGCGAGCGCGAGGCGCGCGCGGCCGCCCGGCTCTCCCACCCCGCGGTGGTGACGGTGCACGGCGTCGCCACCCAGGACGGTCGGCCCTGGGTCGTCATGGAACTGGTCCGCGGCCTCACCCTCGCCGAGACCCTCGACGCGGGCGGTCCCCTCCCCCCGCGCGAGGCGGCGCGCGTCGCCCTCGACGTCCTCGGCGCGCTGCGCGCGGCCGGGGAGGCGGGCGTCCTCCACCGGGGCGTGACACCGGGCCACGTCCTCCTCGGCAACGACGGGCGGGTCGTCGTCACGGGCTTCGGCACCGACCCGGGCGCCGCCCCGTCCGGCGACGGCCCCTCCGGCGACGGCCCCTCCGGCGGCGGCCCGGGCGCAACCCCCTCCACGGGTGGCCCCGACAACGGCTCCGCGACCACCGGCGGTTCGGCGGGGCCGGACCTGCGGTCGCTCGGGGCCCTGCTCGACGCGGCGGCGGGCGGCGGGCGGACCGGGCCCCTGGGCGCCCTGATCGAGGAGCTGCTGGGGCCCGAGCCGCCGGCCGCGGACCGGGTCGAGCGGGAGCTGCGGCAGTTGTCCGGCCGGACCTCCCGACCGACCCCGCCGCCCCCTCCCGGTGAACCGGCGCGCGGATCGGCGCACGGGTCCGGTCACGGGTCCGGTAGCCGGCCAGGGCGCCAGCCCGGTCGGGAGTCCGGTCGCGAGTCCGGCGGCGGTCCCGGAGAGGACCCCGGGGGCGGGCTCCGCCCCGCGGCGGGCCGGGCCGGGGGCGCTCGCGCAAGTGCGCCCCGGCGGGGACCCGTCCTGGTGGCCGGGGTCGTCGGGGCGCTGCTGATCGCGGGGGCGCTGACGTATCACGTGGTGCGGGAGGACGGTCCGGGCGCCGGGCCGGAGCGGAGCGGGGTGACGAGTACCGCTCCCGCCGGTCCCGGCGCCGCGGGTACGGGCGGCGGCCCGGTTACACCGCGCCCCTGAAGGAGGGCAGGTAGCCGCCCGACTGGCCGGCGGCGGTCGGGTGGTACGACTCGCCGATGTTGAGCCAGTTGAGGCTGTGGAGCCAGGCGGAGCCGGAGCAGATCTCGTGGCCGGTGAAGGGCGGGACGACGCTGGCGAAGGCGAAGCCGTGGTCGGCGGCGCGCTTGGCGACGGCGGCGTTGAGGTAGTCGGAGGCGCCGTTGATGGCGCTGCGCTCGCCCTCGCTGAGGCCGGCGATGCAGCTGCCGTTCAGCTGGTAGAAGCGCGGGTAGCCGAGGACGACGACGCGGGCGGCGGGCGCCTTGTTCCTGATGGCGTTGTAGACGGAGTCGAGCTTGCCGGGAAGCGTGGTGTCCACGTAGCTCTTGGCCTGATTCACGCGGCTGATGCAGGTGGCCTCGGACTGGAGCACACAGGTCGTCATGACGTCGGCGAATCCGGCGTCATTTCCCCCGATCGTGATCGACACCAGGTCGGTGGCGGCCGAGAGGGGTCCGAGCTGATTGGCGGTCACATCACCCGTTCGGGCGCCGGAACAAGCCGTGAAGGCGAACGACGAGGGGGCGTTCGCGTTCTTCCACAGCACCGGGTACGCCTTCGTGGAGCGCTTGCAGTCGCCGCTGGCGCTGTCGTAGCTGCCGGCACCGACGCCGGAGGAGTACGAGTCCCCCAGCGCCACGTAGTCCAGTGCGGCGGTCTCGGCGGCCTGTGCCGCGCTCGCCCCGGTCAGGGCGAGGACGGCACCGAGCAGGAGCGAGGACGAGAGCGCGGTGAATCGGGACAGTCTCATGGAACCTCCTGTAGCAGGGTCTCTGCGCTACCAGGTAGTAGCATCGGATCCGCCGCGCCGGAAGTGTTCATGTCAAAACTGGGGGTGAACAGCCTCCGATCCTCCGTCAGCGACCGTCGAGATCCGGCCACTCCACGCCGGGCGGCGCGGAGAACGTCCCCTTCAAAACCCGGTGCGCGGAATGCCCGGTTGCCGGATCATGGGCGCCATGGCTGACACCCCACCAGCACCGTCCGAGCCGCAGCGGTCGCTGCCGATCCGGCTCAACCTCGACGACAGCGACTCGCCGTCGGACGTCGTCGACGCGCTGTTCCTCGGCCGCTTCGCCACCGGCGAGCAGCCCCACTCGCACAGCACCACCGTGGACCGGGTCAAGCCCGAGGCGACGCTCCTCCCCGCGGGCGCGCGGGTGCTGCGGGCCGCGAAGGACGACGACCGCAGCGCCCTGCTCGCCGAGGGCGACGGCTGGACCCTGCTGGTCTCCCGCTGGAACCGGGGCGCGGACGTCACCGTGACGGCCGCCGACGCGGACCTGGCCGAACGGATCCTCAAGGAGGCCACCGACGGCGCCAAGGACGAGCCCGAGCCCCAGCCCGAGAACGTGACGATGGGGTTCTGGTACGTGTCCCCCCGGCGCGGCCCCCACCGGACCACCCGGCAGATCAGCGCCGGCACGTGGGACGAGGTGCGGCCCAACTACTCGGCACCGGTGGCCGACTCCATGGACCGCCTGATGAAGGTGACCCCCGAATCCATCGCCGGCCGGCTCCTGCTGCTGCACGGGCCGCCCGGCACGGGCAAGACGTCCGCACTGCGGACCCTGGCCCGGGCGTGGCGGGACTGGTGCCAGGTGGACTGCGTGCTCGACCCGGAGCGGCTCTTCAACGACGTCGGCTACCTGATGGACATCGCCATCGGGGAGGACGAGGGCACGGCGAAGGGGCGGTGGCGGCTGCTGCTCCTGGAGGACTGCGACGAGCTGATCCGGGGCGAGGCGAAGCACACGGCGGGGCAGGCCCTGTCCCGGCTGCTCAACCTGACGGACGGTCTCCTCGGCCAGGGGCGCAACGTCCTGGTCGGCGTCACCACCAACGAGGACCTGGAGCGGCTCCACCCCGCGGTGGTCCGCCCCGGGCGCTGCCTGGCCCGCATCGAGGTCGGACCGCTGACCCGGGCCGAGTCGGTGCAGTGGCTGGGCCGCGAGGAGGACGTGCCGCGCGAGGGCGCGACGCTGGCGGAGCTGTTCGCGCTGCGCCGCGGCACGCCCCCCGCGGAACTCCCGGAACCCCGCACGGCGGGGGCGGGGCTGTACCTGTAGGGCCCGAGCCCCGTCGTATCAGCTGTCGTAGGCGGCGCGCAGCGCCTCGCTCAGCGCCGCCTCCGCCGCCTCGCGGCTGAGGCCGAGACGGCGGGCCTCCTCGGCGAACTGGGCGGCGGCCGTGGCGGCCCGGCGGGTCGCCGCGTCCCCGGCCGCCGCGACGAAGGTGCCGTGCCGCCCGCGCGTCTCGATCACCCCGTCCGCCTCCAGCGCCTTGTAGGCCTTGGCGACCGTGTTCGCTGCCAGGCCCAGCTGCTCCGCGAGCCCTCGTACCGTCGGCAGCTTGTATCCGACCGGCAGTCTGCCCGACCGGGCCCGCTCCGAGATCTGGGCACGCAGCTGTTCGTACGGAGCGGTGGTGGATTCGTGGTCCACGGCGATGGTGAGTGTCACCCCGCCGATTCTGCCCCCACCCCGCAGGAAAATGGGAGGCGGCGGCGCACCCCCGGCCCGTAGCGTGCGACCACATGACTGTGATCGTCCGTGATGTGACGGCCGGGGACGCCGAGGGCTTCGCCCGGGTCCGCCGTGCCGCCCTCCCGTTCATGCTCGCGACCGCCGAGCAGTTCGCGTTCGACTGGGCGCACGCCCATCCCGCGGGCCACGAGCGTCCGCTCGTCGCGGTGGCCGAGGACGGCCGGATCATCGGGACCGCCCAGGTGCGGATCGCCCACGACGCCCCGGAACCCGGCATCGGATCCGTCAACGTGTACATGGACCCCGCCCACCTGGGGCGGGGTGCGGGGACGCTGCTGCTGCGCACCGCCGAGGAGCACCTCGCCGAGCACGGCGCGCGGACCCTGTACAGCTGGGTCCTCGACACGCCGGAGAACCTCGCCTGGGCCGGGCGCCGGGGGTACTCCCCCCGCAGGTCCGCCCACTTCCTCCGGCTCGACCTCACCACCGCCGAACTGCCGCCGCTCCAGGCTCCGCCGGCCGGTGTCGAGCTGCTCACGGCCGAGGACTTCGCGGCCGATCCCCGGCCGGTCTTCGAGCTGGACGCGCTGACGACGGCCGACGAGCCGGGCGACGTGGGCATGGAGCTCGACGACTACGCGCACTGGCGGACGACCACCTGGGACCACCCCCTCCTCGACCGGGCGCTCACGACGATCGCGGTGGTGGACGGCGTCCCGGCCGCGTTCAGTGCGGCGCAGACGGACGGTCTCGGCCGGTACAGCTCGGGCATGACGGGCACCTCGCCCGCCTTCCGGGGCCGCGGCCTCGCCAAGCTCGCCAAGAACGCCTCGCTGCACCGGGCCCGCGCGGCCGGCTGCACGGAGGCGTTCACCGGGAACGACGCCGGCAACGAGCCGATGCTGGCGATCAACAAGTGGTTCGGCTACGAGATCGCGGTACGGGAGGTACGGCATGTCCGGACGATCGGTTGAGGTCACCCTGACGAAGGCGGGCCGGACGAAGATCCGCTACCCGGCCGAGGTGCTCACGGAGGACGGCGCCCGACTCTCGGTGCGCGCCCCGTGGGCGGCCGAGGGCGTACGGGACTTCGGCTTCGTGCGGTTCGAGCCCGGCGACGTCTTCGTGGAGCACTACTGGAGCGACCGCTGGTTCACGGTCAAGGAGGTGTGGTCCGCCGACGGCGCCCTCAAGGGCTGGTACTGCGACATCACCCGTCCGGCCGTGATCGACGGCTCCGCGGTGGTCGTCGAGGACCTGGACCTGGACCTGTGGGTGTCGGCGGACGGCAGCGAGGTGCTGCGGCTCGACGAGGACGAGTTCGCCGCGAGCGGCCTCGCCGCCTCCGACCCGGAGGCGGCGGCCCGCGCGGTCGTGGCCCTCGACGAGCTCGAAGTCCTCGGCCGCGAGGGCCTGATGGACCTGCTGCGCTGACCCGGCCCGGACGCCGGGCCGGGGCTCGTACGGCTCAGCTCTCGTGCAGTTCCACGTCCGACGCCCGCGTGGCGAGGAAGCCGGGAGTGGGCAGGCCCAACTCGCCGGTGGTGAGCTGCATGAGGGTGGCCTCGACCCGGGCGGCTCCGGCCCCGTAGGCGGGGTCCTTCACCACGGAGGTGTTGACCCATGGGTGGACACGGCCGTCGCAGATCGCCCGCGTGCCGCCGATCCCGGCGGAGCGGTCGCCCTGGACGAGGGTGGAACTGACGAAGACGGGGCCGGCGCTGTCGTCGACGCAGAGGTACGTGCCGGACAGGGTCACCGTGCTGTCGGCGGCGACCGTGCCCCGCCCGTCGACGGAGAGTGTGTCGGCCCCTTCCGCGTGGGCGAGCGGGGCGACGGCGGCGGCGAGCAGGGCGGCTGCGGCCAGGGCGATGCGGACGCGCATGAGGGGGGTCCCTTCGGGATGTGGGGGGGATGGTGCTGCCCGCCAGGGATACCGGATCAAGCCGCCCACTGTCCGAAACTCACCCCATCGGGGGCGAGTTGGACAGCGGGCGCGCATACCGTCGTACGGTCAGTGCGGAGCCCGGCGACCGACCGCCTTCCGCAGCAGCGGCCAGGCCAGCAGGAGCACGACGACCGTGTACACGGCGATCGAGAACGGCGTGTTCACCAGGCCCGCCGGCGATCCGTCACTGATCTGGAGCGCACGGCGCAGCTGCTGTTCCGCGGCCGGGCCGAGGATCACCCCGATGACCGCCGGGAGCACCGGCAGGCCGTAGCGCCGCATCCCGAGGCCGAGCAGGCCGATGACGAGCAGGATCACCAGGTCCAGGGCCTCGCCGCCCACCGCGTACGCTCCGACGGCGGCGAAGAAGAGGATGCCGGCGTAGAGGTACGGGCGCGGGATGCGCAGCAGCTTGGCCCAGACGGGCGCGAGCGGCAGGTTGAGCGCGAGCAGCAGCACCATGCCGACGAACAGCGAGGCGATCAGGCCCCACACCAGCTCAGGTTCCCGCTCGAAGAGCAGCGGGCCCGGCTGGATGCCGTACTGCTGGAACGCGGCCAGCATCACGGCGGCGACGGCCGTCGTGGGCAGGCCCAGGGTCAGCATGGAGACGAGCGTGCCGGCCGCGGAGGCCGACGCCGCCGACTCGGGTCCGGCGACGCCCTCGATGGCACCCTTGCCGAACTGCTCCTTGTGCTTCGAGAGCCGCTTCTCCGTGACGTACGACAGGAAGGTCGGGATCTCCGCGCCGCCCGCCGGGATCGCGCCGAACGGGAAGCCGATCAGGGGCCCGCGCAGCCACGACTTCCACGTCCGTCGCACATCGTCCCCGCCCAGCCAGGGGCGGCCGACGGGAATGGCCTCCGCCGACGTGCGGCGCAGGTGCGCGGCGACCCACAGCGCCTCGCCGATGGCGAAGAGACCGACCGCGACGATCACGACGTCGACGCCGTCGGCGAGCTGGAGCGAACCGAAGGTGAGGCGCTGCTGCCCCGTCATCTGGTCGAGGCCGACCAGGCCGATCGTCAGACCGATGAGGAGGGACGCGAGGCCCCGGACACGCGACGAGCCGAGGACCGAGGTCACCGCGATGAACGCGAGGACCATCAGCGCCAGGTAGTCGGGGGCGCCGATGTCGACGGCCAGCGCCGCGACGGTCGGGGCGAGGACGACGAGCAGGATCGTGCCGATCATGCCGCCGGCGAAGTGGCCCACGGCGGCCGCGGCGAGCGCCTGCGCGCCCCGACCCGCCTTCGCCATCGGATTCCCCTCGATCGCCGCGACGACCGCGGCGCTCTCGCCCGGGGTGTTGAGCAGGATCGACGTGGTGGAACCGCCGAACATGGCGCCGTAGTAGATGCCGGCGAACATGATGAACGCGCCGGTCGGATCGAGTCCGTACGTCACCGGCAGGAGCAGGGCGACGGCCATCGCCGGGCCGATGCCCGGCAGCACGCCGATGGCGGTGCCGAGGAGCACTCCGATCGCGGCCCACAGCAGGTTCATCGGGGTGAGGGCGGTCCCGAAGCCGTCGATGAGGGAGTTCAGGGAATCCACGGGTCAGATCACTCCCATCAGCGGGCCGCCGGGCAGCGGGACGCCGAGCAGCCGGTCGAAGACGACGTAGGTCAGGAGCGACAGGCCGGCCGCGATCAGCGGATCGCGGTGGAGGTGGCGGCTGCCGAGGGCGTACGCCGCGCCCCAGAAGAGGAGGGCGCCCGCGACGGGGAAGCCGACCGGGCCGATGAGGACCGCGAAGGACAGGAAGACACCGGCGAGGAGCACGACCGTGCGCCAGTCCGCGGGCTCCGTCAGGTCGACGTCCTCGCCCGCCTCGGACTCGCCGCGGCCGCCGCGCAGGACGTCGACGGTGAGGAGGACGGCGACGACGAGCAGGCCGCAGCCGACCACGACCGGGACGGTGGCGGGGCCGACGGGGCCGCGGCCGGTGACGCCCGCGTCGAGGGTGACGGCGTCGGTGAGGACGAGGACGCCGAGGAGGAGGAGCAGGGCGCCGACGCCGAGCTCGGAACGCCCGCGCAGCAGGCTCTTGAGCGTGGCGGTCACAGGCCGAGCTCCTTCAGGACGGAGCCGACCCGCCGGTCCTGCTCCGTGAGGAAGGCACCGAACTCCGCGCCGGGCAGGAAGGCGTCGTTCCAGCCGTGGGTCTTCAGCGACTCGCGCCACTGCGGGGAGTCGTGCAGCTCCGTCACCAGGCCGACGAGCTTCTCCCGCTCGGCGTCGGACAGGCCGGGCGGGGCGACGACGCCCCGCCAGTTGGTGAACTCGGTGTCGAGGCCCGCCTCGCGGAGCGTGGGGGCGTCGAGGCCGGGGACCCGCTGCGGGCCGGTGACGGCGAGGAGGCGCAGCTCCCCCGCCTTGATCTGGTCCAGGTACTCGCCGACGCCGGAGACGCCGAAGCCGACCTTGTTGCCGAGGATGGAGGCGAGGAGCTCGCCGCCGCCGTCGAAGGGCACGTAGTTGACGTCCTTCGGCGCGATCCCGGCGGCCTGCGCCATCAGCATCGGCGCGAGGTGGTCCGGCCCGCCGGGCGAGGAACCGCCCCCGACGGGCACCTTGCCGGGATCCTTCTTCCAGGCCGCGAGCAGCTCCTGGATCGTCCCGTACGGGGAGTCCTTGCCGACCACGACGATGTCCTGCTCCTCGGTGAGCCGGGCGATCGGGGTGGTGTCGGCGAGGGTCCTGGGCGTCTTGTTGGTGTGGACGGCGCCGACGACACCGAGGCCCATGGACATGGCGAGGCGGCCGTCGCCGCGCTCGCCGACGAGCCGGGTGAGCCCGACGGTGCCGCCCGCGCCGGGCAGGTTGAAGACCTCGATGTCGCCGGTGAGGCCCGCCTCCTCGGCGTTCTTCGCCGCGGTGCGGGCGGTGATGTCGTATCCGCCGCCGGGCGTGTTGGGGACCATGAAACGCAGGCCGGGTATCTGCGTGCCGGTGTCGGAGCCGCTGCCCTGGCCGAGCAGCGGGGGACCCACCAGCACGAGCAGTGCCGCCCCGAGGAGGGCGAAGGGGGTGCGCAACCGCACGGGAGCCGCCTCTCAGGTAGAGGGATGAAGGGTGTGAGGTGGCCCACATGTTGCCGGTACGTGAAGAAGCTGTCTCTCTTCCGCAATCAACGGACGTTGTGGTCCTTGTGGTCGGGACCTAGCGTGTCCGCGTGACGAATGTGCTGGTCGTGGACGACGACTTCATGGTCGCCAAGCTGCACTGCCGCTACGTCTCGGCCGTGCCCGGCTTCCGCGTGTCCGGCGTCGCCCACACCGGCGCCCAGGCCCTCCGCGCCGCCGACGACCTCCGCCCCGACCTCGTCCTCCTCGACGTCTTCCTCCCCGACATGGACGGCGTCCAGGTCCTGCGCGAGCTGCGCGCCGCCGGCCACGCCGTCGACGCCCTCTTCATCACCGCGGCCCGCGACGCCGGCACCATCCGCTCAGCCCTCCGCGCCGGAGCCCTCCACTACCTGATCAAGCCCTTCAGCCAGACCGCCCTCCACGAGCAGCTCCGCCACGTCGCCTCCCTCCGCACCCGCCTCGACGTCCTCGACGAAGCCCGCCAGGAGGACGTCGACCACATCTTCGGCACCCGCCCCCGCGCCTCCCGCGAACTCCCCAAAGGCCTCGCCGCCCCCACCGCCGACCTCGTCGACTCCGTCCTCCGCGCCCACCCGGAAGGCCTCTCCGCCACCGAATGCGCCGAAGCCGGCTCCCTCTCCCGCGTCAGCGCCCGCCGCTACCTCGAATACTTCGCCCAAACCGGCCGCGCGGAAATCACCCTCCGCTACGGCGGCACAGGCCGCCCGGAACGCCGCTACCGCCACCTGGGCTGACGCATACGCGCGACGGCTCCGTCCCCTGTTCCTGAGGGGTCGCTTACCCCCGCCTTAACGGGGTCCTAAGGATCGCCGTCTCCCGCTCTTCGAGGGCTTTTTCGCGGGTTCGGGGGGCTAGCTTCCATGGCAGCCCGCTGGACGCATCCTTGTGAAGGAGCTGTTTTTCATGACTTCTCGTCGTATGGCCGCTGTGCTGACCGCATCTGCGGTAGTAGGTCTGTCGGGGCTGGGATCGGGGGCGGCGTTTGCGCATGGGTCGATGACGGATCCGGTGAGTCGGGTGGCGGCTTGTTATGCGGAGGGGCCGGAGGCGCCGAGGTCGGCGGCGTGCAAGGCGGCGGTGGGGGTGGGGGGGACGCAGCCGTTCTACGACTGGAACGGGGTGAACATCGCGAACGCGGCGGGGAAGCACCGGGAGTTGATCCCGGACGGGAAGCTGTGCAGCGCGGGGAACGAGAAGTACCGGGGGCTGGACCTGGCGCGGGCGGACTGGCCGGCGAGCAGGTTGACGGCCGGGGCGCACACGTTCCGGTACAAGGGGACGGCGCCGCACAAGGGGTCGTTCGCGTTGTACGTGACGAAGGACGGGTACGACCCGTCGAAGCCGTTGAAGTGGTCGGACCTGGAGGAGAGGCCGTTCGCGACGGTGACCGATCCGGGGATGGAGAACGGCGACTACGTGTTCCGGGGGACGGTGCCGGAGAAGTCCGGGCGGCATCTGATCTATTCGGTGTGGCAGCGGTCGGACTCGCCCGAGGCGTTCTACACGTGCTCGGACGTGGTGTTCGGGAAGGACGGCGGCGGTACGGCTCCGGCGCCGACGGCGTCCGTGCCGAGCGAGGAGGGCCGGGAGGAGTCCTCGGTCGAGCACGGCGGGCACGGGGACGATGACGCGGCCACGGGCGCGGGGGAGGCGGCGACCACCGCGCCCGCGCAGGAGCCCTCCTCCAGCACGCCCTCGCAGGAGCCCTCATCCACCACGTCCTCCCCCAACGCGCCCGCGCCCGCGGCCGGTTCGGGTTCCGGTGTGGAGCTGGCCGAGACCGGGGGTGACGGCGCCACGCCGTATCTGGCGGTGGGTGGCGCCGCCGGCCTCGCGGTGGGTGCGGTGGTGCTGTTCGGGGCGGGCCGGCGGCGCCGGGCGGAGCGGTAGGGGTCAGCCGAGCACCGAGAGGCAGGTGGTCGGGGTGGCGTGGGCGGGGTCGAGGGCGTTGGCGACTTCGTGGAAGGTGACGCGGTCGACCGTGCCGATGGCGACGTGCTCGGAGAGGTCGAGGGCGCACTTGTCCTGGATGAGGACGTTGGTGACGTTCGGGCCGCTCAGGAACTGGGAGCGCCACGGGGTGACGACCTGGTCGTACTGGCTCGCGATGACGTGGTAGCGGACGCCGGGGACGGTGTCGCCGCCTTCGTTGAGCTTGGTGATGAAGGCGGAGCCGGCGATCTGGTCGGCGAGGCCGGGGGTCGTGGAGCTGATGAAGTCCTCGGCGCCGGGGAAGTACGGCAGGAGCTTGGTGAGGCCGAGGAGGGTGGTGCCGTGGTTGTCGGGGGCGATGCCGACGAGCGCGTTCACCTTCTCGGCCCCGCCGAGGAACTTGAGGTACCAGCGGGGCATCATGCCGCCCTGCGAGTGGCCGACGAGGTCGGCTTCGGGGGCGCCGGTGGCTGCGAGGACCCGGTCGACGTAGGTGTCGAGCTGGCCGGCGGAGGCGGCGATGGGGCCGAGGCCGTTGAAGAACGGCACGCCGGGCAGCTGACCGTAGTCGAGGGAGAAGACGCAGTAGCCGCGGTTGACCAGGTAGGGCGCGAGGCCGAGCCAGTTGTCGACGGAGTTGCCGAAGGTGCCGTGGACGAGGACGACCGGGCGCGGGTGGGCCGCGGAGGGCTTGCAGGAGAAGTCGTTCCAGCCACGGCTGGGGGCGGCGGCCTCCGTCTGGGCCGAGGCGGACGCGGTGGGAGCGAGGGTGGCGGCGGCGGTCAGCAGGAGGACGGACAGCGCTCTGACGGCGTGCGTCCAGGGCTTCCGGGGACTCCGGGGCTTCTCTGACGTGCGAGGTGTGCGGGACGTTCGGGGCAGCATCGGGCGATCTCCTTGCGGCTCAAGGGGATGGTGGGGGTGCTGTGCCCTGCGGTCCGGACCACAAGTGGGGATGCGCGGTGGGGATGCGCTTCAGCCAAGCTACGCACGGGTAGCCTCGGCTGGGAAGTTACGCGTCGGTAAAAAGTGGGGTGTCGCCGCCAGGCGACCTGACGGCCCGCCAGCAAGCTCGGCAGCACCGCCCGTCGGCCGGACTTCGCCCGCGCCCGGCCCGCCGCCGCCGCCTCGATGCGGCGGGCCTTCTCGCCCGCCGGGTCCAGGAACAAGCCCGCGCCGGGTCCAGGAACAAGCCGGCGACGGGTCCAGGGACACCTGACGGCGGGTCCAGGGACGCCTGACGGGCGGCCCCTTCGGCATCGAACTCGTACGCACGTCCCCACCCCCGGACTCGGCGCAGCTCACCTTCGAGCACCTGTGCGATAACTCGTTCGGGCCCTTCCCACCTGCGGAAACACCGCGCTCCCCCGAGCCTGGGGGGCATGAGTTTCGTTGATGAACTGAAAAGCGCCGTCACCCCGCGAGCCGCCCTGCTCGTGGTCGGCGTCTTCGCCCTCCAGCTCCTGTTCATCACGTCCTACGTCGGGGCGCTGCACAATCCGAAACCGGTGGACGTCCCCTTCGGCGTGGTCGCCCCTCAGCAGCAGATCGCCACCGCGCTGAACGACCGGTTGGGGAAGCTGCCCGGGGACCCCCTCGACCCGCGCGTGGTCGCGGACGAGGCGGAGGCGCGCGACCAGATCATGAACCGGGAGATCGACGGGGCGCTGATCGTCGACCCCCGGGGGCGCACCGACACCCTGCTCGTCGCATCCGGTGGCGGCAAGGTGCTCTCCGCGACGCTGGAGGCGATGATCACGAAGCTGGAGGCGGCCAACCAGCGCCTGGTTCGGACCGTCGACCTGGCGCCGTCCTCCTCCCAGGACTTCAACGGGCTCTCCGCCTTCTACCTGGTCATCGGCTGGTGCGTCGGCGGCTACATCTGTGCCGCGATCCTGGCGATCAGCGCGGGCTCGCGGCCGGCCAACCGGGAGCGGGCGCTGATCCGGCTCGGGGCGCTCGCGCTCTACGCGGCGCTCGGCGGCCTCGGCGGCGCGATCATCGTCGGCCCGATCCTCGGCGCCCTGCCCGGCAGCGTCGCGGCGCTGTGGGGCCTGGGCACCCTGGTGGTCTTCGCCGTCGGCGCCGCCACCCTCGCCCTCCAGTCCGTCTTCGGGATCGTCGGCATCGGGCTGGCGATCCTGCTCATCGTGATCGCCGGCAACCCCAGCGCGGGCGGCGCCTTCCCGCTGCCGATGCTGCCGCCGTTCTGGCGGGCGATCGGCCCGTACCTGCCACCGGGCGCGGGCACCTGGGCGGCCCGCTCGATCGCGTACTTCAAGGGCAACGACATGACCGCCTCGATGGTGATCCTGTCGGTGTGGGCGATCGTCGGCACGGCCGTCACCCTGGTGCTGTCCTCGGTGAAGCGGCATCCGAAGGCGGAGCGGATCGCCAGGGAGGCGGGCGAGCCCCGGGCGTAGCGGACGCGGTGCCCCCGGCGCGGTGCAGACTCCCGGCCCGCAGACTCCCGGCCCGGTGAAGGCCCCCGCCGCGCGGGCGGGGGCCTTCACCGGGCCGGGGTCTACGCGCCGTAGTACGCCCGGGTCATCAGTTCCTTCATCTCGTCGATCATCGGCATCCGCGGGTTGGCGGGCGCGCACTGGTCGGCGTAGGCGTTCATCGCCTGCTGCGGCAGGGCCGCCAGGAAGGCCGCCTCGTCGACGCCCTCCTCCCGGAAGGAGGCCGGGATGCCGCACCGGGTGCGGAGTTCCTCGACCGCCCGGGCGTAGGACTCCACGCCCTCCTCGGGGGTCGCGGCCGGCAGGCCGAGCATCCGCGCGATCTCCTGGTAGCGCTCCGGGGCCCGGTAGACCTCGGCCTTGGGCCACGGCACGGCCTTGTGGGTGACGGTGCCGTTGGGCCGGACGACGTGCGGGAGCAGCAGCGCGTTGGTGCGGCCGTGGGCGACGCGGAAGGTGTTGCCGGGGGTGTGGGCCATGGCGTGGACCAGGCCGAGGAAGGCGTTGGCGAAGGCCATGCCGGCGATGGTGGACGCGTTGTGCATCTTCTCGCGGGCCTCGGGGGCCGCGGCGCCCTCCGTCACGCAGGTCTCCAGGTTCTCGAGGACCAGCTTGATCGCCTGGAGGCACTGGCCGTCGGTGGAGTCGTCGGCGTAGGCCGAGACGTACGCCTCGGTGGCGTGGGTCAGGGCGTCGAAGCCGGAGTCGGCGGTGACCGTGGCCGGGAGGTCCATCGGCAGCACCGGGTCGACGATGGCGACGTCCGGGGTGAGCGCGTAGTCGGCGAGCGGGTACTTCTGCGCGGCCTCGGGATCGGAGACGACCGCGAAGGGGGTGACCTCGCTGCCGGTGCCCGAGGTGGTCGGGATCGCGACCAGTTTCGCCTTCTCCCCGAGCTTCGGGAAGCGGTAGGCGCGCTTGCGGATGTCGAAGGACTTCTCCTTGGTGTCCGCGAACTCGACCTCGGGCCGCTCGTACATCAGCCACATGACCTTCGCCGCGTCCATCGGGGAGCCGCCGCCGAGGGCGATGATCGTGTCCGGCCGGAAGTCCCGCATGGCGGCGGCGCCGGCCCGGACGGTGGCGGCGCGGACGATCCTGGCGGCCTCGGCCGAGCGCTTCTGCGCGGAGGGGTGGAAGGCGAAGACGATCGGGTTGCGGGTCTTGAGGGCGATGAGCGCCTTGAAGACCGTGGTCGAGGTGGGGTTGGTGACGGGGGTCATCGCGCAGACGACGCCGACGGGCTCGGCGATCTCGGTGATGCCGTTCAGTTCGTCGCGGCGGATGACTCCGGCGGTCTTCAGGCCGGCCATCGAGTGGGTGACGTGCTCGCAGGCGAAGAGGTTCTTGACGGCCTTGTCCTCGAAGAGGCCGCGCCCGGTCTCCTCGACGGCGAGCTTCGCCAGGTCGCCGCGCCCGGTCTCCTCGACGGCGAGCTTCGCCAGGTCGCCGTGCGCGCTCAGCGCGGCGAGCGAGGCCTTCCTGACGATGTGGTCGACCTGCTCCTGGTCGAAGGTCTCGAACCGGTCGAGCGCCGCGAGGGCGTCCCGCACCAGTCCGTCCGCCATCTCCTCGGTCTCCATGGCAGGCACTCCTTCTCCGGGTCCCTTTGTCTTCGGTGTCTCCATTCGACACCCGGTGACCTGCGGGAAGGGGGCGGAAGAGGACCTGGAGGAAGGGGGCGGAAGTCCCCTTGCGAGCACCTTCGCAAGGGGACTTCCGGGCCCGGTGCCGCCTAGTACACGCTCACCCCGTAGGCGCTCAGCGCCTCCGTCACGGGCTGGAAGAACGTCGTGCCGCCCGAGGAGCAGTTGCCGCTGCCGCCCGAGGTCAGGCCGATCGCCCGGCTGCCCGAGTGGAGCGGGCCGCCGGAGTCGCCCGGCTCGGCGCAGACGTTGGTCTGGATCATGCCGTAGACGATGTCGCCGCCGCCGTAGTTCACGGTGGCGTTCAGGCCGGTCACCCTGCCGCTGTGGATGCCGGTCGTCGAACCGCGGCGGGTGACGGACATGCCGACGGTGGCGTTGGCGGCGCTGGTGATGTCGACGCCGCCGACCGTGCCGGACTTGGTCACCGAGGTGTTGGTGTAGCGCACGATGCCGTAGTCGTTGGTCGGGAAGCTCGATCCGGCCGTGGAGCCGAGCACCGTCGTGCGGGACGAGTTGGAGTACCAGGTGCCCGCGCCGTCGGTGCAGTGGCCTGCGGTGAGGAAGTAGTAGTTCCCCGCGCCGTCCTTGACGTTGAAGCCCAGCGAGCAGCGCCAGCTGCTCGCGTAGATGGCGTCGCCGCCGGAGATCAGCTTGTTGAACGTGCCGGGGGTGCGCTCGACGCGCAGCGCTCCCGCGTTGGCCCCCGCCTGCTGCTTGATCTTCGCGATCTCGGCCGGGGAGACGGTGGAGTCGACGGTGACGACGACCGTCGAGGTCGCCGGGTCGACGTGCCAGGCGGTGCCGGCCACGTCGGCGGCGAGGACGGCGTCGCCCGCGGCGGCGAGCTGGGCGGCGCCGAAGGTTCCGGCGGGGCCGGCATGGGCGGCGGGGACGGCGAACGCCGCGGCGGCGGCGAGCCCGGTCGCGACGGCGAGCATCCGGATGTTTCGCGTGGGGGTGGTGCGCATGGTCCTCACTTCTCGTTCCTCCAGGGGGGGGATCGGGGGCCCGCAGTGGGGTGTCGGACCCGTGAGGCGCGGCCTGGGGCCGGCGCTGTGGGGGGAGTCTCGGGCCGTACGACTTCACGCCGCAAGGGCGCATTTCAGTCGTACGGCCTTCAACTGACAATCTTTATACGGGAGTTGATCAGTAGAGGCTCACCTTGTACTTGGCGAGGGCCTCGGGCACCGGCTGGTAGAACGTGGTGCCGCCGGTCGAGCAGTTGCCGCTGCCGCCGGAGGTGATGCCGAGCGCCTTGGTGCCGTCGTAGAGCGCGCCGCCGGAGTCGCCCGGCTCGGCGCAGACGTTGGTCTGGATCATGCCGCGCACGGTACCGCCGCCGGAGTAGCGGACGGTGGCGTCGAGCCCGGTGACGGTGCCGCTCCGGGTGCCGGTGGTGGAGCCGGAGCGCTTGACGGCCTCGCCCACGTAGGCGTCGGCCGCGGTGAAGCCGCCGGTGTGGGCGAGCGAGGCGTTGTCGTAGCGGACCAGGGCGTAGTCGTTGCCCGGGAAGCTGGAGCCGATGGTGGCGCCGATCAGCGTGGACTGGGCCGAGTTGGCGTACCAGGTGTTCACCACGTTGCCGCAGTGTCCGGCGGTGAGGAAGTAGTACGTGCTGCCGCTGCGGACGTTGAAGCCGAGCGAGCAGCGGTAGCCGTTGCCGTAGATGGCGTCCCCGGCCGCGAGCAGGGGCTTGAAGACGCCGGGGGCGCGCTGGACGCGGAGTGCCCCGGCGTCGGCGCCGGCCGCCCCGCGGATCCTGGCGATGCCCTCGTCGGTGACGGTGGAGTCGACGGTGACGACGACCCGGCCGGCGGCTCTGTCGACGTACCAGGCGGTGCCGCCGACTCCGGCGGCGTCGACGGCGGCGTCGGCGCGGGTGAGCTGGGCGGCTCCGGCGGGGCCGGGGGCGGGGGCGGCCTGGGCGGCGGGGAGTCCGAGGGCCGTGACGGCGGCGAGGCCTGCGGCGACGGCGAGCAGGCGGGTGCGGGTGTTCCTCACTGTGCTCCTCACTGTTCTCCTTCTGGGAAAAGCGGAGGGGCCCGTGGGTGACGGGCCCGTGAGGCGCCATCAGGTGACGTGTTCCTGACATGCACCGCCAGTGATACTGGCCCTCGTACAGCGGACGCACAAGACCGCAGTACGGACGGATGCCCCCTGCCGTCCCGGCCGGGGGCATCCCTGCGCGAGGAAAGACCCGGTCAGGCGGGGTTCAGCAGCCGCTCCCCGGCCGGCACCGCTGTGTCGAGCGTGTTCCCGGGCGGCGGGAACGGGCAGATGAAGTGGTCGACGAACGCGCACGGCGGCAGCAGCGCCCGGTTGAAGTCCACCGTCACGGAGCCGTCCGGCGCCGGGGCCGCCGGCCGAAGGAAACGGAAGCGGTAGCTGTCCCGGCCGCTGGTGGCGTCCGCGAAGACCGCCCACAGCGTGCCGTCGTCCTCGACGGCCACCTGGAGGACGTGCTCCCCGCCGTGCAGCTCGAACGACAGCTCCCCGGAGAGGCCCAGACCGCGCTCCCGGCCGTCGGCGTTCCTCACCCGTACGCTGCGCGTCGCCTCGTACGGACGGTAGACGCCGGGCACCACCCAGCGCTCGTCGTACGGGGTGGCCTCGATGCCCCGGAAGGCGCGGCGCGCCTCCGCGCCGGGGTCGAAGTCCCGTACCGCCCAAAGCCCTTCGCGTCGCAGCACGACGAGCCGCCGGCCCGCCGCCTCGACCCGGGACTCGTGGATCGGGCCGTGGTCGGCGCCCAGCCGGACCGTGCCGGCGAACGGCTTGCCGTCGACGGTCAGCCCGTCCCCGGCGTCCGCCGTCAGGACCACCTCGTCGCCGCCCTCCCGCCACTCGCCGGGAACGGCCGGAATCCGCCCCTCGGGGAAGTCCGCGAGCCAGTGGGTGCCCGAGAGGGAGAGCGGGCCGTACGAGGAGGAGACCGCGGCCTCCCGCTGCTCGTGCCAGTGCTGCCAGTCCTGCCGTGGATCCGTGCTCATGGTGTTCAACCCTTCCATACGGGCTCGGGAAGCCCGAGGTGCGACCGCAGCGTGGTGCCGGAGTAATCCGTACGGAAGACCCCGCGCTCCTGGAGCAGCGGGACGACCCGGTCGACGAATTCGTCCAGGCCGCCGGGGGTGAGGTGGGGTACGAGGATGAAGCCGTCGGCCGCATCCGTGGCGACGTGCTCCGCGAGCGCCGCCGCGACCGTCGCCGGGGAGCCGACGAAGGACTGCCGGCCGGACGACTCGATGACCGTCTGCCGGATCGACAGCCCCTTCGCCTCCGACAGCGCCCGCCACCTCCTGGCCACCGCCACGGGGTCGGCGACCCGCACCCGACCCTGGGCGAGCGTGGAGTCCGGGTCGGGGTCGATGGCCGGAAGTGGTCCGTCGGGGTCGTAGCCGGACAGGTCGCGGCCCCAGATCTGCTCCAGGGCGAGGATCGCGTTCTGCGGGGAGACCTGCTGCCGGCGGATCTCGGCCGCCCGCTCGTGCGCATCGGCGTCGGTGTCGCCGAGGACGTACGTCACTCCCGGCATGATCTTGACGTCGCCGGGGGCCCGCCCGTACCGGGCGAGCCGCCCCTTGACGTCGGCATAGAACTCCCGGCCCGCCTCCGGGGTGGAGTGCCGGGTGAAGACCACGTCGGCGGACGAGGCGGCGAACTCCCGCCCCTCGGGGGAATCCCCCGCCTGGATGACGACCGGATGCCCCTGCGGGGAGCGCGGGACGGTGAACTTTCCGCCGATCCGGAACTGCGGCCCGCTGTGGGCGAAGGACCGCGGGGCGCCGTCCGGGGACCAGGAGTCCCACAGCTCCCGGGCGGTGGCGAGGAACTCGGCGGCCCGGGTGTACCTGTCGGTCCGGTCCAGGTAGCCGCCGCGCCGGAAGTTCTCCCCGGTGAAGGCGTCCGACGAGGTGACCACGTTCCAGGCGGCCCGGCCCGCGCTCAGGTGGTCGAGCGAGGCCAGCCGCCGGGCCAGGTCGTACGGCTCGTTGAAGGTTGCGTTGACCGTGGCGGCCAGGCCGAGCCGATCGGTGACGGCGGCCAGCGCGTTCAGGACGGTGATCGACTCGGGGCGCCCGACGACGTCCAGGTCGTGGATGCGCCCCGCGTGCTCGCGCAGCCGGAGCCCCTCGGCCAGGAAGAAGAAGTCGAAGAGACCGCGCTCCGCCGTCCTGGCCAGGTGCTCGAACGAGGAGAAGTCGATCTGCGAACCGGACCGGGGATCGGCCCAGACCGTGGTGGAGTTGACGCCCGGGAAGTGCGCGGCGAGATGGATCCGCCGCCCGCCCCGGCTCATGCGGGCGCCCCCGTCGTCGCGTACTGGCTGACCGGGCGGGCGAGGCCCAGGTGGTCGCGGAGGGTGGACCCCTCGTAGGCCGTGCGGAACAGGCCGCGCTCCCGCAGCCGGGCCACCGTCCCCGCCGCGAACCGCTCCAGGTCCCGCCCCGGCACCGCCGGCACGAGGTGGAAGCCGTCGACCGCCCCGCCGCCGTGCCAGCCGGCGATCAGCTCGGCGAGCGCCCCCGGCCCGCCCTCGTACGCGTCGAGGTCCACGGTCAGCGAGAGCAGCACCCGCAGCTGCCCGGGGTCCCGGCCGTGGGCGCGGGCGGACCGGCGCAGCTCGGCGCGGAGGGCGGCGGCCTCCTCGGCGGCGGAGGCCCGGACCAGGACCACGTCGGCGTGGTGGGCCGCGGTGTCCCGGGCGGCCGGGCGGGTGGCGTCGACGACGGTCACCGGGTTGCCCTGCGGGGGCCGGGGGACGATCGAGGGTCCCCTGACCGAGAAGGTCGCGCCCTGGAAGTCCACGTGGTGCAGCTTGCGGCGGTCGACGAACCGGCCGGTCGCCACGTCCCGTATCTCGGCGTCGTCCTCCCAGCTGTCCCACAGCTTGCGCGAGACCTCGGCGACCTCGCCCGCCTCCTGCCAGAGCTCGGCGGTCGGCGGGGCCGGGCGGCGGCCGAACAGCCGGGCCTCGGCGCCGGTCGGGGACACCTCGATCCGCCAGCCCGCCCGGCCCCGGCTCACCCAGTCGAGGGTGGCGACGGCGGCCTGGACGTGGAAGGGCTCGGTGTGGGTGGTGGTCACGGTCGGCACGAGGCCGACGGAGCGGGTCTCGGGCGCGACCCGGGCGAGGACGGCGAGGGCGTCCAGGCCGGGCCGGGCGAAGGAGTCGTCGTGGGTGACGAAGTCGAGCGCGGCGGCCTCGGCGAGCCGGGCGAGCGCGACCGTACGGGCGGCGGTGTCCGGGCCCGGGTCGGGCCGGCCGGGGCCCGGGGCGAGCTCGGCGGCGAGGTGGAGCGGTCGTGTGCTGGTCATGCGGTCTCTCTCGGAGCGGGGTGGAGAGGAACGGGTGGAGAGGAGCGGGTGGAGAGGAGCGGGTGGGTAGCGGGCGCTGGGCAGGGTCCCCGCGGGTACGGGGAAGGCGGGGAGGGTCGGTCAGTTCTCGGTACGGGGCAGGCCGGGCGGGTTGATCTCCGACTTCCGCACGGCCTCGCCGGTGAGCCCCCACCGCTTGAGGACCTGGGCGTAGGTGCCGTTCCCGACGAGGTGGTCGACGGCGGCCGCGTAGGCGGCGACGAGGCCGCTGTCCTTCTTCGTGGTGGCGGCGATCTTGCCCTGGAGTCCGGCGCCGGCGCCGGAGAACTTCCCGACGGCCTCGGTCTGTCCGGCGGAGGCCACGTGGTACGCGACGGTGGGGTTGGGGCCGAGGAAGCCGTCGATGCGGCCGGACTGGAGGGCGAGGTAGTAGTCGGTGGTGTTGTCGTAGTACTTGATGTCGACGCCCTTGCGGCCGGCCTTCTCGTTCTGCCGGGACCAGTCGACGAGGATCTTCTCCTGGTTGGTGCCGGAGCCGACCGCGATCCGCTTGCCCGAGACGTCCTCGGGGCCCTTCACCGTCCAGCCGGAGCCCTTCTTCGCCTCGAAGGCGAGGTCGTCGAGGCGGTAGGTGGCGAAGTCGTACTTGTCCTTGCGCTCCTCGGTGACGGTGACGTTGGAGAAGACGGCGTCGTACTTGCCGCTGTCCAGGCCGACGAAGAGGTTCTCCCAGGACACCGGGTCGAACTCGGGCTTCAGGCCGAGGGTGTCGGCGACGAGGGTGGCGATGTCGAGCTCGACGCCGATCAGCGTCTTGTCGTCAGTGGCGCGGAAGGCGAGCGGCGGGTTGCTCTTGGCGGACACGCCGAGGACGAGGGTGCCTCTCTTGCGGACAGCCTCGGGGAGCTTCCCGGCGATGGCGTCGACCTTGGCGGTGCGGACGCGGTTCTGGTTCGGGCCGATGTTGATGCCGGTGTCCTTCCGGCCCTCCGGCTTGATCTCGTTGACGGCGGCGTCGCCCGAACCGCAGGCGGTGAGGAGCCCGAGGGCGGTGAGCGAGGCGAGGGCGGCGAGCAGGGTGCGGCGGGACGTCATGGCGATGCTCCTTGGATGAGGGGGACGTGCGGGTCGGGAGGGGACAGAGGACCTTGGATGAGGGGGACGTGCGGGGCAGGAGAGGTCAGAGGACCTTGGAGAGGAAGGCGCGGGTGCGTTCGTGGCGCGGGCTGTCGAGCACCTCGGCCGGCGGGCCCTGCTCGACGATCCGGCCCTCGTCCATGAAGACCACGGTGTCGGCGACCTCGCGGGCGAAGCCGATCTCGTGGGTGACGACGATCATGGTGGTGCCGGAGGCGGCCAGGTCCTTGATGACGTCGAGGACCTCGCCGACCAGTTCGGGGTCGAGCGCGGAGGTCGGCTCGTCGAAGAGGAGCAGGCCCGGTTCGAGGGCGAGCGCGCGGGCGATGGCGACCCGCTGCTGCTGTCCGCCGGAGAGCTGCTTGGGGTACGCCTCCGCCTTGTCGGCGAGTCCGACGCGGTCGAGCAGGCTCCGGGCCGCGGCCTCGGCCTCCTTGCGGGGGCGCTTGAGGGCCGAGACGGGGGCCTCGACGATGTTCTCCAGGACGGTGAGGTGCGGGAAGAGGTGGAAGTTCTGGAAGACGAAGCCGATCCGGGTGCGCTGCTTGAGGATCTCGCGCTCGCGCAGCTCGTACAGCTTGTTGCCGGAGCGGCGGTAGCCGACGAGGACGCCGTCGACGCTGACCGTGCCGCCGTCGACCTTCTCCAGGTGGTTGACGGTCCGCAGGAGGGTGGACTTGCCGGAGCCCGAGGGGCCGAGGACGACGGTGACCTCGCCGGCCCGGACGTCGAGGTCGATGCCGCGCAGGACGTGCAGCGGACCGAAGTTCTTGTGGACGCCGCGGATCTCGACCTTGGCGGTGGCAGTGGTGGCGGATCCGGCCGCGGGTTCGGCGGTGGTGACGGAGCTCATCGGACGCTCCCCTTCGCGTAGTGGCGTTCGACGTAGTGCTGGACGACGGAGAGCGCGGTGGTGAGCAGGACGTACCAGGCGGTGGCGACCATCAGGAGCGGGACGACCCGGCCGTTGCGGCCGTAGACGACCTGCACCTGGTAGAAGAGTTCGCCGATCGCCATGACGGAGACGATCGAGGTGCCCTTGAAGAGCGAGATGATCTCGTTGGCGGCGTTGGGCAGGATCGAGCGCATCGCCTGCGGCAGCACGATCCGCCGGACCTGCCGGAGCCGGGGGATGCCGAGGGCGGCCGCAGCCTCCGACTGGCCCTCGTCCACGGCGAGCACGCCGCCCCGGACGATCTCCGCCGCGTACGCCGCCTGGTGCAGGGCGAGCCCGAGGACCGCGGCGCCCATCTCGCCGACCAGGCCCGTCGTGTCGAAGGAGAGGAAGCTCGGCCCGAAGGGGATGCCGATGCTCAACTCCTCGTAGAGGTAGGCGAGGTTGAACCAGAAGAGCAGCTGGACGATGAGCGGGATGGAGCGGAACGCCCAGATGTAGGCGAAGGCCACCGACCGCAGGAACGGGCTGGCCGACAGGCGCATGAAGGCGAGGACGATGCCGATCGCGAAGCCGAGCGCGGTGCCGTGGAAGGTCAGCTGGAGGGTGACCCAGACGGCCTGGAGGATCGTCTCCGTGGTGAAGAAGGCGGCGAAGACGTCCCACTCCCAGCCGGGGTTGGTGACGAGCCCGTGGGCGAACTGCACGAGCAGGACTGCGGTGGCGGCGACGGCGACCCAGCGCCAGGGGTGGCGTACCGGGACGACCACGAGCGCGGCGGGCTCCGGCGGGGCGCCGGGCGGGTCCTTCGCGACGCGTGCGGTGGCGGGCGGATCACTGGTGAGAGACATGGCGGTTCCTCGGAAGGGCGGGACGGGTGGGAGCGGCGCGGGGCGGGGTCGGGTGCCCGGCGGGCGCGGGACACCGTGGACGCGGTGCGGGACCGCGCCCGGCGGTACGGGGCAGGCGCTCGGGACCGCGGGATCGGATGCTCGGCGCCGGGCGGTCAGGCGCTCGGCGGTGTGTGCGCCAGGCGCTCGGCCACGAGGGCGATCAGGCGCTCAGCGGTGCCGGCAACCGACACTCCCGGTCGCGCAGGAAGGTCAGCGCGGCGCGCGCGGTGGCGTCGTTCTGCCCGAAGGCGACCCCTCCGGTGCGGGGCCGGGTGAACGCTCCGCCGGCACGGGCGGTGGTGTGCGGCCCGAGCGCGAAGCGGCGCGGGTGCGGGCGTCCGTCGCGCTCCAGGATCCGGCCGTCGACGGGGTCGACGACGAGGAGGCCGCTCGCGGTGGCCCGGGCCCCGTCCTCGTACAGCGCGCGCAGCAGCGGGCTGCCGGTGAGTTCCAGGGTGGGTTCGGGGAGCCGGGCCTCGACCAGGACGCGGGCCTCGGTCCACTCCCCCGGCACGGCGGCGGACGAGGCGCGGAAGACCCCGCGCTCCTCGTCGGCCTCGACGGTGACCTGGGGGCCGAGGAAGCGCACGATCCCGGCGCGGGACAGGGCGAGGAGCTGCCGCAGCCGGGGTCCGGGCGGGCCGGAGGCGAGGTAGCTGAAGAAGCCGTGCCACCAGCCGCCGGGGTCCATCCGCTTCCCGAGCCGCAGGAGCTGGCCGTAGACGGAGAGCAGTCCGGCGAAGACGGCCGCGTCGGGGCTGTGGGCGGGGTCGTGGCGGCGGTTCAGGTCGCCGGTGATGTGGTCGCGCAGTCCGTGCTGGAGCGCTTCGGCGGACGCGAACCGGATGCCGTCCAGGGGGTGGTCGAGGGCGTCGAGGTCGAGCCGGTCGGCCGGGTCGGGGACGGCGGCGGCGACGACCGCGGCCAGCTCGGCCCCGAGCGGCGGGGCCGCCGCGTACGCCTTCTCGAAGTCGCTCCAGGCGAGCGAGGTCCGCTCGGGGTGGGTGGAGAAGAGCCGGTGGTAGTGGGCCCAGCCGAGCTCCTTGTCGACGAGCGGCCACACGTCGTCGCGGAAGTCGATCGGCCCTGTCCTCCGCAGCAGCGCGTCGGTCTGCTCGGCGCCGAAGAAGCGGGGCAGCGGCGGCCGTTCGCCGTCGAGGACGTAGCCGATCTTGGAGTGGTACGGGACGCCGCGGCGCGATCCGGCGTACAGCACCGGCTCCTTGCCGGAGGGTACGTAGACCAGCGCGTCGCCCTCGCCCTCGTACCGGCCGCCGCGGCCCTCGGTGAGCAGCACCATCAGGTCGACGAAGGCGAGTCCGAGGCCGCGGACCAGGACGGGTTCGCCGGCGGGCAGCGCGGCGAGGTCGGTGTCGGCGGTGAAGTCGGGCGGTAGGTGGGTGAGCCGGTGGCGGGCGGCGAAGGCGGCGAGTTCCCGCTGCTCGCGGTCGGGTTCGGCGTCGAGGTGCCCGACGGTGAGGACGACGAGGTCGGCGAGGAGGGGGCGGGTGCCGTCCGCCGGCCAGACCCGCTGGCGTCCCTCGCGGGGGCCGCCGATCCGCAGGGCGGTGGTGCGGTGCTCGTGGACGGTGACGCCGGCGGGCAGGGCGTCGCGGGCCCGCTCGTACACCCAGCGCAGGTAGGCGCCCTGCTGGGGGCGGGTGGGGAAGGTGCGGCCGTCGATGCCGGCCCATTCGGCGAGGGTGGGGCCGGGCCGGACGGGGCCTTCGAGTGCGACGGTCTCGTCGGTGAACATCGTGACGTCCTCGGCCTGGGAGTTCATCCAGAGCAGCGGGGACTGTTCGGTGCGCCAGATCCGGCCGGGGCCGGGCGGGTGCGGGTCGACGAGGTGGACGTCGAGCGGGCGGTCGCCGTACAGCTCGGGCAGGTTGGCGGCGAGCCGTTCGAGGAAGCCGGTCCCCCGCGGCCCGGCTCCCACGACGACGATCGACGGGCGGAGGCTCATCGGGCACCGGCCGCTCCGCGGGCGTAGTGCCGCTCGACGTAGTGCTGGCCGAGGCCGAGGACCGAGGTGACGGCGACGTACCAGAGCGTGGCGACGAGGAGCAGCGGGATGATCTCGTACGTGCGGTGGTAGACGAGCTGGGTCGAGTAGAGCAGGTCCTGGACGGCGATGACGGAGACGATCGAGGTGCCCTTGAGGGTCCCGATCAGCATGTTCCCCGCCGGCGGGACGATGGCGCGCATGGCCTGCGGCAGCACGATCCGGGAGAGCCTGCGCCACCGGCCGAGTCCGAGGGACTGGGCGGCCTCGGTCTGGCCGCGGTCGACGGAGAGGATGCCGCCGCGCACGACCTCGGCGGCGTAGGCGGCCTCGTGCAGGGTGAGGCCGATGACGGCGACGGCGACCGGGCCGAGGAGGTTGACGGTGTTCACGCCGAGGATCCGCGGGTAGAGCACGCCGATGTTGAACCAGAAGAGCAGCTGGACCAGGATCGGGGTGGACCTGAAGAACCAGACGTATCCCCAACTGACCGCCCGCAGGACGGGGTTGGCGGACAGCCTGAGGACGGCGAGCAGGGTGCCGAGGACGAAGCCCAGGGCCATGACGAGGGCGGTCAGCCACAGGGTCAGGCCCAGTCCGCGCAGGACGGACGCGGAGGTGAAGTACCGGGCGACGACGTCCCACTGGAAGGCCTCGTTGCGGACGACCGAGACGAGACCGAGCGCGAGCAGGACGAGGACGAGGACGGCGGCGGCCCACTGCCCGGCACGGCGGGTGGGGACGACGCGGAGCGGTGGTTCGGCCGGCGGGGCCGTGGAGGGCGTCTTGACGAGGGTCGCGGACATGCGAAGGCTCCGTGGATGCCAGGGAGTGGATCGAACACGGGGGTGCGCCTTCACACGCGTGGTGTGCGGTCCCGGGCCCCTCAGCCCGATCCGCCCTTCGAGGCTATGCGGTCAACACGCCCCGCTGTCAAGGGTGTCCGCACTGTGAGCCGCACGTCTCATCGCGGTTGACGCGGAAGCGGATGCCTGTTCCACTGAGGCCATGCATCCGCAGCAGCTGGTCAAGCGCTCCCACATCGACTTCGGTCGCGTGTGGTCCTCTTCCTGTTGAGCCGACCCCCTGCTCTGCCCCGCCCGCGTGCTGTCCTCCGCGGCGCCTTCACACCCAGGCCCCTCGTGAGCGCCTGAACCCTCCCCTCCCCTCGCTCCGCCCTGCTTCCCCCGCTTCCCCTCCTTTCACCTGCCCTCCCCCTGCCCTGCCGCCCCCTTCCCGGCGCTCCCTCTGCCTTGCCGCGCCGTTCCGGGCGTCCCCCTGCCTTGCCGCGCCGTTCCCCGGCGCCCCTCCCTGTCCTCCTTCGTCCTGAAGGACCGTCATGACCTTCGCGTTGTCCGTGCACCGGACCACGACCACCGATCCCCTGGCGCGCCCGCTCTTCGAGGAGCTGGCGCACGAGTACACGACCCGGTACGGGTCCCCGCACGACCTCGCCACCTATCCGGCGGCGGAGTTCACCCCGCCGCACGGCGCGTTCCTGCTTCTCCTGGAGCAGGGCCGGCCCGTGGCGGGCGGCGCCTACCGCCGCCACGACGAGCACACCGCCGAGCTGAAGCGGATCTGGACGCACTCGGCACACCGCAGGCGCGGGCTCGCCCGCCGCGTCCTCACCGTGCTCGAACGGGAGGCCGCCGTGCGCGGCTACTCCCGGGTCTACCTGACGACCGGCCCGCGCCAGCCGGAGGCCAAGGGCCTCTACCTGGCGAGCGGCTACCGCCCGCTCTTCGACGTGACCGCCGATCCCGAGTCGATCGGCCCGCTGCCGTTCGAGAAGTTCCTGGAGAACCCGAAGCCATGAGTACGCGCACGAGTTCCGGCACCGCACGCACCGCCGTCGCCTTCGCCCTGATCACCGCCGCCGCGCTCGCCCTCACCGCCTGCGCGGGAGGCGATCCGGCGACCTCCCCGGCCGGGGCGTCGGGAGCGCCCGGCGCGGCGAAGGGCGGACTGCCCACCGAGGACGTGGTGTCGGGGGTCCGGAGGAACGACGCGGCGGCGAAGCTGCTCCCCGCCGACGTGCGGCAGCGGGGCAGCCTCACGTTCGCCGCCTCGGTCGCGACCCCGCCGAGCTCCGCCTACCTGCCGGACGGCACGACCGTGGTGGGTGTGGACGCCGACTTCTCGGCCGCCGTGACGAAGGCCCTCGGCCTGGAGCTGGAGCGCGAGGTGGTGGGCTTCGAGGCGATCCTGCCGGCGCTCGGCAGCGGCAAGTACGACGTCGGCACCGGCAACTTCGGCGTGACCGAGGAGCGGCGCAGGACCATCGACTTCGTCACGTACGTCAACGACGGCCAGGGCTTCGCCGCCCAGTCCGACAGCACCCTGAAGGCCGTCACCGACCTCACGCAGCTGTGCGGCCTGAAGGTGGCCGTGAACGCCGGCACCACCTTCGAGCGGACCCTGGAGAAGAACGAGGGCCGGTGCGCGGAGGCGGGCAGGAAGCCGTACGAGGTGAACGTCTACAGCGAGGCCGGCGCCATCTGGATGTCGCTCCGGCAGGGCCGCAGCGATGTCGTGATGAACACCATCAACGGCGTGCGGTACGCGGTGACCCGGCAGCAGAACGTGAAGTTCCTCAACGAGTACCGGCGGCTCGACGTCGGCTTCGCCTTCAGGAAGGGCACCCCGCTGGCCCCCGCCTTCCAGGCCGCGGTCAACGGCCTGAAGGCAGACGGGACGTACGACCGCATCCTGCGGAAGTGGGGCGTCACGGGGTCGGGCATCGCGCGGTCCGAGATCTCCCCTCCGGAGATCCCGGCACCGGCGAAGTAGCGGTACGGGCGTTCCGGCCGGTTCACCGCCGGCGCACAGGCCGTTCCGACGGGGGTAGTCGACGATGCGCGGGCTGTTCCGGTGGGAAGCGCCGACGGCACACGCGGTTCCGGCGGATTGCGCCGACGGTGCGTCAGCAGTTGCAGTCGCAGCCGCAGTCGCAGCAGCAGCCGTCGCCCTCGCAGCAGGACGAGCAGTTGCTGCAGCAGTCGCAGCAGTCGCAGCAGCTGCCGGGGTCGCACTGCTGGCAGAGCCCGTCGCGCCGCTGGCGGCTCCAGGGGTCCTCGAAGGTGCCGCAGCACATCTGGCAGGTGCAGGCCAGGCCGACCCAGAGGGCGCATCCGGCGATCAGCCCGCGCCGGTTCGGCGGCCCGGGCGGGAGCGGCCCGCCGGGGCCGCCGGGGCCTCCGGGGCCGGGTGCGTACGGACCTCCCGGACCGGCGGGGCCGCCGGGGCCGGGTGCGTACGGGTTGCCGGGCACCGGCCCGCCGGGGGTGGCGTACGGGTTCCCCGGCACCGGGCCGTCGCTGTGCGGCGCGCCCTGTCCCGGTGCCCCGTGCGAGCAGCTGGTCGTGCCGAAGGCGCGGTCGACCGAGGTGCGGAGTTCGTGGGCGAGGAGGACGTGGGCGAGCTTGCCGTCGGCGAACTCGGCGTCCTTCAGGGCGAGGCGTATGCCGTGCAGGGCGTCGTCGGCGAGCCGGCGGGCCTCCTCGCGGGAGGTGCCGGTGGCGGTGAGCGGGTTCCAGGCGCCGCTCGCCGCGTCGGCGGCCTGGTCCTCGACGGCGTCGAGGAGGTGGGCGAGGCGGCCGAAGAGGCGGCCGGCCTCGGCGAGCGGCGCCGCGTTGCCCGGGCGGCCCGCGAGGACGGCGGTGTGCGCGAAGGCGGCGGCGGTCGCCGTCTCGGTCGGCTCGGTGACGGTGAGCAGGGGGGTGCCGGGGCCCGCGAGGGTCTCGATGCCGGTCTGGCGGTCGACGGCGTCGACGAGGACGGCGGTGTCGAAGCCGAGCGCGCGGCCGGTCCTGGCCCCGGCCCTGTCCCAGGAGCGGGCGACCCGGCGGGCCGCGGCGGCGACGGGCCTGCGGGCCAACAGGCCGTCCCGGTCGGCGACGTGGTCGCGCACCTTCGCCGAGGCGAGGACCAGCGAGACGGCGGCGGCGAGCCGGGCGCCCTCGCCCCGGGCGACGCGGGCGGTCCGCATGCCGCGCAGCGGGCAGGGGCCCGCGGTGCGGCGGCCGCTCGCGACGGCGCCGGTCTGAGCCTCCGTCAGAACCGAGACGATGAGGCCGTCGTAGTTGGTGACGACCCGGGCGAACTGCCCGTGGTCCGCGCGGAGCGCCAGGCAGAGGCCGCAGAGGTGGGCCATCCACTCGACCTTCAGACCGTCGGTGAGCCGGTGTGCGCAGGGCCTGACGATTCCGAACAAGAGAGTCCCCCGTGGACTGTGCGACGTGCGGCCGAGCGGCCGAGCGGCATCGTAGCGAGCGGGGCCGTTCACCCGTACGCGCCCACCATCACCCGTCCAGCCCGACTTTCATATTTTCAGCAACATGGCCCTCCATCAGGGCCCACATACCGCAAGATTCCTGACGAATCGCCAGGAAAAGACCCTCACGTTCTGCACCAGTACCGTCACGAATCCCCTGCGCGGCGCCTATCCACTTGGCGCGCGATCTGCATCATGGACGACGATGGGTACTGCGGAACCACAAGTGACCGCGCTGAAAGGAGGCGTCCATGGGATCGGTGCGCAAGGCGAGTGCCTGGCTGGGACTCGTCGAGGACAACGACGAGCGTTACTACGACGACGAGTACGCCGACGGTGCCGAGAGCGGCGACGCCTGGGTGACGGACCCCCGGGTCCGGGTCGCCACGGACACCGCCGAGGAGCGGGGCCGCCGGATCGCCACCGTCTCCCCGGACGGCTTCCGGGACGCCCGGAGCATCGGCGAGCTCTTCCGGGACGGCGTTCCGGTGATCGTGAACCTGACCGCGATGGAGGGCAACGACGCGAAGCGCGTGGTCGACTTCGCCGCCGGTCTCGCCTTCGGCCTGCGCGGCTCGATCGAGCGGGTGGCGACGCGGGTCTTCCTGCTGACCCCCGCAGACACCCAGATCGTCACCGGCGAGTCGGGCCGGCGCCGGCAGGACGGCTTCTTCAACCAGAGCTGACCGGGCCCGCCGGCCCGGCGCCGCCCCTCCCGGGCGATCGGGTCAGTGCGCCGGGCGCCCCGAGCCGGCGGGCTCGATCGCTTCCCGGGTCGCGGGCACCCGCGGCTCGGACGATTCCAGGCACTCGGACCGCTCCGAGGCCCCGACGGACACCACGTCCGCCACCCCGGCGGGACCGGACGTCCCGCGGAGCCCCGCCGCAGCGGAGTCCGCGGTCCCGGCGAGTTCCGCGGCCAGGCCCCCGCGCTCCGGGGCCACCCCCGCGCTCGCGGCCTCCGGCGCCCCGAGGGCGTCGACGGCATCCGCGTCCGGGTCCAGCGGGCACTCCATCACCCGCGGCAGCCGCCGGGCCATGAACGCGCCCACGAGGAGCAGTGCGGCGCTCACGCAGAGCGTGATGTGCAGGCCGTTCACGAAGGAGTGGCGGGCCGCCTGGTGCAGGGCGTCGCCGGCCGTGCCGCCGAGCTGGTCGGCCACCTTGTAGGCCTCGCCGAGGGAGTTCGCCGCGGCCCGGCTCGCCTCCGCGGGCACCCCGGGGACCCCCGCGAGCCCGGGGGCGTAGGCCGCGTTCATCACACTGCCGAGCAGGGCGATGCCCATGCCGGCGCCGAGCTGGTACGAGGTCTCGCCGATCGCCGCCGCGCCGCCCGCGCTCTGCGGCGGGGCCTCGCTGAGCATCGACTCGTACGCCGAGAAGAGTGTGGTCTGCAGGCCGAAGCCGAGCAGCACGAAGCCCACCGTGAGCAGCAGCGGCCGGTCGTCCTGTCCCATCAGGGTGAGCAGCAGCACGGCGGCGGCGGTGAGGACGAAGCCCCAGCCGACCATCCGGCGCGGCCCGATCCTGCGCAGGGTGTACGAGCCGGTGGCGCCGGCGGCCATGGCCGCGAAGGTGAGCGGGAGGAGCCGGAGGCCGGTCTCCAGGGGGCTGAGTCCGAGGACCAGCTGGAGGTACTGGACGGCGATGAGCTCCAGGCCGACCAGCGCCAGCATGCCGATGACGATGCAGCCGACCGAGGTGGTGAAGGCGGCCCGGGAGAACAGCCGCAGGTCGATCAGCGGGTGCGGGCGGCGCTTCTGCCGCCGTACGAAGAGGACGAGGAGCGCGGCGCCGACGAGCAGCGGTCCCGCGGTCGGGAGGGCGAGCAGCGGGTCGCCCGCCCCCGCGCGCTTGACGCCGAGGACGCAGCCGAGGACGCCGGCCGCGGCCATGAGCGCGCCGAGGACGTCCCAGGGGCCGTCGGAGCCGCCCCGGGACTCGGGGAGGAGCCGGCGGCCGAGCGGCAGGATGAGTGCCATCAGCGGGATGTTGATGAGGAAGACGGAGCCCCACCAGTAGTTCTCGACGAGGAAGCCGCCGAGCACCGGTCCGGTGGCGGCGCCGATCGCGGCGACCGCGGTCCAGATGCCGATGGCGGTGGCGCGCTCCCGCCGGTCGGGGAAGACCGTCCGGAGGATGGAGAGCGTCGCGGGCATGATCATCGCGCCGCCGACGCCGAGCAGCGCGCGGGCCGCGATGAGGACCGAGGGGTCGGTGGCGAGGGCGGCGACGGCCGAGGCGATGCCGAAGAGGGCGTAGCCGAGGAGGAGCACCCTCCGTCGTCCGACCCGGTCCCCGAGCGTGCCGAAGAGGATCAGCAGTGAGGCGCAGATCAGCGGATAGGCGTCGACGATCCACAGCAGCGCGGTGGAGCTGGGGCGGAGGTCCTCGGTGAGCGAGGGGACGGCGACGTGGAGGATGGTCGCGTCGAGGGCGACCAGCAGGAGGCTGACGCAGAGGACGACGAGGACGACCCAGCGGTTGGTGCCCCTGCCGGTTGGTGCGGCACGGAGTCCTTGGGCCGTTTTCGTCCACGACATGTACGTACCTCCCAGTGCAGCTCTCGCGCTCGGCGGGCCTCGGACCAGGGCTTATGCCCCTGGGGCGGCCCGGCATCGACGGGCGAGTGAGCCGTCAGCGTACGCGAGTTCAAGCCCCGAGCGCGTGGTGCAGCTCTCACCCCGGCGGGCCTCGGGGTGTGGCGTACGCCACTCCGGACGGCCCGCGCGTCGCATGGAATTCCGTACGGACGCCTGTTTGGGGAAATTCCGTCGCGTTCAAACACCCTTCCGGAATCGCCCCCTACGACAATAGGGAGGAAGGTCATCTGATTTACCGACGGACGTCTGGAATAGACCACCCACTGAGACCTACTCCACATCACATGGTCATCACGAAGGCACCGGAACGACCGGGTCTGCTTCTCACTCCCTGTAACGTCGATTGGGTGCGTACCGACATCTTTGCCCGGCTGGACCGGGAGCCGGAACCGCCGAAGATAGAGGTCCCGCGGATGACCCGCACGCGTCTCGCCCTCTTCGGCGGGACGTCGGCGTTCTATCTCGCCATCGTCGTGGCCGTGTTGCTGTCGACCTGGCTGGTGACCCTCGACTGGAAGATCATGCTCTTCCGGCCCTACCAGCAGTGGCCCGAGATCCACGGATTCCTCGACTACTACGTCGTCCTCGGTCAGCGCGGCCCCACGGCCGTCATGGTGGCCGCGTGGCTGGGCTGGCGCTCCTGGCGCCAGCACACCCTGCGGCCGCTGCTGTGTCTCGGCGCCGCCCTCCTGCTGCTGAACGTCTCGGTGGGCGCGGTCAAACTCGGACTCGGCCGTCTCGGCCCCCACTACGCGACCCAGGTCGGCTCAGCCGAGCTGTTCGCCGGCGGCGACATATTCCCCTCGGGTCACACCGCCAACGCGGTCGTGACCTGGGGCATCCTCGCCTACCTGGCGACCACCCCGCGGGCCCGTCGCTACCTGTCCGCGCTGTCCGCGGTGGTCGCGCTCGGCGTGGGCCTCACCACCGTCTACCTGGGCACGCACTGGCTGAGCGACGTCCTGCTCGGCTGGGCCGCCGGACTCCTCATCCTGCTCGCGCTGCCGTGGTGCGAGCCGTTCCTCGCCGTGGTGGAGTCCTGGATCCTCGCCGCGCGGGACCGCGCCCTGGAGCGGCTGCGGGAGCGCCGCCGTCTCGTGCCGTCGCTGCCCGTGGCCTCCGGAGGTCCGCGCCCAGGGTTCTTCCCGCCGCGCCCCTCCGGGACCGACGAGCCGGCCCGCGAGCCGGTCCGCGAGCCCGTGGGGGTGGCCGGCGGCCGGCGCGCCCCGGCGACCCGCGGCTGACGCCCCACGCCGTACGAGAAGGGCCCCGGCCACATCGGCCGGGGCCCTTCCGTGTGCGGTGAGGTGCCGTCAGCCGAGCCAGCAGCGGGTGACGGACCCGTCCTCGACCTCGAAGTTGATCCGCCCGGACAGGTACTCCATGGTGATGATCGAGCCGGGCGGCAGGGCCCTGACGACCCTCCAGCCGCGCGCCCTGGCGAGCTGCTCGGCGCCTTCCGCGTCGAGGCCCACATAGGACTCGGGAGCGTCGCGGGGCGGTTCGGGAGTGCGTGATGTGGGTGACATGGACCTCACGTTAGTCCCTCGGCGGTCACGCTTGTGTCACAAGTTCTCGACATATGTTTGACACGCCGGGCGTCACCCGAAGGGGCCATTTCCAGCCGTTTCTCCGGCAATTCCGAAGACCGTCCGACAGTTCCCGTGAAGCCCGTGGAAGCGGCCGATCGGGCAGGATCAATTCCCCGTTCCCGCGTTCCCGCGTCGAATTGCGGCGGCGACGCGCACGCGAGCCGCCCACTGTTCCCTTACAGAATGCTTACGCTGACCGAACGCCCGGAGACGCGGAGCCGGGAGGACGGCGAGCCGGAGGCAGCGATGGGCAACGGGACAGCGACCGCGACCGCCGAATCGACCCGGCAGCGGCACGGCCGCATCCTGATCGACTGGGCCACCACGACCGACCACAAGAAAATCGGCCACCTCTATCTGGCCACCGCGTTCCTGTTCTTCCTCCTGGCCGGGCTCATGGCGATGCTGATGCGGGCCGAGCTCGCCCGCCCCGGACTCCAGTTCGTCTCGAGCCAGGAGTTCAACCAGGCGTTCACCCTGCACGGCACGATCATGCTGCTGCTCTTCGCCACGCCCACGTTCGCCGGCTTCGCCAACGAACTCGTGCCGCTCCAGATCGGCGCGCCCGACGTGGCCTTCCCGCGGCTGAACATGTTCTCGTACTGGCTGTTCCTCTTCGGCGGCCTGATGGTGGTCGGCTCGCTGCTCACGCCGACCGGCCCGGCCGCCTTCGGCTGGACCGCGTACGCCCCCCTCAACAGCCTGGAGCGCTCCCCCGGCCCCGGCGTCGACCTGTGGATCATGGGCCTGGCGCTCTCCGGTTTCGGCACCATCCTGACCTCGGTCAACTTCCTCGCGACCATCGTCGGGATGCGGGCGCCGGGCATGACCATGTTCCGGATGCCGATCTTCACCTGGAACGTCCTGTTCACCGCGGTCCTGGTGATCGTCGCGTTCCCGGTGCTCGCGGCGGCGCTGCTCGTCCTGGAGGCCGACCGCCGACTCGGCTCCGTGGTCTTCCAGCCCGAGAACGGCGGAGCGCTGCTGTGGCAGCACCTCTTCTGGTTCTTCGGCCATCCCGAGGTCTACATCATCGCGCTGCCGTTCTTCGGGATCGTCAGCGAGATCATCCCGGTCTTCGCCCGCAAGCCGATCTTCGGCTACACGACGCTGGTCGCCGCCACCATGGCGATCACCGGCCTCTCGGTGGTGGTCTGGGCCCACCACATGTTCGTGACGGGCGCGGTGCTGCTGCCGTTCTTCTCGATGCTCTCGTTCCTCATCGCGGTGCCGACCGGCGTGAAGTTCTTCAACTGGACCGGAACGATGCTGCGGGGCTCGCTCTCCTTCGAGACCCCCATGCTGTGGTCCGTCGGCTTCCTCGTCTCGTTCCTCTTCGGCGGCCTGACCGGGGTGATCCTCGCCTCGCCGCCGATGGACTTCGCCGTCACCGACTCGTACTTCGTCGTCGCCCACTTCCACTACACGGTCTTCGGCACGGTGGTCTTCGCGACCTTCGCCGGCTTCTCCTTCTGGTGGCCGAAGTTCACCGGCCGGATGCTCGACGAGCGGCTCGGGAAGATGCACTTCTGGACCCTCTTCGTCGGCTTCCACCTGACCTTCCTGGTGCAGCACTGGCTCGGCGCGGAGGGCATGCCCCGGCGGTACGCCGACTACCTGGCCGCGGACGGCTTCACGACCCTCAACACCCTGTCGACGATCGGCGCCTTCCTGCTCGGCGTCTCCACCCTGCCGTTCCTCTACAACGTCTGGCGGACCTGGCGGTACGGCGCGAAGGTCGACGTCGACGACCCGTGGGGCTTCGGGCGCTCCCTGGAGTGGGCGACCTCCTGCCCGCCGCCGCGGCACAACTTCGACGCCGTGCCGAGGATCCGCTCCGAGGCGCCCGCCTTCGACCTGCACCACCCGGAGTTCGCCGACTACGAGCGGATGCGGCTCACGAGCCCCCCGCCGACCCGCGTCCCGTCCGGTCCAGAGCGCGGGACAACCGGTCCCTGAGCGCGCGGACCCGGTCCGTGAGCTCCGGCGGCTCCACCACCTCGAACTCGAGGCCCATCATCGACACGTGGACCACCATCACGTCCAGGTTGTGCGCCCCCGTCCGCAGCAGGCAGCTCCCCTCGCCCTCGGCCTCCAGGGTGCCGTCCATCGGGCCGACGACCGAGGCGGCCTCGGTGAGCGGCACCAGCAGCCGGACCGTGGCCTCCGCCGCGTACGCGGTGCTCGACACGCCCTTCGAGACGTAGGCGGCCAGGTCGTCGGCCGGCGGCTCGCGGGGCGGGAAGCGGGGGCCGTGCGGCGGCGTCGGCTCGACCCGGTCGACCCGGAACGTACGCCAGTCGTCCCGGTCCACGTCCCAGGCCACCAGGTACCAGCGCCGCTCCGTGCACACCAGGCGGTGCGGTTCGACGGTCCTGCGGGTGGCCGCACCGCCGTGGTCGCGGTAGGCGAAGCGGAGCCGCTCGCCGTCCCGGCAGGCGTTGGCCAGCTCGGTGAGGACCGCCGGGTCGACCCGTTCCCTCGGGGTGCGCATCATCGGCACCGTGAAGGCGTTGAGCGCCGAGATCCGGCGCCGCAGCCGGCCCGGCAGGACCTGCTCCAGCTTGGCCAGGGCACGTACGGAGCTCTCGCCGATGCCCTCGACGCCCTGCCCCGCGGCGGCGCGCAGACCGACCGCGACCGCCACCGCCTCCTCGTCGTCGAGGAGCAGCGGCGGCAGCTCGGCCCCGGCCCCGAGCTGGTAGCCGCCGCCGGTGCCGGGGCTGGCGTGCACGGGGTAGCCGAGCTCCCGCAGCCGGTCGACGTCCCGCCGGACGGTGCGCGCGGTCACCCCGAGCCGCTCGGCGAGATCGGGTCCCGACCACTCCCGGTGGGCCTGGAGCAGCGAGAGCAGACGCAGCAGTCGTGCGGAGGTCTCCAACATGTCCCCGAGTCTGCCAGCCCTCGCGGACAGTTACGGTCCGCGTCGAACGGCCCCGGGGGCGGTCCTCCCCGTCAGCGGAAGCGGCGCACGATCCGGCCGGCCCGGGCCTTCTGCGCGTAGACGGCGTCGACGACCCGGCCCACCGCGCGGTGGATCGCCGCCCGTCCCGCGGAGTGGGTGCGCCGGCTCGCGCCCCGGGCGACGAGCTCCGTCCAGAGCGCCTCGTGCCGGGCCGCGATCCGGCCCGGGTCGAAGCGCTCGGAGGCGGCGAGCGCGGCCCGCGCGGTCTTGGCGCGCAGCTCCTCGTCCTCGACGAGACCGCGCAGCGCCCGCGCGAACGCGGCGACGTCGTCGACCGGCACCAGCCGCCCGTCGACCCCGTCCTCGATGATCTCGCGGGGTCCGTGCGGGCAGTCGGTGGAGACCACCGGGAGGCCGCAGCGCATCGCCTCCACGATCGTCATGCCGAAGGACTCCCGCTGGGAGGTCACCGCGGCGATCGAGCCCTTGGCCCACTCCGGTTCCATGGAGGTCACCGATCCCATCAGGAAGGCCTGTCCGCCGAGGCCGCGCTCCTCGATGCGGCGGGCCAGCGGACCCTTGAGGTCCTGGACGGCGTCGCCGGTGCCGTAGATCCGCAGCTTCCAGTCGGGGTGGTCGGCGGCCACCTCGGCGAAGGCGTCGATCAGCACGTCGTACCGCTTGACGTGGGTCAGCCGCCCGGCCGCGACGACGGCCTTCGCCGCGGGGTCGGCGGGCGGGACCGTGGGCGCGGGCACGCTGTTGGGCACGGACTCGACGCGCACGCCGCGCAGGCCGAGCTTCCGGTAGGCGCGGGCGTCGGCCTCGGTGACGGTCGTGACGGCGTCGAGGAGCCCGTACTCGTGGGCGATGTCGCGGCGGAGCCGGTAGGTGTGGCCGTCCAGGATCAGGTGCTCCTGCCCGATGAGGACCGGCCCCCGCCGGGCCTGCCGGGCGAGGTGCACGTTGAGCCCGGGCCGGGTGGCGACGAGGACGTCGGCCTCGACCCCGCCCAGGTGCTCCCCGATCCGGGCGTCGGTCAGCGCGCTGTACTGCTTCCAGCGTCCGTCGCCGCGCGGGAAGACCACGGCGGGGCGGTGGAAGTCGGGGTGGTCGCCGTCGTATCCGGGGCTGTCCTTGCGCAGGTCGACGAGGTGGCGCAGCGTCACCCCGGAGGGCAGGCCCAGGAGTGGGCGGTCGCGGTGGCGGAACACCGAGACGATCTCGACCTCGTGGCGGTCCGCCAGCTCCTCGGCGAGGGTGAACGTGGTCCGGATCGTGCCGCCGTAGTGGTAGCCGTTGTGAAGCAGAAAGGAAATACGCATGGCGCTGCCGGTTCCCCCCGGTCAGTCATTTCGTTCGGTCGCCCGTGACTGTACTGCCGGAGCGCGGGGGCGGGTTCTCACGGGCGGTAGCCGAGCTGGGGCACGGTCGCGCAGTTCCGCGTCATCTCGCCCTGGCTCACCCAGCCCCGGCCGTCCTCCCAACGCGCCACGGACAGGCAGGTGTCGCGGGTGGCGGGTGGCCGCTCCAGGTGCTCGAAGCGGACGGGGAGCAGCAGTCCCCGCGCCGTGTACGGCTCCGGGCGGTTGACGAACTCCTCGACGCACGCGCGCGTGAGGCCGTCCCCGGCGAGGCAGGAGCGGGCCGCGTCGGTGAACCACATGGCCGCCGCCCATCCCTCCAACTGCCACTGGGAGAGCGGCCGTCGCCCCATGGCCTCGCGGAACTCGCGGACGGCGGGGTGTCCGGTGTCCTCGTAGTTGCGGCTGGCGCCCGTCACCCACAGGGCGTTGCGGCAGCCGGGGGCGCGGGCGTAGTCGCGGGCGACGGTCGAGGACCAGTTCTGCACGTTGGTGACCTTGGCGTCGACCCGTACCCCGAGCTTCTCCATCGCCTCGCAGAGCCGCACGTTGCCGTGGGTGTCCATCGCGTCGAAGAGGACGTCGACGTGCCGGTCCCGCAGATCGGCGGCGACCGCGCGGAAGTTGGGCAGGGCGAAGTCCACCTGCTCGTCGACGACCCGGTAGCCCTCGGCGCGCAGCCCGTCCGCGACAAGCCGGGCGTACGCGGTGGACGCGGCCTGGTTGTACGAGACGACGGCGGCGGTCCTGGCGCCCTTCTCCTTCTCGAACCAGCGGTAGACCTCGGTGCCGCCGTACAGCGTCCCGTCCCAGCCGGGTTTCCCGCCGGTGCGTGGCGCGGAGCTGCCGTAGATCCCGTAGAGGTGCGGATACGTGTCGTACGCGGGGGTCAGGGGCTGCCCGCCGATGTCGGGGACGCCGGCCCGGGCGACGAGCGGCGCGCCCGCGTAGTCCAGGGCGGTGGTGGCGACGAGGGCGAAGACCTTGCGCTCGTCGAGCAGCCGGTGCACGCACGCGTTGTCGCCGACGCCGCTGCCGCCGTCGTCGCAGGTCTCGACCTCGATCCGGCGCCCGTCGAGGCCGCCGCGCGCGTTCAGGGCGTCGAAGTAGGCGCGGGCTCCGTCGCGCGGGCCGGTGAACGCCTCGCCGCCGACGGGGCTGGTGGCGCTCGTGATGATCCCGACGCGGAGCGGCTCACCGCCGGAGGGGGTGGCGGTGGGCCGCGTCTCGAAGGCGCGTTCCGGGAGCCGGCTGCCGCACCCCGCCAGGAGGGCCAGCAGTGCGGCCAGGAGCAGCGCCGCGACGGCTTCAGCAGCCCGGAACGGTGACACCGCTCAGCTCGACCAGGCCGCACAGGGTCTTCACGGAGACCTTCCAGGTGCCGTCCTGGAGGATCGAGGTGCCCTGGGAGCCGGACAGGGCCGGGTTCCCGCCGACCAGCAGGTCGTAGGTGACGTTCGCGTCGGTGGCGGAGGTGAACGCGATCCCGGTGACCTTCGCCGAGGTCAGGGCCGCGTTCCTGTCGCCGGCGAAGGCGGCGAGGACCGGCCGCATCTGCTCCCCGTTCTCCAGGAGCGCCGCCTTCTCGGCCACGGGCGTCTTCGGGTCGAAGAACGCCGTCCAGTTCTTGGTGATCTCCCCCTTGGCGGCGACCGGGTCGTCGGGTCCGACGGCCGCGGAGGACGGCGAGGGCGGCGCGGACGACATCCCTCCGTCGTATCCGCCGTTCCCGTCGTCGGAGCAGCTCGCGAGGGCGGGGGTGAGCACCAGGACGGCGGCGGCCGCGAGGGCCGCGAGGCGGGGGCGTCCACCGCGTCGTACGAGAACCATCTGGCTCACCACCGGGTGTCGCTCCGCACCGTAGGACTGATGCTTCCAGAGTGGGACGGATCGGGGCATAGTGCAAGGAAAGGGCGGACCGCTCGGGGCATGGCGCGAGACGAGGGAGGCCCCCGTGCCGACATCCCGGACCCTGCTGTGGATCGGCCTCACCGCGGCCGCCGCCGGCGCGGTCCTGTGCGTCCTCGGCTGGTACGGGATCTCCGGCGAACGGTTCGCCGAACGGCAGCTGCCCTACCTGGCCTCGTGCACGGTCCCCGGGGCGGCCCTGATCGTGGCCGGCGCGGTCCTCGCCGCGGCGGCGGCGCTGCTCCCCGCACGCTCCGTGGAACCGGCCCCGCCCGACCCGGAGGAGCCTCCCCCGCCCTCCTCGGACGGCCCGCCGCTCCGGGTGCCCGGCGGGACCCTCGCACACCGCCCGGACTGCCCCCTGGTGGCGGGCCGGGCGGAGGCGACGGAGGCGGGGGCCGCGGAACTCGCCCCCTGCCCGGTGTGTGAACCGTGGCCTCCCTGACGTACGAGCTGACGCTCGCCGGCCTCGCGATCGGCAGCGCCGCCGCGCTCACCGGCATCGGCCTCGTCGTCACCCACCGGGCGACGGGGGTGCTCAACCTCGCCCACGGCGCCGTGGCCATGATCTGCGCCTACGTCCTGCGGCAGCTGGTGGTCGAGTGGGGCTGGCCGCTGCCCCTCGGAGCCCTGGTCACCCTCCTCGTGATCGCCCCCGGCATCGGACTCGTCCTGGACCGCGGAGTGTTCCGGCCCCTCGCCCTCCTCGGCTCGAACCCGGCCCGGACCCTGGTCGCCTCCATCGGCGTCTTCGTCCTCCTCGTGGGCACGGCGGTGCTCCTGTGGGGCCCCGGCGCCCGGGACGACGCCCCGGTGCTGCTCGGCGACGACCCGTGGGCGCAGCTCGGGGCGGCGGTGGCGCTCGCCTGCCTGGTGGGGGCGGTGACCCGGTGGACCGGCTTCGGCCGTGAGCTGCGGGCGGTGGTCGACAACCGGCCGCTCGCGGTCCTCTCGGGGATCGACGCCGACCGGGTCGCTGCGGCGGGCTGGGCCTTCGGCTCGTGCACGGCGGGGCTCACCGGAGTGCTCCTCGCCCCCTACGTACGGCTCGACCCGTACGGGATGCCGCTGCTCGTCATCGAGGTGATCGCGGTCGCGGTGATCGCCCGGATGCGGTCGCTGCCCGTCGCGGTGGGGTCGGCGCTCGCCATCGGCGTCGCCCAGGCCCAGCTGACCCGGCTGCACCCGGAGGGCTGGGCCGGACCGCTCGTCCAGGCCGTCGGCGCGAACCTGTTCGTGGTGGTGCTCCTGGTGGCGGCGCTCGTCCTGCCCGGCATCGGCGGCAAGGGCCGGGACGTGCTGCCGCCCCCGGTGCCCGGGGCGCGCGTGCCGGGCGGCCTGTGGTGCGTGGTGGGCGTCCTGTTCCTCCTCCCCCTCGGCTTCGCCGGCTCCGACCTCCGGACGGCCGTCCAGGTCCCCGCGCTCGCCGTGATCCTGCTGTCCCTCGTCGTGGTGGCGGGCCGGGGCGGCCAGATCGCGCTCGGCCAGGCGGCGTACGCGGGCCTCGGTGCCCTGTTCACCGCCCTGCTCGCCACCGGTGGGATGCCGGCCCCGGCCGCCCTGGCGCTCGCGGTGCCGATGGTGGCCGTGGTGGGCCTGGTCACCGGTCGGCCGGCGATCCGGCGGCACGGCCTCGCCCTGGCGCTCGCGACCCTCGCCGTCGGGGTGGCCGTCAGCCGCTTCGTCCTCACCCAGCCGTACGCGACGGCCGGCCTCTCCCTCGACCGCCCCGCGGGCCTCTCCGACGACCGCGCCTTCTACGCCGTGGAGCTGGTCGTCCTCGCCTGCTGCCTGGCCCTGGTGGCCGCCCTGCGCCGGGGCCGCACCGGCCGCGCCCTCGCCGCCCTCCGGGACCACGAGCCGGGCGCGGAGGCGGCGGGCGTCCCCGTGCCCGGCCTCAAACTCCTCGCCTTCGGCCTCGGCGCCGCGCTCGCCGCGCTCGGCGGCGGACTCCTCGGCATGGGCCTGCGCGCCTTCGACCCCGAGGCGTACGACCCCGTCCGCGGCCTCCTGTGGTTCGCCGCCGTCCTCGTCCTCGGCGCCGACAGCCTCCTCACGCCGCTCGCCGCCGCCGCGCTCCTCGTCACCCTCGACGCCGGCCCCCACGCCGGCGTCGCCGCCGCCGCCATCGGCCTCCTCGCCACCCTGACGGGCCGCATCCCGCCCCTGACGGCCCTGCTGCCGTCCGGCCCGCCGTCGCGGCGACGCCCACGGCCCCCTGCGGCGGGCCCCCGAACGGCCGGCGGTCGCCCCGCGGACACCCGACCCGCCGGAGCCGAGCCGGCCGGAGCTCACCCGGCCGGCTCCGGACCGGCCGGCGCCCCACCGGCCGCCGCAGGCACCGCACCCGCCGCGACCGGAGCCGTCGTCGCCCGCACGCGCCCCGTCGGCGACGCGGTCGAGCCGCCCGCGACCAGAGCCGCCCGCGCCCGCACACGGCCGGCCGACGCCGGCGCCGGACCACCCCCGGGAAGGGCCGTCCCCGCTCACACGCGACCAGTCGGCGACGACGCGGCACCACCCTCGACCCATGCCGTTCCCGCCCGCACACAACCAACCGACGACGACGCCGGACCACCCCCGGAACGGGCCGCCCCCCGCACGGCCGGTGCGGTGGGCGAGCCCGGTTCCGGCGGGGGTCCGCCGCGCTCGCCCGCGCCCGCGCCGCGGCTCCGCGCGCACGACCTCACCCTCACGTACCCCGGAGGGACCACCGCCCTCTCCCACGTCACGCTCGACCTCGCGCCGGCGCGCGTGACCGCGCTCGTCGGGCCCAACGGCGCCGGCAAGAGCACCCTCTTCGACTGCCTCGCGGGGACCCTGCGGCCCCGCGAGGGCCGGATCACCCTCGACGGCACCGACATCACGGCCCGCTCCGCCCACGCGAGGACCCGTCTCGGCATCGCCAGGACGTTCCAGCGGCTGGCCGTCTTCCCGTCGCTCACCGTGGAGGAGAACGTGCGCCTCGGCGAGGAGCGGGGCCGGGTGCGCGGGGGCTCGGCGGCGGTGGAGCGGAGCCTGCGGCTGGCCGGACTCGCCGGGGCCGTACGGCACCGGGCGGCGGCGGACCTGCCCACCGGGACCCTGCGCCGGGTGGAACTGGCCCGCGCCCTCGCCGGGCAGCCGCACACGCTCCTCCTCGACGAACCGGCCGCCGGGCTCGACGCCGCCGAGACGGCCGCCCTCGCCCGGCTCCTGGCCGCCCTCGCGGCGGACGGCCTGACGGTCCTGGTCGTCGAGCACGACCCGGACCTCGTCCGGGGGATCGCCCACACGGTGCACACCATGGAGGGGGGCCGGATCCTGTCGTGAGCGTCGAGATCGCGCTGCGCGCCGCCCGCGTCCGCTACGGCCCCCTGGAGGCCCTGCACGGACTGGACCTGCCGGTGCCGGCCGGGACCGTGACCGTGCTCCTGGGCCGCAACGGCGCGGGGCGGACGACCGCGCTGCGCGCCCTGGCCGGCACGGTGCGACTCTCCGCCGGCCGGGTGCTCTGGCGGGACGTCGACGTGACGCGGCTCCCGGCCCACGAGCGGGCCCGCCGCGGGCTGTGCCTCGTACCGGACCTGCGGGCGGTGTACGAGGGACTCACGGTCGCCGACAACCTCGCGCTGACGACGCCCGGCCGCACCTCGGCCGACCCCGCCCCGTACCCCGAACTCCTCCCCCTGCTGTCCCGCACCGCCGGCACCCTCTCGGGCGGGGAGCGCCGGATGCTGGCGCTCTCCCGCGCCCTGCTCGCACCCGCACGCGTGGTGCTGGTCGACGAGCCGTCCCTCGGCCTGGCCGGGCCGATCGCGGCCCGGACGTACCGGCTGCTCGCGGCGCTCGCCGTACGGGACGGCGCGGCCGTGGTCCTGGCCGAGCAGCGGGTACCGGACGGCCTTCCGCCGGGCACGGTCGTCCACGAGCTGCGGCGCGGCTCCCTGGTGTGGAGCGGGGAGCCGGCCGAGCGGGCCTGACGACGGCGCCGGGGGCGTCAGAGCGGGGCGATCCGCAGCATGGTGCCGACGACGATCCGGTTCGGATCGGGACCGATCAGGTTCCGGTTCGCCGCGTACAGCGCCTGCCAGCCGCCCTTGATCGCGAACCGGCGGGCGATCGAGCCGAGCGTGTCGCCGACCTGCACGGTGTGGACGCGCCCGCTCAGCCCGTAGCGCTTGGAGCAGACGGGCCAGGCGCCCCACCCCTGGGTGCGGAGCACCTCCTCCGCAACGGCGATCTGCTGCGGCCGCGTCGCCAGGTCGGCGCGGGGGGCGTACCGCAGCCCGCCGTGCTCCACCCAGGTCGGCTGCCAGAACTGGAGGCCGCCGTAGAAGCCGTTGCCGGTGTTGATGTTCCAGCGCCCGCTGGACTCGCACTCGGCGACGCATCCCCACGGCCACTGGTCCTTGGCGCAGGCGTACGAGGGCAGCGAAGCGGCCCCCCTGAGCGCGTCCGACGCCGCGAGGAGCGCGGCGGACGCCTCCCGCGCCGCGTCGGGCACCTCCCGGAGCCCCTCGGGCACGTCCCTGAGCACGTCCGGCACGTCCCGGAGCCCCTCGGGCCCGTCCTCGACGGCACCGGGCGCGTCCCGGACCACACCGGCACCGGCCGCGACCGCACCGGCCCGGCCCCCGACCGCGTCGACCGCGTCCCGGGCCCGGGCGGGTGCCGGGGCCAGCGTCAGGAGCGCGGCCGCGGACGCCGCCACGAGGGAACCGGCCGTCCAAAATCGGATCTTCGACATCGGGGCAGGCTAGGCAGCCGTCCGGCGCGCCCGGCCCGTGCCGCGCGGAACACTGTTCACACCCCACCCGGTCGGAGTCACCGGAGCCGCGAGGACCGCCGCGCACCCGCCGGTGGCAAGTTGCCCGGCTTCCGCGCGTGACCCCGGCAGAGCCTGACCCGTTGAACTCGTCATGAGACGCCCGGGAACGGCCCGGCGTCCCCCCGTACCGAGTCCAGGGAGCCCCCCGTGCCGCGCATGCTCGACGTCAGCGAGGACGTACGCGCCGAGATCGGCGACGAAGAAGCGGACCGGCTGCTCGCCGGCGACAACGCCCCGGGCAGCTACGACTGCACCTCCTGCCGCACCCCCGGCGACTCCGAGCAGGAGCGCACCAGCACGGTGCTGTTCGTCGGCGACGAGACCGCGGTCCTCGCGTTCGCCCACGCCAGCTGCATTCCGTCGCAGGTCGTCCGGGTCGCCGAGGAGCAGCTCCAGGGCGCCGTCGCCTCCATCACGGCCTCGGACACCGCCGACGCGCTGAACGCCGCCCACCCCGAGCAGGCCGTGCTCGGGGTCACCAGCGGTCTCGTCCTGATCGACGGCGAGCTGCACCCGGCGCTGGTCGTGGAGCCGACCGCGCCGGTGGCCCGCCCGGGTTCGGACGGCCTCACCGACGAGTTCCTGCCGCTCCTGGCCGACCAGGGCTTCCAGCAGGTGATGGACCTCCACGAGAAGCCCGCCGTGCTGCCGGGCTGGTCGGTCCTCGTCGCCATGGGCCAGCTGCACTCCGTGCTCCAGCCGGGTCCCGGCGGCGCCGGGCAGGCGGCCTGGTGGCAGGCGCACCAGCCGCTCCAGGTCACCGACGGCTGGCGGGCCGCCGCCAACAAGTCGCACACCGTGCTGGTCTTCGCCGCCCCCGTCGGCTCGATCGGCCAGCAGCCCCGCGAGGACCTGCTGCGCGACGCCCTGGAGAAGGCGGCCGCGAACGGCCGCCTGGTGGCCGCCGCGATGCCGCTGGCCGGTACCTGATGGAGGACGGCCGGCCGGCCATAGAGCGGGCGCGGGTCCCCGGCACACCGGCCGGACCGGCGGACGCCGGTCCGGCGGCGGGGTCCGGGGGCCCGATCGTGCCGCGCCCCCGGCGGACGCCCCTTTCGGAGAGTCGCCCGCATCCGACGGGCGGCGGGGTCGTTGGCACGTACGTGCACGCATACGACCCCTTCCCCCAGCCGTATCCGAGTCAGATCCCGGCCATGCGCCCCGCGCAGGACGTCACGGCGGGCGCTTCGCCCACGCCGATCTACGACGCCCTGTACTCGGAGTACCGCAGGTCGTTCCGCACGCTGCCGGGTGACCGCAGCGGCGAGGAGGAGCTGACCTTCCGGGCCTTCGGCACCGGCGGGTACGGGCAGGGGCACCGGCACGCGTCGGCGCACCCGACGGCGTGGTCGGCGCAGCATCCGCAGCCGCACACCCCCGGGCCCGCGCGGGCGGCCCTGCCACCCGCCCCCCGCAGGGGTCTGTAGGGGCTGGACCGGGTAACGGCGGAGGGCCGGGGCTTCTCGAAGCCCCGGCCCTCCGCCGTGTCACCCCACGGGTGCCACCCTGCTACTTCTTGCGGCCGCGCTTCTCGCGCACCCGGACCGAGATGTGGATCGGGGTGCCCTCGAAGCCGAACTCCTCGCGCAGACGGCGCTCGATGAAGCGGCGGTAGCCGGCCTCGAGGAAGCCCGAGGCGAACAGCACGAAGCGCGGCGGCTTGGTGCCGGCCTGCGTGCCGAAGAGGATGCGGGGCTGCTTGCCGCCGCGCACCGGGTGCGGGTGGGCCGCGACGATCTCGCCGAGGAACGCGTTCAGCCGGCCGGTGGGGACACGGGTCTCCCAGCCCGCGAGGGCGGTCTCGATGGCCGGAACCAGCTTCTCCATGTGGCGGCCGGTCTTGGCGGAGACGTTGACCCGGGGCGCCCAGGCGACCTGCTGCATCTCGGTCTCGATCTCGCGCTCGAGGTAGTAGCGGCGCTCCTCGTCGAGCTCGTCCCACTTGTTGTAGGCGATGACGATGGCGCGGCCCGACTCGACCGCCGTCGTGATGATGCGCTGGTCCTGGACCGAGATGTTGTCGGTGGTGTCGATGAGGATGACGGCCACCTCCGCCTTCTCGATGGCGGCGGCGGTCCGCAGCGAGGCGTAGTAGTCCGCGCCGGCCTGCAGGTGGACCTTCTTGCGGATGCCGGCCGTGTCGACGAACTTCCACGTCACGCCGCCGAGCTCGATGAGCTCGTCGACCGGGTCGCGGGTGGTGCCGGCCAGCTCGTTGACGACCACGCGGTCCTCGCCGGCCACCTTGTTCAGCAGGGAGGACTTGCCGACGTTCGGGCGGCCGATGAGGGCGATGCGGCGGGGGCCGCCCACCGCGTTGCCGAAGCGCTGCTCGGGGGCCTCGGGCAGCTTCCGCAGGACCTCGTCGAGGAGGTCGCCGGTGCCGCGGCCGTGCAGCGAGGAGACCGGGAACGGCTCGCCGAGGCCCAGCGACCACAGCATCGCGGCGTCGGCCTCGCCGGACTGGCCGTCGACCTTGTTCGCGGCCAGGACGACCGGCTTGCCCGCACGGCGGAGCAGCTTGACGACCGCCTCGTCGGTGTCGGTGGCGCCGACGGTGGCGTCCACCACGAACAGGCAGGCGTCGGCGGCCTCGATGGCGTACTCGGCCTGGGCGGCGACGGAGGCGTCGATGCCGAGGACGTCCTGCTCCCAGCCGCCGGTGTCGACGACCTTGAAACGGCGGCCGGCCCACTCGGCCTCGTAGGTGACGCGGTCGCGGGTGACGCCCGGCTTGTCCTCGACGACGGCCTCGCGGCGGCCGATGATGCGGTTCACCAGGGTCGACTTGCCGACGTTCGGGCGGCCGACGACGGCGAGGACGGGGAGCGGGCCGTGCCCGGCCTCCTCGATCGCGCCCTCGACCTCGTCGATGTCGAAGCCCTCTTCCGCGGCGAGCTCCATGAACTCCGCGTACTCGGCGTCGCCAAGTGCCCCGTGGTCGTGCTGGTCGTTCATGAAGTCCGTTCCTTGATCATTCGTGGTCGGTGGGTCCCCGGGCCGCGGGGCCCACTACTGAAAGTCTCGCTCAGCGCCCGGTGAGGCGCCTGGCGTTTTCCAGGTGGGCGGTGAGCCGGTCCTGGATGCGTACGGTGGCCTCGTCGAGCGCCTTGCGGGTACGGCGGCCGGAGCCGTCGCCCGCCTCGAAGGCGTCGCCGAAGACGACGTCGACGCGGCCGCGCAGCGGAGGCAGTGCCTTGACCAACCGTCCCTGGCGCTCGGTGCTTCCCAGGACGGCGACCGGGACGATCGGCGCGCCGCTGCGGACGGCGAAGTAGGCGAGGCCGGCGCGCAGCGACGCGAAGTCGCCGTCACCGCGGGTGCCCTCGGGGAAGATACCGAGGACGCCGCCCTGCTCCAGGACGCCGAGCGCGTCGCCTATCGCCTTGCGGTCGGTGCTCTCCCGGTCGACCTTGAGCTGGCCGATGCCCTCCAGGAAGCTGCCGAGCGGGCCGACGAACGCCTCCTTCTTGATCAGGAAGTGCACGGGTCGCGGAGCGGTGCCCATGAGCATGGGGCCGTCGATGTTGTGCGCGTGGTTGACGGAGAGGATGGCGGGACCGGAGGCCGGCACCCGCCAGGCGCCGAGGACGCGCGGCTTCCAGAAGCCGTACATCAGCCCGATGCCGATGCGACGGCCGACGGCGGCGCCCTTCTCGGAGGGCAGGGTCACTTGACGGCCGCCCGCTTCTCGTCCACGAGCGTCACGACGCACTCGATGACCTGGTCCAGCGTGAGGTCGGTGGTGTCGACCTCCACCGCGTCGTCCGCCTTCGCCAACGGCGACGTCTTGCGGCTGGAGTCCGCCGCGTCCCGCTTGATCAGCGCTTCCTTCGTCGCGTGCACGTCGACGCCCTTGAGCTCGCCCGAACGGCGCGCGGCACGGGCCTCCGGCGACGCCGTGAGGAAGATCTTCAGGTCGGCGTCGGGCAGCACCGTGGTGCCGATGTCCCGGCCCTCCACGACGATGCCCAGCTCCGCGCCCTTGGCGATGCTCCGCTGGAGCTCCGTGATCAGCGACCGCACCTCGGGAACGGCGCTCACCGCGCTGACCTTCGACGTGACCTCTTCGGTACGGATCGGGCCGGCCGCGTCCGCGCCGTCCACGGTGATCGTCGGCCGCGCCGGGTCCGTACCGGACACGATGACCGGCTTCCCCGCCGCGTTCGCCACGGCCTCCGCGTCGTGGACGTCCACCCCGTTGCTGATCATCCACCACGTGATCGCCCGGTACTGCGCACCGGTGTCCAGGTAGCTCAGCCCCAGCTTGGCGGCGACCGCCTTCGAAGTGCTCGACTTGCCCGTGCCGGAGGGCCCGTCGATGGCGACGATCACGGATTCCACGGTGGGAGTACCTTCCTGGGGTCTGCGGCGGGTCCCGGCGGTCTTGCCATGGCCCCCCACAAGGTTACCGACTCCCCAACCCCCTTCCGGCCCCGCCCGCCCTCCGCCCCTGCCCGGCCCGACGCGACCCCCACCCCACACGGACCCGCGCCCCGCACGACCGGGCCCGCGCCCCGCCACGTCGGCCCGCACCCCGCCTCGCAGACCCGCGCCTCGCCGGCCCACACCCCGCCTCGCCACGCCGGCCCGCACCTCGCCTCGCAGACACGCGCCTCGCCACGCCGGCGGGCGCCCGCGTGCCCGCCGCACCCACGTACCCGCCGCCCCGGGGTGGGACCCACCCGCACACGTGCCAGCCGCCCCCGCGTACCTGCCGCCCACCGCCGTGTGGGCAATCGTCCCGCTGGGGCGGGACGGGTGGGCACACGGGACGGCGCCCTCGGCGGCGCCTCCGCCCCTTGCGCCTGGACCCGCACCGATACGGCGGCGCACAACGGGGTGCGGGTTCGGGAGCGAAAGCCTGGGCCCGGCAACGGGCACCGTCCGTTGTGCCCACCCTCCCCCAGACTCCGTCAGACTCCGTCCGGGGGGACCCGCACGCCCATGGCGGACGAGTGCCCACAACGGGGTGGGCCCGGCCGGGCGGCGGGGCTGGTGCCCGCAACGGGGTGCGCGCCGCCCGGCGGGGCGAATGACCGCAGCGGGCAGGGGCCCGAGGGCGGGCCCGCAGCGGAGGTGCCGGGTGGGCACCGCCGCGGCGGGCGGGGGCGCGGCCATGGGGTGCGGGGCCCGGAGGGGTCAGGTGGTGCGGGGCCCCGGAGGGGTCAGGTGGTGCGGAGGGACCAGCCGCGTTCTTGGAGGGCGGAGGCGAGGACGACCGCCGCCGCGGGCTCGACCATGAGTTGGACGAGACCCGCCTGCTGTCCGGTCGCGTGCTCGATGCGGACGTCCTCGATGTTGACCCCCGCTCGCCCGGCATCGGCGAAGATGCGGGCGAGCTCGCCGGGCTGGTCGCTGATGAGGACGGCGACGGTCTCGTAGACGGCGGGGGCGGCGCCGTGCTTGCCGGGGACGCGGGCCCGGCCGGCGTTGCCGCGCCGGAGGACGTCCTCGACTCCCGCGGCGCCGTCGCGGCGCTTGTCCTCGTCGACGGACTGGAGGGAGCGGAGGGCGCGGACGGTCTCGTCGAGGTCGGCGGCGACGCCGGAGAGGACGTCGGCGACGGGGCCGGGGTTGGCGGAGAGGATGTCGATCCACATGCGCGGGTCGGAGGCGGCGATGCGGGTGACGTCGCGGATGCCCTGGCCGCAGAGGCGTACGGCGGATTCGTCGGCCTCCTGGAGGCGCGCGGCGACCATGGAGGACACCAGCTGCGGGGTGTGGGAGACGAGGGCGACGGCCCGGTCGTGGGCGTCGGCGTCCATGACGACGGGGACGGCCCGGCAGAGGGCGACGAGTTCGAGGGCGAGGTTGAGGACCTCGGTGTCGGTGTCGCGGGTGGGGGTGAGGACCCACGGCCGGCCCTCGAAGAGGTCGGGGGTCGCGGCGAGCGGGCCGGACCGCTCCTTGCCGGACATGGGGTGCGTACCGATGTAGGAGGTGAGGTCGAGGCCCAGGGCCTCCAGCTCGCGCTTCGGTCCGCCCTTGACGCTGGCCACGTCGAGGTAGCCGCGGGCGAGCCCGGCGGTCATGGCCTCGGCGAGGGTGGCGGCGACGTGGGCCGGGGGCACGGCGACGATGGCGAGGTCGACGGGGCCTTCGGGCGCCTCGTCGGTGCCGGCGCCGAGCGCGGCGGCGGTGCTGGCGCGCGCGGGGTCGTGGTCGCGGAGGTGGACGGTGACGCCCCGGCCCGCGAGGGCGATGGCGGCGGAGGTGCCGATCAGTCCGGTGCCGATGACGAGGGCTGTTCTCACTGGGCGATGTCCTTGCGCAGGGCGGCCGCGGCGCCGAGGTAGACGTGCGCGATCGCGGACTTGGGCAGGTCGGTCTCGACGTGGGCGAGGAGCCGGACGACCCTCGGCATCGCCCCGTCGATGTCGAGCTCCTGTGCGCAGATCAGGGGGACGTCGACGATCCCGACGTGGCGGGCCGCGGCGGCGGGGAAGTCGCTGTGCAGGTCGGGCGTGGCCGTGAACCAGATGCTGATGAGGTCGTCGTGGGTGAGCCCGTTGCGCGTGAGGACGGCGTTGAGCAGCTCTTCGACCTGCTCGCGCATGTGCCCGGCCTCGTCCCGTTCGAGCTGGACGGCTCCTCGGACCGCTCGTACCGCCACGTCGTGCTCCTTCGCCTGCGTCAAGTGCTCCGTTCAGCCTAGTCAGCGGTGGGGACGGCGCGTCGCGGCGCCCGCCCTCCGAGACGTAGGGGGCGGAGGGCGGGCGCCGGGTAGGTGCGGGTGCCGGCCGGCCGCCGGGTCAGAGCCGCTGCTGCCGGATGATGTCCTCCAGGGAGCCGCCCTGGGGCAGCGAGCCGTTCGGGGTCAGCTTGTCGACGGCCTGCGGCAGGGACCTGGCGATCTCGTCGGCGGCTTCCTGCGGGCTGACCCCGGCTTCCGCCGCGGCCTTCCGGAGGGTGTCGTCGGGCAGGGCTTCGGCGATCTGGTCGCCGCTGACGGGCTGGTTGTCGCCGGTGCCGATCCAGGACTGGGCCTGGTCGGCGAGGCCGGACCCGGCGAGCATGTCGAGGAGGCCGCCGAGCGGGTTCGAGCCGTTTCCGCCTCCGCCGCCGCTCCCGCCGCCCGCGAGGGCGCCGAGCAGGGAGCCGAGGAGGCCGCCGGCGTCACCGGTGCCTCCGGCGCCCTGTCCGCCGCCTCCGAGGAGGCCGCCGAGGAGACTGCCGAGGTCGTTTCCCGCCATGGTCCTGCCTTTCGTCCGGTACGGAACACGCCCAATGTCACCTGAACCGGGGTGTTCCGCCACCCGGTGTACACGCCGGTGACGCACCACCCGGGAAGGACGGCGGGCTCGGCGGATCGGCGGATCGGCGGATCGGCGGATCGGCGGATCGGCGGATCGGCGGGATAGAACTGTCGGATGCTGCTGCACGTCGTACCGCTGGCCGACTGGTCCGCCGCCCCCGAGGCGCCCGATGCCCCCTACGCCCCGCCGTCGCTCGCCGCCGAGGGCTTCGTCCACTGCTCCGCGGACGAGGCCTCGGCCCTGGCGGTCGCGGACGCGCGCTACCGGGCCGTGCCCGGCCCGCTCCTGGTGCTCGTGATCGACGAGGCCCGGCTGGGCGGGGAGGTCCGCTGGGAGGGCTCGGGGGACGTGCTGTTCCCGCATGTCTACGGGCCGGTGGAGCGGGCGGCGGTGACGTCGGTCCTCGAGGTGCGGCGGGACACGGACGGCCGTGCGAGGGAGCTGCGCCCCCGCGCGTAGGCGTGTTGCGGGCCCGGGCGGCGGTCCGGCGCCAAGCTGGCCCGTATGACTTCACCCGCCACGAAACGCCGTACCGTCCTCTTCGCCGCCGCGGCCCTGACGACGGGCTGCGGCTCGGACGGCGGGGGCGACGGCGGCACGAGCACCGGTGCCCCGGCGACGCCGTCCGGTCCGGCCGCCACCGCCACGGAGTCGGCACCGGCCGCCACGGAGTCCGCGCCGGCCGCGACGAGCACGACGGGCGGGGCCGGGCCGGCGTTGGCGAAGACGTCGGACATCCCGGTCGGCGGGGGCACGGTCTTCAGCGCCGAGAAGGTCGTCGTCACCCAGCCCGAGGCGGGTGAGTTCAAGGCGTTCTCCGCGGTCTGCACGCATCAGGGCTGCCTGGTGAACAAAGTCGCGGACGGCACCATCGACTGCCCCTGCCACGGTTCGAAGTACCGCATCGCCGACGGTTCGGTGGCGGCGGGACCGGCTCCCCGTCCGCTGCCCGCCGAGCAGATTATTGTCTCGGGGGAAACGATCACCCTCGCGTAACCTGCCCGGCATGACTCCGGACGAGCTGGTGCGCGAGCACACGATCTACTCCTGCGTGATGGGCTCGCGCGCCTTCGGCCTCGCGACCGAGGGCAGCGACACCGACGTCCGGGGCGTCTATCTCGCCCCGACGCCGCTGTTCTGGCACTTCGAGAAGCCGCCCGCCCACGTGGAGGGGCCGGGCGAGGAGCAGTTCAGCTGGGAGCTGGAGCGCTTCTGCGAGCTCGCCCTGCGCAACAACCCGAACGTGCTGGAGTGCCTCCACTCCCCCGTCGTCGAGTACGTCGACGACCTCGGCCGCGAACTCCTCTCGCTGCGCACCGCCTTCCTCTCCCGCCGGGCCCACCAGACGTTCGTCCGCTACGCGGGCGGCCAGCGCCGCAAGCTCGACGCGGACGTCCGGCAGTACGGCCACCCCCGCTGGAAGCACGCCATGCACCTGCTCAGGCTCCTGACCAGCTGCCGCGACCTCCTGCGCACCGGCGAGCTCCGCATCGGCGTCGGGGAGGAGCGCGACCGCCTCCTCGCGGTCAAGCGCGGCGAGGTGCCCTGGTCCGAGGTCGAGTCCTGGATGAACCGCCTCCAGGACGAGGCCGACCGCGCCCACGACTCGACCCCGCTCCCGGACGCCCCCGACCACGCGCGCGTGCAGGACTTCCTGATCCGCGCCCGCCGGGCGTCGGCCCTCGCCGAGCTCTAGGACCCGTCCGGGGACCGCCCGCCCCGCTTCCCGGGCAGGGACCCAATCCTTTCCAGGCAGGGACCTAGCGGTTGCTCAGCCGCGCCCGTACGACGAGGTCGTGGAGCGCGTCCTGGACGGGAGCGGCCTCCGGGAGCGCCGAGGCCGCCTGGGCCTCGTCCAGGAGCCCGTGCAGGACCTCCGTCTCGGCGCGTACGTCCGCGACGGCCGCCTCCGCGCGCCCGTGCTCGGCCTCGGCCTTCGCCGCGACGAGGTCGGCCAGTCGGGCGGGCGCCTCGGCCACCTCGCCGGCGAGGGTCGGCAGATGGGCCTGGACCTCGCCCGAGCGCATCAGGTGGATGCCGGTGAGCAGCGCCCGGTAGGTGTAGAGCAGCGGCTTGAGTTCGCCGCTGCTCTCGAAGAGCCGCCACTGCGTCCCGGCGAAGCCCCGGTAGTGGTGGGCGTGGTGGCGGGTGAGCACCCGGGGCACGAGGGAGACCAGCTCCGCGTGGGTGTCCGTGGTGTGGGCCACGAGCGGGGAGGTGAGCTGCTCCAGGACGTAGCCGTTGCGGCGCAGCATCAGCCGGGCGAACTTCCGCAGGTCGTGGGTGACGAGGTCCATCTCGACGCCGTCCCGGTCCCACATCCTGCTGCGGGTCTCCTCCGGCTCGCGGAGGCCGATGAGGGCGTCCACGGGCAGCAGGTGCGCGCCGCGCAGGTCCACGTCCGAGTCGCGGGACGGGAAGCCGTAGAGGTGCGCGCCGGAGACCGTCGCGAAGAGCAGCGGGTCGGGCTGTTCGGCGACGACGGCCGAGAGGTCCGGGTCCAGGGTGAGCGTCATGGGTCAAGCGTCCCAGAGCGCGCCGAAGGTCAGCAGGTCGCTCCGGTACTCGACGCTCTCCGCCCACTCCTTGGGCCATGCGTCGGCGCCGAGGTGGGCGCCGGCGAAGGCGCCCGCGAGGGCGGCGATCGAGTCGGAGTCTCCGCGGGTGCAGGCGGCCCGGCGCAGGGCGGTGAGGGGCTCGTCGGGGAAGAGCAGGAAGCAGAGCAGCCCGGTCGCGAGGGCCTCCTCGGCGATCCAGCCGTCGCCGGTGTACTCGCAGGGGTCGAGCTCCGGGTCGGCCGTGCGCTGGACGGTGTCGAGGCGTTCCAGGACCGCCAGGCACTCGTCCCAGCCGCGCTCGGCGAAGTGGAGGGCGGACGGGTCCTGGGAGCGGGTCCAGAGGTCGCCGAGCCACTGCTCGTGGTAGCGGGAGCGGTTCTCGTACGCGTACGAGCGCAGCTGTCCGACGAGGCCGGCCGGGTCCACGCCCTGGGCGAGGAGGTACACGGCGCGGGCGGTGAGGTCGGAGGCGGCGAGCGCGGTCGGGTGACCGTGGGTCAGCGCCGACTGGAGCTGCGCGGCGCCGGCCCGCTGCTCCTCGCCGAGCCCGGGGACGAGGCCGATGGGGGTGACCCGCATGTTGGCGCCGCAGCCCTTGGAGTGGATCTGGCTGGCGTCCTGCCAGAGCCGGTCGCCGTCGAGGAGCGCGCAGGCGGTCAGGCAGGTGTTGCCGGGCGCCCGGTTGTTCTCCGGGTCGTGGTACCAGGCGACGAACTCGTCGCGGACGGGCCCGGCGAGCGCGTGCGGGGAGAGCACCTCCCGGTCCATGGCCGTGCGGATGCCGCGGGCGAAGGCGAGGGCCATCTGGGTGTCGTCGGTGACGTACGCCGTGCCGTTCCCGAGGGGCAGGGCCATCTCCCGCCAGGGTCCGGCCTTGGCGAGGATCGACGGCACGTCGTTGAACTCGGTCGGGAATCCCAGCGCGTCGCCGAGCGCCAGCCCGATCAGGGAGCCGGTCGCGGCCTGCTTGGTCGTGGTGCGTGCGAGGTTCACGTGGATCGTCCTTCCGGTCGCAGGAGGGGCGGGTGGAGGGTGGTGGCGTCGCCCGCCCGGTAGAGGGCGGCCGGTTTCCCCCGTCCGCCGGTGAGGCGCGGAGGTCCTTCCACGGCCTGGACGAAGCCGGGCGTGGCGAGGACCTTGCGCCGGAAGTTGGGGCGGTCGAGTTCGACGCCCCAGACCGTCTCGTAGACCTGCCGGAGCTCGCCGAGGGTGAACTCGGGCGGGCAGAAGGCGGTGGCGAGGCAGGTGTACTCCAGCTTGGCGCCGACCCGTTCGTGGGCGTCGGCGAGGATCCGGTCGTGGTCGAAGGCGAGCGGGCCGTGCGTCCCGTACGGAATCCAGCGGGCCTGTGCCGCGTCGCCGCCGCCGCGCGGTTCCGGCGGGTCGGGCACGAGGGCGGTGAAGGCGACGGAGACGACCCGCATCCTCGGGTCGCGGTCCGGGTCGCTGTAGGTGCGAAGCTGTTCGAGGTGGAGGCCGGCGACGGTGGTGCCGGAGAGTCCGGTCTCCTCGGCGAGTTCGCGGCGGGCGGCGAGTTCGGCGGACTCGCGGGGCAGCACGAAGCCGCCGGGCAGGGCCCAGGATCCGGCGTACGGGGCCGTGCCGCGCTCGACGAGGAGGACGTGGAGGCGCTCCTCGCGGACGGTGAGGACGGCGAGGTCGACGGTGACGGCGAACGGCTCGAAGGCGCGGGGGTCGTACCCCTCGGGTGCCCGGGGCCCGGTCATCGGCGCTCCGGGAGGGGGTCGGCGAGGCGGCTGCCCTCGGCGAGGAGGTCGTCGACGGCGGCGACGGCGGTCGCGAGCCGCTCCTCGTGGGGGCCGGTGAGGACGGCGGTGCGGCGGCCGGTGTGGGCGAGCTGGGTGAGGAAGCGGGCGGTCATCCAGGGCCGCAGGTGCTCCCCGTCGCGCAGGCCGTCGTCCTCGAAGTCGACGCCCCGGTGGTCGGTGAGCAGCCAGAGGTGCTGCCGGCCGCGGGCGGCGATCTCGCCGGTGTCGGGGCTGGTGGTGCCCATGTACCGCTCGTGCCAGATGGTGGTGGCGAAGGCGTCGGTGTCGCAGAAGAGGACGGGCGAGCCGTCGCGGGCGGCCTCCTCCTCCAGTTCGGCCTGGCGCTGGGCGATGACGGGGAAGTCGGAGGAGCGGAAGGCGACGTCGGACCAGGTGGCGCCGGGCCGTTCGGCGCGGAGTTCGGCGAGTTTGAGTTCGCTGTACTCGCGCCCGTACTCCGGTACGTACCGGGTGCGGGCCCAGACGCCGCCGCGCCGCCGGTAGTGGTCGGCGAGCGCGAGGGCCAGGGTGGTGGTGCCGGTGGACTCGGCGCCGAGGACGACGATCCGGCGTGTGAGGGCGGCCCGTACGGGCGGTTCCAGGAAGTCCCAGCAGCCGGCGGGGTCCGCGCGGACGGCGGTGCCGGAGACGGGGAAGCGGGTGCGCTCGGGGTCGACGAGGACGGACTCGGCGCCGAAGCGGCGGCCGAGCTCCTCCCCGTACGGCTCGGAGGTGAAGACCGCGTCGACGCGCTCGGGCACGGCGGCCCGGAAGACGGCCATGTGGGCGGCCCACACGTCGGGGTCGTGGAGGTCGACGGGGACGTCGTCGACGGCGCCCACGACGAGGACGTCGGGGTGGACCTCGCGCATCCAGGCGACCCGGTCCTCCAGCGGGAGGCTCTCCACGGAGGAGGCGCAGACGAGGACGGTGAGGCGCTCGCAGCGGTCGCGCGCGGTGCGGACGAGGTGGTGGTGGCCGGCGTGCGGCGGATAGAACTTGCCGAGGACGAGGCCGTGGCCGTAGCGCTTCACGCCGTCGCTCCCACGGGTCGTCCGGCGCCGGCGAGGTCCCGGGTCCAGCCGCGCAGGCCGATGACGCAGAGGGTCATGAAGCCGACGTACAGCAGGGAGGTCAGGTAGAGCTCCTTGTGGGCGTACAGCGGTACGTAGACGACGTCGGCGGCGATCCACAGCCACCAGGACTCCACCAGCTTGCGGCACTGGCCGTAGGTGGCCGCCAGGGAGAGCACGGTCGTGAGGGCGTCCCAGAAGGGGACGGTCGAGTCGGTGGCGCGGTGGAGCAGGAGGGTGAGGGCGAGGGTCCCCACCACCCCCGCCGCGAGCAGCCACGTCCACTCGGTGCGCGTGGTGCGGCGCACCGGGAGGGCGTCGGAGCCTGGTCCACCCCCGTGGGTCCAGGTCCACCAGCCGTACACGGCGAGGGTGATGAAGACGATCTGGAGGCCGGCGTCGGCGTAGAGCCCGGCCTGTGCGAACAGCAGGACGAAGAAGAGGTTGTTGGCGATGCCGAGGGGCCAGTTGGCCACGTGCTGGCGGGCGACGAGCCAGACGCACAGCGCGCCACTGCCGAATCCCAGCACCTCGGTCCAGCTGACCGGGGTGTCGAGGACGGTGAAGAGCGGCTGCTGCAGGGGTTCGAGGATGTTCGCGAGGCTCACGCCCGCCTCCTTAAGAGTCATGTTGACTATAAAGGCGGACGGACCGCTGCCACAAGGCCCTTCGCACGACGAAGCCCGGGGCGACAAAGGCCCTTCGCACGACGAAGCCCGCGGCCGCCGGGGCGGTCGCGGGCTTCGTCGGGTACGGCGGGGAGCCTTACATGCCGACTTCCTTCATCAGCATGCCGACCTCGGTGTTGGTGAGGCGGCGCAGCCAGCCCGACTTCTGGTCGCCCAGGGAGATCGGGCCGAAGGCGGTGCGGACCAGCTTCTCGACCGGGAAGCCGGCCTCGGCCAGCATGCGGCGCACGATGTGCTTGCGGCCTTCGTGGAGGGTGACCTCGACCAGGTAGTTCTTGCCGGTCTGCTCGACCACGCGGAAGTGGTCGGCGCGGGCGTAGCCGTCCTCCAGCTGGATGCCGTCCTTGAGCCGCCTGCCGACCTCGCGGGGCAGCGGGCCGGTGATGGCGGCCAGGTAGGTCTTCTTCACGCCGTACTTCGGGTGCGTGAGGCGGTGGGCCAGCTCACCGTGGTTGGTGAGCAGGATGATGCCCTCGGTCTCCGTGTCGAGCCGGCCGACGTGGAACAGCCGGGTCTCGCGGTTGGTGACGTAGTCGCCGAGGCACTGGCGGCCGTCCGGGTCCTCCATGGTGGAGACGACGCCGGCCGGCTTGTTCAGCGCGAAGAACAGGTGGGACTGGGTGGCGACGGTCAGGCCGTCCACCTTGATCTCGTCCTTCTCCGGGTCGACGCGCTTGCCCTGCTCCAGGACGATCTCGCCGTTGACCTCGACGCGGGCCTGCTCGATCAGCTCCTCGCAGGCGCGGCGGGAACCCATGCCGGCACGGGCGAGGACCTTCTGCAGGCGCTCGCCCTCCTGCTCGGCGCCGGGGAAGGTCTTGGGGGTCTTGATCTGGGGCCGGTTCTCGTACCGCTCCCGGTTGCGCTGCTCGATCTTGGCGTCGAGCTCGCGCGAGCGGGCCGGGGACTGCCGCTGCCCGTGCGGGCCGCGACGGGGCGGGGTGCCGCCCTGCGGGGCCTTGGGGCCGCCCTTGGCGCCACCGCGGGCCGCGGCGCCGCGGCCCTTCTTCGGGGCCTCGGAGGGGCCGCCCACGTCGTAGGAGCGCTCCTCGGGGCGCGGCCGGCGCGGGTTGCTGGGGCGCCGGTCGTCGCGGCCGCCGCCACCACCCTGGTAACCGCCACCGGAGCCGCCCTGGTAGCCGCCACCGCCGCCGCCGCTGCCGCCCCGGTAACCGCCGCCACCGGAGCCGCTGCCGCCGGAGCCACCGCGGTAGCCGCCGCCACCGGAGCCGCTGCCACCGGAGCCCCGGTAACCGCCGCCACCGCCGGAGCCGCTGCCACCACGGCCGCCGCCGCTGCTGCCGCCGCGGCCGCCGCTGTTGCCACCACGGCTCCCGCCGTTGTTTCCGCTGCTGTTCCTGCCGCTGCTGCTTCGCATCAAACTTCCGTCTTGTCGTCGTCCTCACGATCCGGTGCATCCGGATCGAACGAAGGAACCCCTTCCAGCGAGTCCGGCTCGACCGCCTCCGCCTCGGGGAGGAAGGGCGCGAGCTCGGGGAGTTCGTCCAGGCCCCGCAGGCCCATCCGCTCCAGGAAGTAGTTCGTCGTCCTGTACAGGATCGCACCTGTTTCGGGTTCCGCGCCCGCCTCCTCCACCAGACCGCGCTGGAGGAGGGTCCGCATCACGCCGTCGCAGTTGACCCCGCGGACCGCGGAGACCCGGGAACGGCTGACCGGCTGGCGGTACGCGACGACCGCGAGGGTCTCCAGGGCCGCCTGGGTGAGCCGCGCCTGCTGCCCGTCCAGCACGAAGGCCTCGACGGCCGCGGCGTGGGCCGGGCGGGAGTAGTACCGCCAGCCGCCGGCCACCCTCCGCAGCTCGAAGCCGCGCCCCTGGACGGTGTACTCGTCGGCCAGCTCCTGCAGGGCGTCGGCCACCTCGCGCGGGGTGCGCTCCAGGACCTTGGCGAGGTGGGCCTCGGTGGCGGGCTCGTCGACGACCATGAGGACGGCTTCGAGGGCGGGCTTGAGGTCGCTCACGCGGTGGCCTCCTGGTCGAATTCGTCGGTCACGGCCCCGGACGGGTCCGTCTCCCCGCCGGTCCAGGAGACCGTGAGGTCCCCCAGGGGGGTCTCCTGGTCGAGGGCGACGGCCTTCTCCCGGTAGAGCTCCAGAAGGGCGAGGAAGCGGGCGACGACGGTGAGGGTGTCTCCGGCGTCCTCGATCAGCTCGCGGAAGACCGCCGTCCCCCGCTCCCGCAGCAGCGCGACGACCACGGCGGCCTGCTCACGGACGCTCACCAGCGGGGCGTGGATGTGGTCGACGTACACCTGCGGCTCGGGCTTGGGCCGCATGGCCTTGACCGCCAGCTTCGCGAAGCCCTCGGCGCCGATGGAGATGACCACCTCGGGCAGCAGCTCGGCGTGGTGCGGTTCTAGTCCGACGGTACGGGGATGGCGGCGGCCCTCGGTCTCCCAGCGCTCCTCGAAGATCGCCGCGATGCGCTTGTACGCCCGGTACTGGAGGAGCCGGGCGAACAGCAGGTCGCGGGCCTCCAGGAGCGCGAGGTCCGCCTCGTCCTCCACCTCGGCGGCGGGCAGCAGCCGGGCCGCCTTCAGGTCGAGCAGGGTGGCCGCGACCACGAGGAACTCGGTGGTCTGGTCGAGGTCGCCGTCCGGCCCCAGGGCGCGCAGGTGCGCCATGAACTCGTCGGTCACCTGCGACAGCGCCACCTCGGTGACGTCGAGCCTGTGCTTGGTGATCAGCTGCAGGAGCAGGTCGAACGGCCCCTCGAAGTTCGCCAGCCGCACGGTGAACCGCCCGCCCCCGGCCTCGACGGGCTCGGACTCGGGCACCACTGCGGGCTCGGGCTCGACGACGGGCTCGGGCTCCACGACCGGATCCGGCTCCACGAACGGATCCGGCTCCACGATGGGCTCCGCGGGCACGGACCTCGCGGATACGGGCTCCGCGGACTCGGACTCCGCAGGCACGTGCTCCACGGCCGGTGCGGGGTCCGGCGCGCCCGGGCCGCGGCCCAGGAGGCGGCGGCGCGGCGGGCGGGACGTTTCGTCAGGGGCGTGGTGCATGGGATCCAGGGAGAACGGGGAGGCGCGGCAGCCCGCAGGCTACCGTCAGCGGCCGCGCAGACGGCGCACGAGGATGCTCGCGTCGCCGCGGGACTCCAGGTCCGCCAGGACGACCGCGACGGCCTCCCGGACGATCCTGCCCCGGTCGACGGCGAGTCCGTGCTCGCCGCGGAGCACCAGCCGGGCGTGCTCCAGGTCCATCAGCTCCTCGGCGGAGACGTAGACCGTGATCTTCTCGTCGTGGCGCTCGCGGCCGCTGGGCCGCCGGTTCGGGGTACGGCCGCCGCGTCGGCGGGCGGCTGCCGGGGCGGGGACCGCCGCCGTGGGCGCCGCCTTCGGAGCGGGGCCCTCGGGCTCCGCCGTCCGGACCCGCGGTTCGGCCGCCTCGGCGTCGGCGGCAGCGTGCTCCGCGGAGCCCTCGGCCGCCGCCGTGTCGCTCTCGCCCGCCGGGGCCGGGACGGCCCGGCGGGGTGAGGACGACTGGAGCGCCGTCCCCCCGGTCGTACGGAAGAGTTCGTCGGCGCCGGGCAGACTCACTCGGCGTGACACCGGGCGAGCACCTCCCTGGCGAGCTGGCGGTAGGCGGCGGCGCCCACGGAGTTGGACGCGTAGGTGGTGATGGGCTCGCCGGCGACCGTGGTCTCCGGGAAGCGCACGGTCCGCCCGATGACCGTGTGGTACACGTGGTCGTCGAAGGCCTCGACGACGCGCGCGAGGACCTCGCGGCTGTGCACGGTCCGGGAGTCGTACATCGTGGCGAGGATGCCGTCGAGCTCCAGCTCGGGGTTGAGCCGCTCCTGGACCTTCTCGATGGTCTCGGTGAGCAGCGCCACTCCGCGCAGGGCGAAGAACTCGCACTCCAGCGGCACGATGACCTTGTGCGCCGCCGTCAGGGCGTTCACGGTCAGCAGGCCGAGCGAGGGCTGGCAGTCGATCACGATGTAGTCGTAGTCGTTCATCAGCGGCTTCAGGGCGCGCTGGAGCGTGGACTCGCGCGCGACCTCGCTCACCAGCTGGACTTCGGCGGCCGAGAGGTCGATGTTGCTCGGCAGCAGGTCCATGTTGGGCACGGCGGTCTTGAGGAGGACCTCGTCCGCCGACATGCCCCGCTCCATGAGCAGGTTGTAGACGGTGAGGTCGAGCTCCATCGGGTTCACGCCGAGGCCGACCGACAGGGCTCCCTGCGGGTCGAAGTCGACGAGCAGCACCCGTCGTCCGTACTCCGCGAGCGCGGCACCCAGGTTGATGGTCGACGTGGTCTTGCCGACGCCGCCCTTCTGGTTGCACATCGCGATGATCTTCGCGGGTCCGTGGTCGGTCAGGGGACCCGGGATCGGGAAGTACGGCAGGGGCCGTCCGGTGGGGCCGATCCGCTCGCGGCGCTGGCGGGCAGCGTCGGGTGCGAGGGTGGCCGCGTACTCCGGGTCGGGCTCGTACTCGGCGTCGGGGTCGTAGAAGTGCCCCTCGGGCACCTCGTCGTAGGCGGCGAAGTGGGTGGACTCTCGGCCCATCTCGTTGCCGGCCGTGGCGTTCACGTGTAGGCCGTCCATCGTCTTCATCGTGTGGGCTGTCGTCATGGGCTGGTGCGTCGCGAAGGTCCGCACCGCGACGGAGCCGATCGGAGCACCTGGCGCACCGCTCCCGGGAGTAATTGTCGACTCATTCACAAGTCGTCTTACCTCCTTGGATGTCACCAGGAACATTTATCGATAGGTCAGCGTGGCACCATGCCGACGGTTGGCGACTCTATGGCGTGTCACCGCTCCGCAGCAACACAATCCGCCGGACCCGGCCCGATGTGTCGGCAACCGAACACCTCTCTGTCAAGGGTGCGCAGCCACGCATCCACACGTTTCAGGGGTGTGCGAAACGGTTAAAGGGTTACGTTCGAGGCGAGTTGCCCGAACGTTTCGGCGTGGCCGGAGACACAGCCGGCCGGACCTTGTCGAACAAGGTCCGGCCGGGGGTGCGGCATTGACGGCACGCGTTGACGGCGGTGCCGCGGGGGTCAGCCCAGGAGGCTGCTCAGCTCGACGTGCTCGAGGCCGTGCGCCTCCGCGACCTCCTTGTAAACCACCTTGCCGTCATGGGTGTTGAGACCCAGACCGAGGGCGGCGTCGCGGCGCAGCGCCTCGACCCAGCCGTTGTTCGCCAGCGACACGATGTAGGGCAGCGTGGCGTTGGTGAGGGCGTAGGTGGAGGTGTTCGGGACCGCGCCCGGCATGTTGGCGACGCAGTAGAAGACCGAGTTGTGGACCTGGAAGGTCGGCTCGGCGTGGGTGGTCGGGTGCGAGTCCTCGAAGCAGCCGCCCTGGTCGATCGCAATGTCGACAAGGACACTTCCGGGCTTCATCTTGGCGACGAGCTCGTTGGTGACCAGCTTCGGGGCCTTGGCGCCCGGGATGAGGACGGCGCCGATGACGAGGTCGGCCTCGACAACGGCCTTCTCCAGCTCGAAGGCGTTGGAGACGATCGTCTTCACCTTGGTGCCGAAGATCTTGTCGGCCTCGCGGAGCTTGTTGATGTCGCGGTCGAGCAGGGTCACGTGGAAGCCCATGCCGACGGCGATCTGGGTGGCGTTCCAGCCGGAGACGCCGCCGCCGATGACGACGCACTCGCCGGCGTGGGTGCCGGGGACGCCGCCGGGGAGGACGCCGCGGCCGCCGACGGAGCGCATCAGGTGGTACGCGCCGACCTGCGGGGCCAGGCGGCCCGCGACCTCGGACATCGGGGCGAGCAGCGGGAGCGCGCGGTTGGCGGTCTCGACGGTCTCGTACGCGATGGCGGTGGTGCCGGACTCGAGCAGCGCGTCCGTGCACTCGCGGGAGGCGGCGAGGTGCAGGTAGGTGAAGAGCGTCTGGTCCTTGCGGAGGCGGTGGTACTCCTCCGCGATCGGCTCCTTGACCTTGAGCAGCAGGTCGGCGGTGGCCCACACCTCGTCGGCGGTGGGGAGGATCTCGGCGCCGGCGGCGACGTACTCCTCGTCCGTGATCGAGGAGCCGACACCGGCGTTCTGCTCGACGAAGACCTGGTGGCCGTTGCGGACGAGCTCGTGGACACCGGCGGGGGTGATGGCCACGCGGAACTCGTTGTTCTTGACCTCGCGGGGGATGCCGACCTTCATCGTCGATCACGGTCCTTGAATCAGGGGGGATACATGGGGCACAGCGATACATACCCGGATGCACTGCGGCGCACCGGGGCAGACCACGTTCGAACGCGGCGCACCCAGTCTAATGAAGGAGTTCCCGGTGTCTAGCCTTTCAAAGTACTAATCTTTCTCGGACCCACTGCGGATTTCGTAGGCCACAGGTTCCGATTGCAGCAATCTCTCCGCCGCGGCCCGGTGCAGCCCGGCCGCAGCCGGGTCGCCCAGCCGGTCGAGGGTGTCGGCCAGCCGCAACTGGAGCGCCGCCTGGAGCCGGGTGTCCTTGGCCCGGCGGGCCCACTCCACCGCCTCCTCGCAGGTCCGCAGCGACTCCTCGGGCCGCCCGGCGTACTCCTGCACCCGCGCCGCCTCGCTCAACGCCCGCGCGTGGCCCGGGAGATCCGCGAGCCGCCGGTAGCCCGCGGCGGCGGCCCGCCAGTTCCGCAGCGCCTCGCCGTACCGCCCCGCATAGGTCTGCACGGCCCCCAGGCGGGCGTACAGCCGGGCCTGGTCGGCACGCTCGTCCCGGGCGAGGCGCTGCGCCAGCGCCCGCCCGTACCAGTCACCGGCCCGCTGCCAGTCCCCCAGCTCCTGATACGCCCCACCTACGGATTCCATTGCGCGACCGGTCGCATACGGGTCATTTGCTTTGCGTCCGGCCTCCAAAGCCGACCGATATCGCAGCAGAGCGTCCTTCGTCCTGCCGGTCCGGGCATCCAGATCGGCCAGGTTCAGCAGGGCCGCGGCCCGCTCCCGGTCCAGCCCCCGCCGCTCGGCCACGTCCAGGACCAGCCGATGCAGGCCGTACAGCTCCGGCGCCGCCGCCTCGGCCCCCCGGTGCGCGGCCAGCGCCCTGACCAGCGAGGCCACCAGCCGGCGGGCCAGCGTGTCCAGCTCGCCGTCGGCGACGGCCAGCCGCGCCGAGGCCAGCAGGACCGACTGCCGCGAGTCCAGCCAGGCCGCACCTGCGGCCGCGTTCGGGAAGCGCAGGGCACGCGGCAGCCCCGCCAGCCTCCGGCGGGCCGGCGAACCCTCGGGCTCGGTGACCGCACGGCACGACTGGAGGAGCCGTACGGTCCGCTCCAGCATCCGGGCCCGCGCGAGCTGCACCTCGGCGGGCCGGTCGCGCTCCTCCAGCTGAGCGCGAAGCAGGGGTACGAGGTGGCCCCGCACCTCGTACTGCCCGTCCTCACCGACGGAGACGAGCCCCAGGGCGGCGAAGTCGGCGAGCGTGGTGCCCGCGGCGGAGACCGAGCAGCCGGCCAGCGCCGAAGCCGTGTGTGCGTCGGCCCGCCCGAGCGGGGCGAGCGACAGGTACCGCAGTATCCGCGCGGCGGTCCCGTCCAGCCCCTCGTGGGCCAGCTGGAAGGCACGGGACAGCGGATCCCCGCTCAGCGCGCGCAACCGCTTCGCCAGATCGGCGACGGACGCCTTCGGCCGGGCCGACAGCCATCCCCCCGCGAGGACCACCGCGCTCGGCAGCCCCCCGCACTCCTCCACCAGCGACTCCGCCGCCTGCGGGTCGACGGTCACCCGCACCGAACCCGTGTACGCGGTCAGCAACTCGATCGCCGACTTCGGGTCGAGCCCGCCGAGCGTGCACGGCCGCACGTCCGGAATCCCCGTGAGCGGCCCCCGGGACACCCCCACCACCAGGGCGTCCGGATTGTCGGGGATCAACGGATCGGCCTGCTCCGCGTCGACGGCGTCATCCAGCACCAGCACCGCCCGGCGCGCACCCAGCGCCCCCCGCACCAGCTCGGTCAGCTCGTCCGCGCCGGCCCCCGGCGGCTCCTCGACCCCCAGCGCCGCGAGGAGTTCCTGCGCCGCCCGCCCGGCGGGAACGGCATCCCCACCCGGTTCCGTCAGCCGCGCCCTGAACACCCCGTCGGGATAACGGTCCGCGAGCCCCGCCACCAACTCCTCCGCCAGCGCCGTGCGCCCCGACCCCGGCTTCCCCGCGATCAGCAGCACCCTCGCCCTCGGCGCCTTACGGCCCGTCAGCGTGTCCAACCCGGTTCGCTCGATGTCAGCGCGCAGAGCCTTCAACTCCCGCTGCCGGCCGAAGAAATGCCGGCTGCCCGCCGCCGCCACCGCCTGATCCGTCACGGGCCACGCTCCCGTCCACCTGCACACGAGCCGATCCCGCGGGTGTCTCCTCACGGGCATCCCGAGCGTAGTTCAGCCCCCGCCACCACCCCCCGCGAGCACGACCAACACATCCCCCAATCAGATCAACCGATCGTCACACCCCCCGTTGCAGCAGCCCCCTCGTCGTGGGCAATCGCCCCGCCGCGGCGGTCCCACCCCGCCCGATCCGACCCACCCCGTTGCGGGGCAACAGAGGACCGGGCCCGGCCCACCCCGTTGTGGGCAATCGCCCCGCCGCGGCGGCGCTACCCACCCCGCCCGGCCCGGCTGGGCCCGGCCCACCCCGTTGTGGGCAATCGTCCGCCAGGGGCGGGACGGGTGGGCACAACGGACGGCGCCCCAGCCGGGCCCAGGCTTCCGCGCCTGAACCCGGACCCTATGCACGCGGTACTACCGGTGCGGGTCCAGGGGGCGGAGGCGCCGCCGAGGGCGCCGTCCCGTGTGCCCACCCTCCCCCAGACTCCGTCCGGGGAACCCCCACGCCCCAGCGGGACGATTGCCCACACGAAGGTGGGCCAGGGCGACGGGCGCGGCCCGCACGAGGCGCGGGCCAGGCACGGCCCAGGAGCCGAGGCACGGCCCGGGGGTCGGGGCTCGGCCCGGGGGCGGGGCACGGCCCGGGGGCGGGGCACGGCCCTGGCGCCCAGGGCGAAGGCACGGCCCGGGAGCCGGGGCTCGGCCCGGGGGCCCAGGGCCGAAGGCTCGGCCCGGGAGCCGGGCACGGCACAAGGGCCGAGGCGGGCCCCCGGGTCAGGCGGAGAAGGGGCGGGCCGGCCAAGGGGCGTCGGCCGGGCGGAGCGCGGCCGTCCCCTCCCCCGCACGCGCGGCGGCCAGCGCGAGAACCCCGACGGCGAGGCAGGTGTTGTGGAGGCGCCCGCCGAGCACGCCGGACACCAGCTCCGCGAGCGGCACCCGCGCGTGCTCCATGTCGGCCTCCTCGTCGGACACCTCGTAGCGCTCCCCCTCCGCCTCCGCGAGGTCGCGCGCGAGGAAGATGCGAAGGGCCTCGTCGGTGCCGCCGGGCGAGGTGTAGACGTCGGCGAGGACGTGCCAGTCGCCGGCCTTGACGTGGGCCTCTTCGTACAGCTCGCGCTGGGCGGCGTGGAGGGGGTTCTCGCCGGGGACGTCGAGCAGGCCCGCGGGGATCTCCCAGAGCTTCTGCCGGACGGGGTGGCGGTACTGCTTGATCAGCAGGACGCGGTCCTGCTCGTCGAGGGCGAGGACGGCCACCGAGCCGGGGTGGACCTGGTAGTCGCGGCGGGCGACCGTGCCGTCCGGCATGACCACGTCGTCCGTGCGGACACTGGTCTTCTTTCCCTGGAAGGGCGTCGTGGTCTCGGCGACCCGCCATTCCTCCGGGGTGTCCTGCAACTGCATCTTGGTCCTCCCACATACGACCACGTACGAACCATCAGAACCACATCAGAACCGCATCAGAACCACATGCGAAAGCCGGGGTACGCGTCCGTGAGGACCCGTACCCCGGCAACGTTAACGCCGACGGCCGACAGCGCCGGTTACTTCGCGGGCTTGCCCGTCTTGCGCTCGACGGCCGCCTTCACCAGGCCCGCGAAGAGCGGGTGGGGGCGGGTCGGGCGGGAGCGGAGCTCCGGGTGCGCCTGGGTGGCGACCAGGTAGGGGTGGACCTCGCGCGGGTACTCGACGTACTCGACGAGCTTGTTGTCCGGGGAGGTGCCGGAGAAGACCAGGCCGGCCTTCTTCTCCAGCTCGGCGCGGTAGGAGTTGTTCACCTCGTAGCGGTGGCGGTGGCGCTCGTCCACGTACGGCTGGTCGTCGTAGACCTCGCGGACGATCGAGCCCTCGGCGAGCTTCGCCGGGTAGAGGCCCAGGCGCATCGTTCCGCCGAGGTCGCCGGCGCCCTCGACGTACGCGAGCTGCTCCTCCATCGTGGAGACGACGGGGTGCGCGGTGGCCGGGTCGAACTCGGTGGAGTTGGCGTCCGGGATGTCCGCGAGGTTCCGCGCGGCCTCGATGACGATGCACTGCAGGCCGAGGCAGATGCCGAGCAGCGGCACCTTGTTCTCGCGGGCGTACTGGATGGCGCCGATCTTGCCGTTCACGCCGCGGTCGCCGAAGCCGCCGGGGATCAGGACGGCGTCGACGTCGCCGAGCTGCTTCTGCGCGCCCGCCGGGGTCTTGCAGTCGTCGGAGGTGACCCACTTGACCTTGACGCGGGCCTTGTTGGCGAAGCCGCCGGCGCGCATGGCCTCGGTGATGGAGAGGTACGCGTCGGGCAGGTCGATGTACTTGCCGACGAGCGCGACGGTGACCTCGTGCTCGGGGTTGTGGACGCGGTCGAGCAGGTCGTCCCAGGTGGACCAGTCCACGTCGCGGAACGGCAGGTCGAGCTTGCGGACCACGTAGGCGTCCAGGCCCTCGGTGTGCAGCACCTTCGGGATGTCGTAGATCGACTTGGCGTCGATGGCGGCGACCACCGCGGCCTCGTCGACGTCGCACATCAGCGAGATCTTGCGCTTGATGGCGGTCGGGACCTCGCGGTCGGCGCGCAGCACGATCGCGTCGGGCTGGATGCCGATGTTGCGCAGGGCGGCGACGGAGTGCTGGGTCGGCTTGGTCTTCAGCTCGCCGGAGGGGCCGATGTAGGGCAGCAGCGAGATGTGCACGACGAAGACGTTGTCGCGGCCGACCTCGTGGCGGACCTGGCGGACGGTCTCCAGGAACGGCAGCGACTCGATGTCGCCGACCGTGCCGCCGACCTCGGTGATGACGACGTCGACGTCGTCGGTCGCCATGCGGCGGATCCGGGACTTGATCTCGTTGGTGATGTGCGGGATGACCTGCACGGTGTCGCCGAGGTACTCGCCGCGCCGCTCCTTGGCGATGACCTGGGAGTAGACCTGGCCGGTGGTGACGTTGGCCGAGCCGTCGAGGTCGACGTCGAGGAAGCGCTCGTAGTGGCCGATGTCCAGGTCGGTCTCGGCGCCGTCGTTGGTGACGAACACCTCGCCGTGCTGGAAGGGGTTCATCGTGCCCGGGTCGACGTTCAGGTAGGGGTCGAGCTTCTGCATCGTGACCCGCAGGCCGCGGGCCTTGAGGAGCGCACCCAGGCTGGAGGCGGTCAGGCCCTTGCCGAGGGAGGAGGCGACACCCCCGGTGACGAAGATGTGCTTGGTCGTCGTGGTGTTGGGCGGCATCGCCAAGAGGGGGCTCCCGTGGTCGCGTTCTGGAGGTGCGTACCGGCGTCCCCTCCGGAAGAATCGGGGGGTGCCGTCGCTGCGGTTGCGGGGTCTTCGGCTTTCGCCGTTTCCCACCGGTCCACGGGGTACCAGGGTATCAGCGACATCAGGAGACCGCTTCCGGCCACACGCGGCAGTCGGGTGTTCACGCACGGCGACGCGGAGGGCCGGGCGGCCGACGACAGGGCCGGGCGGCGACCCGCCCACCAGGGGAAAGGGGTGCCGGGCGGACCGGCCCAGGAGGAGACGGGGGTCGTTCACCCGATCGGAGCAATGCCGTTACCGACGTGATCACCGGGTCACTAGGGTGCGACGTATCCTGCTCGGACGTTGCCCGCCGAGCCGGCCGGCCAGTGGCACCACCCCGCCCCTTCATCCGGCCCGAGAGCTCGTCGACGACCCCTTGACCGCTGACACACACGGATCCGGCCGGGAACCGGACGGATCCAGCAAGCGCCCCGCGGGGCGGACATGGCCGTTCGACTGGAGTGAAGCACGTGGCCGGGCGCATCGAGGATTACGCACTCATCGGAGACATGCAGACCGCTGCCCTGGTCTGCCGGGACGGCAGCGTCGATTGGCTGTGCCTCCCACGCTTCGACTCGCACGCGGTCTTCGCCGGACTGCTCGGCACCGAGGAGCACGGGTTCTGGCGGGTGGGTCCGGCGGGTCCGGCGGACGCCGAGCCCGCCCCCGCCGACCGGCGTCGCTACCGGGGCGACTCGCTGATCCTGGAGTCCGAGTGGGACACCCCGCGCGGCACGGTCCGGGTGACGGACTTCATGCCGCCGCGCGACGGCGCGCCGCAGCTGATCCGGATCGTCGAGGGCGTCTCCGGCCGGGTGCGGATGCGTTCGGCGCTGCGGATGCGGTTCAGCTACGGCCGGATCGTGCCCTGGGTCCACAAGGTCGGGGAGCGGACGGTCGCCGTCGCCGGGCCGGACTCGGTGTGGCTGGACACGGACTGCGAGACCCACGGCGAGGACCTGACGACGTACTCGGACTTCACCGTCACCCCCGGCGAGCGGATCACCTTCACGCTGTCCTGGCAGCCCTCCCACAAGGAGCCTCCGGCGCTGCCGGACCCGGACGGCTCCCTGGAGGCGACGGCCGAGTTCTGGCGCGAGTGGGTCGAGCACTGCACGTACCACGGCCCCTACCGGGAGGCCGTGGTCCGCTCGCTGATCACCCTGAAGGCGCTGACGTACGCGCCGACCGGCGGGATCGTGGCCGCGCCGACCACCTCACTGCCGGAGGAGATCGGCGGCGTCCGGAACTGGGACTACCGCTACACCTGGCTCCGCGACGCGGCGATCACCCTCTCCTCGATGCTGCGCACCGGCTACCGCGAGGAGGCCCGCGCGTGGCGGGACTGGCTGCTCAGGGCGGTCGCGGGCGACCCGGAGAACCTGCAGATCATGTACGGCATCGCCGGTGAGCGGGAGCTCGGCGAGGCGGAGCTCGACTGGCTGCCGGGGTACGAGAACTCGGGCCCGGTCCGGGTCGGCAACGGCGCCGCCAACCAGCTCCAGCTGGACGTCTACGGCGAGGTCACCGAGGCCCTCCACCTGGCGCACATGACGGGCCTCTCCCGCAACGACTACGCCTCCCTCCTCCAGATCAAGCTGATCAACTACCTGGAGAAGCACTGGGACCAGCCCGACGAGGGCATCTGGGAGGTCCGCGGCCCGCGCCGGCACTTCGTCCACTCCAAGGTGATGGCCTGGGTGGCGGTCGACCGCACGATCAAGCTCATCGAGTCCGGGGACGCCGACGGCCCGCTGGAGCGCTGGCGGGAGCTGCGCGACGACATCCACCGGGACGTCTGCGAGAAGGGCTACGACAAGGAGCGGAACACGTTCACGCAGTCGTACGGCTCCCGGGAGCTGGACGCCTCGCTGCTGCTGATCCCGCAGATGGGCTTCCTGCCGCCGGACGACAAGCGGGTGATCGGCACGATCGAGGCGATCCAGCGCGAGCTGTCCACGGAGGACGGCTTCGTCCTGCGCTACCCCACGGCCGGCGAGGAGGCCGGCGTCGACGGTCTGGAGGGCGACGAGGGCGCGTTCCTGGCCTGCTCGTTCTGGCTGGCCGACGACCTGGCGATGATCGGCCGCGTCGACGAGGCCCGCACGCTCTTCGAGAAGCTCCTGGCCCTGCGCAACGACCTCGGGCTGCTGGCCGAGGAGTGGGACCCGCGGCTCCAGCGCCAGGTGGGCAACTTCCCGCAGGCCTTCAGCCACGTCCCGCTGATCGACACCGCCCTGCGGCTGACGGCGAGCGGGGCGTACGGCGGCTAGCGCGGCCCCGCGCGGGGGACGGCGCCCGGACCTACGATGAGAGGGTCCCGTCCCCCGTACGAAAGGGGGGCTCCCATGGCTCCCCACGTCTCCGAAAGCGCCCTGGCCGGACTGGTCGAGGACCTGGCCGGCGAGGTGATCACCCCCGGCGATCCGGGCTACGACGAGGCGCGTGTCCTGCACAACGGCATGATCGACCGGCGGCCGGCGGTGATCGCCCAGTGCGCCACCCAGGCCGACGTGTCCAACGCGGTCCTGTTCGGGCGCGCGACCGGGCTGCCGATCGCGGTGCGCGGCGGCGGGCACAGCGTCGCCGGGAGCTCCGTGATCGACGGCGCGCTGGTCGTCGACCTCCGCCGGATGCACCACGTGTTCGTGGACCCGGAGGCCATGACGGTACGGGTCGAGGGCGGGGCGACGATGGCCCACCTGGACCACGCCTGCCAGCCGTTCCACGTGGCGACCACCGGCGGGCGGGTGTCCACCACCGGTGTGGGCGGCTTCGTCCTGGGCGGCGGCTCGGGCTGGCTGGAGCGGAAGTTCGGGCTGGCCAGCGACAACCTGCTGGCCGCCGACCTGATCACGGCGGAGGGCAAGCACGTCCGCGCGGACGCGGACGAGAACCCCGAGCTGTTCTGGGCGCTGCACGGCGGCGGCGGCAACTTCGGGGTGGCGACCTCGCTGACGATGCGGGTGCACCCGCTGCCCCGGACGAGCGTCGCCATGCTGTTCTTCCTGCCGGACGACGCGCCCGAGGTGGTGCGCACCTTCCGGGATCTGGGCGAGCGCGCGCCCGACGAGTTCGGCGGGGGCGCCATCTACCTGCCCGCGCCTCCGGAGCCGTTCGTCCCGGAGGACATGGTCGGCAAGCTGGTCTGCGGGGCGCTGTTCACGTACGCCGGCCCGGTCGGCGAACTCCGTGACTTCGCGGCGCCGTTGTTCGCGCTGGACCCCGTGGTCCAGATCGTCACGGACATCCCGTACGTGGATCTGCAGTCGATGCTCGACGACCCGCCGGGGCTGCGGAACTACTGGTCGGCCGAGTACCTGCGGGAGTTCCCCGACGAGGCCGTGGACGCGTTCTGCGACCGCGGCGCGCGGATCCCGCCGGGGACGGCCACCCAGCACGTGCTGTTCCTGATGGGCGGGGCCGTGGCCGCCGGGTCCTCCCGGTACCCGCAGCCGTGGCGCACCGCGCCGTGGGCGGTGCACCCGTTCGCGACCTGGGAGGACCCGGCGTACGACGATCAGGCGAGGCAGTGGGTGCACGACGTGCGGGCCGACGCGCGGCCGTGGGCTATCGAGTCGACGTATCTGAACTTCGTCGGCTCCGAGGGCGAGCAGCGGATCGTCTCCTCCTTCGGGGAGGAGAACTACCGCCGGCTCGCCGCCGTGAAGGCCGCTTTCGACCCCGACAACGTGTTCCGGTACAACCAGAACATCGTGCCGGCCGGCTGATCACCTCAGGGCGGTGATCACCTCCTTCGCGGCCCGCTCGCCCTCGGTGGCGCCGCCCTCCATGAAGCCCTGGAAGTCGTACGAGCAGTGCTCGCCGCCGATGTGGACGTTGCCCTGCGCGGTTCCCTCGTACGCGGCGTACCGGTGGAGGTAGCCGACGGGCCAGTAGGAGTAGGCGCCGAGCGCGTACGGGTTCTTGTGCCAGGCGGAGAGCTGGGCGCGGCCGGTGTACGCCCGGGAGGTGCCGGGGAAGAAGGCGTCGATGCCGGCCAGGTAGCGGGTGACGAGGTTCCGTACGTACGGGTCGGACTCGGTGGAGAAGGGGCCCGTCGGGTTCAGGTTCCGGGCCAGGCTGCCGCCGCCGTACTGGATGAGGATGCCGCCCGTCCCCCCCTGGATCTTGGTGGTGTCCCAGGTCTGCTGGACCTCGGAGTCGGTGAAGCAGTCGCCCGCGGAGACCCCGGGCCAGGGGCCGGTGCCGCGCCAGGGGCGGGTGCCGAACTGCATGTTGAGCTTGGTGCAGTGGCCCATGCGGGCGTCCCGCAGCAGGTTCCGCATGAGCGGGTCGAAGCCGGCCTGGGAGAGGTCCAGTTGCTGGAGGACCGGCAGCGGGACGCACAGGATCGTGTGGTCCGCGGTGACGGTCCGGGTGGCGCCGGCCTCGGTGAAGGTCAGCGTCTGGGTGCCGTCGGCGTTGGCGCGTACGGCGGTCAGGGACCAGCCCGCGCGCAGGGTGCCGGGGGTGAGGGCTCCCGCGACGGCGTTCGGGAGGCGGTCGTTGCCGCCGACGATGTGGTAGCGCTCGTTGGACAGGCCCCAGACGTTGAAGTTGCCCGGATTGGTCTGGTAGCCCATCAGCAGGACGAGGGCGAGCGAGGACTGCTCGGTGGTGTCGGCGCCGTACTCGACGTTGTAGGCGACGTCGATGAACTTCCCGAGCGGTGAGGTGTGCCCACCGGGGACCCGGCTCTCGATCCACTCGTACAGCGACATGTCGTCGAGGGCGGTACCGGTGGGGGTGGTCCGGTTCCAGGTGACCTCCCCCGCCTCGGAGAGGTCCCGGCGCAGCGCCTGGTAGACGGCGTTGAAGTCCTCGTCGGCCTGGGCGCGCGGGTAGTAGGCGCCGCCGATCCAGAGGACCTCCTCGGCTCCGTTGGGTCCGCCGCCGAGGAAGTCCTCGGTGGCGAGGTCGAAGCGGCGGCAGAGCTCCAGGATCTTCTTGTGGCTGGTGTCGATCAGTTCGCCGCCGATCTCGGAGGTCTGGCCGTACGCCCAGTGGGTCCGCTGGGTCCACATGCGGCCCCCGACCCTGGACGGGTTCGCCTCGTAGAGCACCGGCTTCAGGCCGGCGTCCTGGAGGGTGAGGGCGGCGGTGAGGCCGGCGATCCCGGCGCCGACGACGGCGATCCGGGCGGTGCTGTTCAGCGGCGGGGTCGTGGTGGCGGCCGCGGCGGGCGCGGCGGTGGCCGCCGTGCCCGTGCCGGCCGCGATCCCGGCGGCGGCCGCGTACTTGAGCAGGGATCTGCGTCCGACGGCGTCGGCGCGCATGCCGCGGAGTTCGTCGACGGGCAGGCCGAGCCTTCGGGCGTCGGCGTGCTCGGCGGCGAGGTGCTTCAGGAGGTGCATCGGGTTGGTGCGTGCCATGGGGCGCTCCTGGAGAGGGGTGGGAGGGAACGGGGAGGCGGATTCAGCTCCGGGTCGCGGGGGCGGGCGCGGGGGCCTCTTCGGCGGGGCGCTCGGTGGCGTCCTCCAGGACGATCCGGCCGATGATCTCGTACCGCTCGGGCCGCTTGGCCTTGAGGTAGAAGCCGAGGCCGAGGCCGCCGAAGAAGACCGCGCCGACGATCCAGGGGATCGCCTTGAAGAAGAGGGAGTCGGCGGCGAGCCCGGCCGCGGTCTCCATGTTCATGATCAGCAGCACGACGACGGCGATCATGCCGACGCCGCCGAGCAGCGGGGCCGTCAGGGTCTTGAACCAGTGCCGGTCCTCGGGGTGGTTCTTGCGGAAGTAGCCGATGACGGCGAAGGAGCAGAGGGTCTGGACGATGAGGATCGCCATGGTCCCGAGGATGGCGAGCAGGGTGTACAGGTGGATGTACGGGTCCTGGCCGGTCAGCCAGAAGGCGGCGACGAGGGCCACGGCGATCGCGCTCTGCACGTACGACGCGATGTACGGCGAGCCGTGCCGGGCGTGGGTGCGGCCCAGCGCCGGGTGGAGGAAGCCCTCGCGGCCGATGGCGTAGAGGTAGCGCGAGGCGCACTGGTGGAACGCCATCCCGCAGGCGAAGGAGCCGGTGAGCAGCAGCCACTGGAAGGCGTCGACGGCCCAGGCGCCGATGAAGCTCTGGGTGGGCGCGAAGAACAGGTCGAGCGGCGACGAGGAGGCGGACAGCTTCACGGACTCCGCCAGCCCGTTCCCGGCGATCGTCATCCACGACACGTAGATGTAGAAGAGGCCGACGCCGATCACGGAGATCAGGGTGGCGCGCGGGATGACCCGCTTGGGGTCGCGGGACTCCTCCCCGTACATCGCGGTCGACTCGAAGCCGACCCAGGACCAGAAGGCGAAGAAGAGGCCGAGGCCGGCGGAGGTGCCGGTGAAGGCGTTCCTCGGGTCGACCGGCTCGACCGGGATGCCGTCGGGGCCTCCGCCGGCGATCAGGACGGCGGTGGCGACCGCGAAGAGGACCGCGATCTCGGCCACGAGCATCACGCCGAGCGCCTTGGCCGTCAGGTTGATGTCGAAGTACGAGAGGACGGCGGTGACCGCCAGCATGGCCGCCGCGTACAGGATCCACGGAAGGTCGACGCCGAGCTGGTCGGCGACGGTCGTCTTGGCGAAGTACGCGAAGACGCCGACGATGGAGGCCTCGAAGACGATGTACGCGAGGACCGCGAGCATGCCGGACGCCATGCCGGCGATCCGGCCGAGGCCGTGCGAGATGTAGCCGTAGAAGGCGCCGGCGGCCGTGATCCGCTTGGCCATGGCGACGTAGCCGACCGAGAAGACGGTCAGGACCAGCGTCGCGAAGAGGTAGCCGGCGGGTGCTCCGGTGCCGTTGCCGAATCCGACGGCGATGGGAAGGTTTCCGGTCATCGCGGTGATCGGGGCCGCGGTGGCCACGGCCATGAAGACGACGCCGACGAGACCGACCGAGTTCGCCTTCAGCCGGTGGACCTCTGGGGTGGGGTTCTCTGCCATGGCGCGAGAGCATCCTCGCGTGTGACACAGGCCACAATCGACATGCGGTCGCACAATTCCCGCCACGACACGACGAGTTGTCGCCCCGGTGTACGAACTGTCCGGTCCCGTGACCGTGGGGTGATGTCGCCGAAACGCGGACGCGGGTAGCGTCCGGGCCCATGGACAATCAGGGCGGGATCACCGTGCAGCGGGCACTCGAACTTCCGGGCCTCCGCGGCGGGCTCCCGGAGGTCGTCGCCGGCGCCGACCGGCTGCACCGCACCGTGCGCTGGGTGCACGCGGGCGAGGTGCCGAACATCGCCTCGCTGCTCAAGGGCGGCGAGCTGCTCCTCACGACGGGACTCGGTCTCGGCACCCGCCCGGCCGAACAGCGGGCCTTCGTCCGCCGCCTCGCCGACCGGGGCATCGCGGCGCTCGTCGTGGAACTGGGGCCGCGCTTCGCCCGCCTCCCCGCGACGATAGTGGAGACCGCCAGGACGGCCGGCCTGCCCCTCGTCCAGCTCCACCGCGAGGTCCCCTTCGTCGCCGTCACGGAGGAGATCCACACCGAGATCGTCAACGGCCACTACGCGCTCCTGCGCCAGGCCGAAGAGGTCCACCGGCAGTGCACCGAGGCCCTCCTCGGCGGCGGCGGCGTCCCCCAGGTCCTCCGCATCCTCTCCGGGTTCGCCGCCAACCCGGTCTTCCTGGAGACCGCCGACGGCCAGCTCCTCTACGCGGCCGGCGCCGACTCCGCACCCGCCGACCCGCTCCAGGTATGGGACGGGCTGCGCGGCCAGCGGGCCGCCCGCGAATCCGGCCCGCCCACCGGCACCGTCCTCGTCGACGTGCCCGGCGGCGGCCCCGGTACGTCCTCGGTACGGGCCCGCCTCGTCCTCCTGGCGATCTCCGGCGCCCTCTCCCCCGTCCACCGCATGGCCGCCGAGCGGGCCGCCGGACTCCTCGCCGTCGTCCTCATGCAGGCCCGCCAGGAGGAGGAGCTGGCCGCCCGCGGCCGCGGCGACTTCCTGACGGACCTCGCGGAGGGCCGCATCACGGCCGAGGCCGCCCCCGCCCAGGCCCGCGTCCTCGGCTTCAAACCGGGCGACGGACCGATCCTCCCCGTGGTCATGCGCCTGGCCGCAGAACTCTCCCCCTCGGGCAACTGGGCCCTCCTCGCCCGCGCGGTCCTCGAAGAACTCTCCTCCGTCGGCGTCCCCGTCCTCCTCGGCGTCCGCCCCGTGGAAGGCCGGGTGCCCCTGCTGCTCGGCCTGCGCTCGGAGTCGGAGCGCACGGCGGTCGCGGACCGCGTCGCCGCGGCACTGCGCGCCGGAGTGGAACGCGCCGGCCTCGAACGCGCCGGCGTCCACCCGCCGATCGTCGTCGTCGGCGTCGCCGGCGGCTGGGCGGCGGCCTCGGCCGGCCTACGGCACGCGGCCGAGACCGCGACGGCCGCGCAGGGCCTCTCCGACCTCCCCTGGTACGACGCCCGGCGCCTCGACATCGACCTGCTCCTCTGGCGCCTCCACTACCACGGGGACACCGTCCTCCCCGCCTTCGTCGACCGCGCCATCGGACCGCTCCGCGACCACGACCGCACCTCCCGCCCGCCGCTCCTCCCCACCCTCGAGACCTACCTCGCCCACGCGGGCCGCAAGGCCGAGACCGCGCGCGAGCTCCACCTCAACCGCCAGACCCTCTACAACCGCCTCGCCCGCATCTCCGAACTCCTCGGCACCGACCTCGACGACCCCCAAACCGTCCTCGCCCTCTCCCTGGCCCTCCGAGCCCGCCGCCACACCCCCTGACCCCCAGCCCGCTACGGACCTTCGCCCCACCAGGGCGGCGCCCACCCCGTTGCGGCCCACCGGACGCCGCACCCCGGCCCGGCCCGCCCCGTTGCGGCCCATCGGACGCCGCACCCCGGCCCGGCCCGCCCCGTTGCGGCCCACCGGACGCCGCACTCCGGCCCACGCCCCAGTGGGACGATTGCCCACACGAAGGGTGGGCCAGGGTGGGCGCCGTGCGGGCCCACACGGCAGTGGGCGGCAGCGGCAGCAGGCGCAGGCCCAACAGCGCCAAGCCCCGCCAGGCCCGCCCCCTACCGCCCCCTACCGCCCCCTACCGCCCCCTACCGCCCCGCCAACTCGTCGTACACGCTCAGGACATGCGCCACCGTCTCGTCCTCCGTAGGCCACGTCCCCGCCTGCACCCTCCCCGCCGCCCCCAGGTCCATCCGCCGCTCGACGTCGTCGAGCAGCCCCCGCACCGCCCCGGCGAGCCGAGGCGCATCGCCGTAGGGCACGAGCTCCGCCGCGTCGCCGACGAGTTCGGGAACGCCGCCGACGGCGGTGGCGACGAGCGGTACGCCGAGGCGGAGGGCTTCCTGGGCGAGGAGGGAGCGGGCTTCCCAGCGGGAGGGGAGGACGGCGATGTCCGCCGCGGCGAGCAGCTCCGCGACGTCCTCGCGGCGGCCGATGAGCCGTACCGCGAGGCCCTCGTCGGTGATGCGCCGTTGGAGGAGGGCCCGATCACGTCCTTCTCCGGCGATCACGAGGAGCGGCTGCGGGTCGAGGTCGCGCCATTCCCGTGCGGCGTCGAGCAGCGTCCGGTAGCCGCGTCCGCGTTCGAGCGCGCCGACCGCCATGATCAACGGCCGGTCGACGGCGCCGAGTTCGGCGCGGGCCTTGCCGTCGTGGAGGCAGACGGGTCCGCGTGCGGCGGGCACGGTGACGGGTGCGAGCCGGGCGTCCCTGGCTCCGCGCTGCCGGGCCCGGTCGACGAGTTCGGACGAGGTGCCGAGGACGACGGTCGCGGCGCGGACGGTCCTGCGTTCGAGGAGCCGCTGGAGCCCGCCTTGCGCGCCGTCGAGGTGGCTCCGGCTGTGCCAGGTGGTTACGAGGGGCGCCCGGCCGTCGCCGGTGAGCGCGAGCGCGGCCCGGACGGACGCCTGGAGCCCGTGGGCGTGGACCACGTCCGCGCCGATGGCGGCGTTGCGGAGCGCGCTGACGCCTGCGGGGTCGCCGAACCGGGGCAGCGGCACGAAGTGCGCGCCGGCACCGAGGTAGTCGTAGACGCGGTCGAGTTCGGCCGGGGCGCACACGGTCACGCGCACGCCCCTCGCCACCAGCCCCGAGGCAAGTGATCGGACGTGAGCGCTGCTGCCCGCGCTGCCGCCGCCCAGCACTTGAACCGTACGGAGCTGTGTCACGCGCCCAAGGATGCCAGTACCCGCCCCTGACCGTACGCACGTTCCGGCACCAAAGTGGCGTCGTTCCCTCGTGCGGAACGCGTCCGGCGTACGCACCCACCCGACGGGTTCACCCACACGGGTGAGCGCACACCGGACCAGCGCGCGCCGGATGAACCCACCCCGGACCAGCCCGCCCCAAGCCGCCCCGGACCAGCCAGCGCCGGATCAACCCGCCCCAGGCGAGCCCACCCAGGCGAGCCCACCCAGGCCAACCCACCCCAGGCCAACCCGCCCCGGACCAGCCCCCCTCGGGCCAACCCACGCCAGACCAGCCGGCGCCGAATCAGCCCGCGCGGTTACGCGTCCGCCCTCGCCGTCGCCAGGAGTTCCTCGGCGTGGGCCCTGGCCGTCTCGGAGTCCTCCTGGCCGGCGAGCATCCGGGACAGTTCGCGTACCCGCTCCTCGCCTTCGAGGACGGTGACGCCGGACCGGGTGACGGAGCCGTCGTTGGTCTTCTCGACGAGCAACTGCCGGTCGGCGAAGGCCGCGACCTGGGGGAGGTGGGTGACGACCACGACCTGCGCGCTGCGGGCCAGTTTGGCGAGCCGGCGGCCGATCTCGACGGCCGCCTTGCCGCCGACGCCCGCGTCGACCTCGTCGAAGAGGTACGTGGGCACCGGGTCGACCCCGGCGAAGACGACCTCGACGGCGAGCATGACGCGGGACAGCTCGCCACCGGAGGCGCCCTTGGCGATCGGGCGCGGCGGGGCGCCGGGGTGGGGGGCGAGCAGCAGCTCGACCTCGTCGGCGCCGGACGGGCCGTAGGCGACGCGGCGGCCGTCGACCTCGACGCCCTCGGGGTCCTCGGTCTGGCTGAGGGCGAACGACACGCGCGCGTGCGGCATGGCGAGCGAGGCGAGTTCGGCGGTGACGGCGGCGGCGAACCGGTCGGCGGCCTCCGTGCGGGCGTCGGTGAGCCGCTGGGCGAGGACGGACAGGTCGTCCCGCAGCCGGTCCCGCTCGGCGGTGAGCTCCTCGATGCGGTCGTCGTCCCCGTCGAGCTCTCCGAGCCTGCCCGCGCTCTCCTCCGCCCAGGCCAGCACGGCGGTCGTGCCCTCGCCGTCCCTGCCGTACTTCCGGATGAGCTGGGTGAGGGCCGCGCGCCGCTCCTCGACGGCGGCGAGCCGCAGCGGGTCGGCGTCCAGGTCGTCGGCGTATCCGGCGAGTTCGGTGGCCACGTCGCCGAGGAGGATGGAGATCTCCCCCATCCGGTCGGCGAGGGCGGCGAGCGCCGGGTCGTGCGACCGTACGGCTTCCAGGGCCCGGCCCGCGCCCGCGACCAAAGTGGTCGCGTCGACGGACTCGGGGTCCTCGGGGTTGCCGGCCAGCGCGCCGTGCGCGAGGGCCGCGGCGGAGGCGAGGGCCTCGGCGTGCCCGAGCCGCTCGGCTTCGGCGGTGAGTTCGACGTCCTCGCCGGGGAGCGGGGCGACGGCCTCGATCTCGCCGAGCCCGAACCGCAGCAGATCGGCCTCCTGGGCGCGTTCCCGGGCCCGGGTGGTGATCTCGTCCAGCTCGCCGGTGACGGCCCTCAGCCGCTTGTACGCGTCCGCGTAGGCGCCGAGGGGCACGGAGACGGCCTCGCCCGCGTACCGGTCGAGCGCGCCGCGCTGCCGGGCCGGCTTGAGCAGGCCCTGCTGGTCGGTCTGGCCGTGGACGGCGACGAGCTCGTCGGCGAGTTCGGCGAGGAGCCCGACGGGCACGGAGCGCCCGCCGAGGTGGGCGCGTGAGCGTCCCTCGGCCGAGACGGTGCGGCTGACGAGCAGCACGCCCTCGTCGAGCTCGGCCCCGGCCTCCTCGGCGCGTACGGCGGCGGGCGCGCCCGCGGGCACGCTGATCCGCCCCTCGACGACGGCCGAGGCCGCGCCGATCCGCACCAGGGCCGGGTCCGCCCGACCGCCGAGCAGCAGCCCGAGGCTGGTCACGACCATGGTCTTGCCCGCACCGGTCTCACCGGTCACCGCGGTGAAGCCGGGCGACAGCTCGACCACCGCGTCGTCGATGACCCCGAGCGACCGTATCCGCATCTCCTCCAGCACGCCCCAGACCATACGAGGTTTCCCGGGTCGGATGCGACATCGCCCCCGCGCGTAACCCTCGGGCGCGCCGTTCGTTCGTGGCCCGGAGGGTGGTGCGTCAGTGCGGGGCGCCCCGCCACCCCGACACGGGGAGGGCGAACTTGGCGACCAGGCGGTCCGTGAAGGAGGCGTGGTGCAGCCGGGCCAGCCGGACGGGCACGGCGCCCCGCCGCACCTCGACGCGGGCGCCCGCGGGAAGTTCCACGGTCCGCCGCCCGTCGCACCACAGCACCCCGTGGGGGGTGTGCGGCTCGACCTCGACCGCGAGCACCGACTGCGGGGTGGTGATCAGCGGCTTGGCGAAGAGCGCGTGGGCGCCGATCGGGACCATCAGCAGTGCCTCGACCTCGGGCCAGACGACGGGTCCGCCCGCCGAGAAGGCGTACGCGGTGGATCCCGTGGGTGTCGCGCAGATCACCCCGTCGCAGCCGAAGCCGGTCACCGGGCGGCCGTCGATCGCGAGGACGACCTCCAGCATCCGCTCCGGGGACACCTTCTGCACGGCCGCCTCGTTGAGCGCCCAGTCGCGGTGCAGGACGTCGCCGTTCTCGTACACGACGACGTCGAGGGTCATCCGCTCCTCGACCTCGTACGCCTTCGTCACGACCCGGTCGACGACCTTGTCGAGGTCGTCGCGCTCGGCCTCCGCGAGGAAGCCGACGCGCCCGAGGTTGACGCCGAGCATCGGCACGCCGGAGGCGCGGGAGAACTCGGCGCCGCGCAGCAGCGTGCCGTCCCCGCCGAGGACGACGAGGAGTTCACAGCCGTCGAGGGCGTCGGAGCAGGCCTCCGGCACCCTCTCGACGGAAGGCGGCAGGGGCAGGTCCGAGGCCTCGGCCTCCAGGACCCGGACGCCGATGCCGCAGCGCAGCAGGCCCAGGACGACCAGTTCGGCGCTGCGCACGGCGGCCGGGCGGCCGGTGTGCGCGAGCAGGAAGACGGTACGGGTTGTTGCCTCTGGTGGTGCTGCCGTTGAGCTCAACGAGGTCCTTCCGCCACGGCGCGGTCGACATCCGCCGGATCCAGCGCGGGCGCGCCCGCCCGCAGCCACAGAAAGTACTCGACGTTGCCGGAGGGGCCGGGCAGCGGGCTGGCCGTGACGCCGAGGACGCCGAGTCCTAGTTCGGCGGCCCGCCGGGCCACGTTCTTCACGGCGTCGGCGCGGAGTTCGGTGCTCCGGACGACTCCGCCCGTGCCGAGCCGCTCCTTGCCCACCTCGAACTGCGGTTTCACCATGAGGACGAGGTCGGCGTCGGGTGCCGTGCACGCGGCCAGGGCGGGCAGGACGAGGCCGAGCGGGATGAACGACAGGTCGCCGACGACGAGGTCGACCGGGACGCCGTCGATCGCGTCGAGTGTCAACTCGCGTACGTTCGTGCGGTCCTTCACGGTGACGCGCTCGTCGCTCTGCAGCGACCAGGCGAGCTGTCCGTAGCCGACGTCGACGGCGACGACGTGGGCGGCGCCGGCGCGCAGCAGGACGTCGGTGAAGCCGCCGGTGGACGCTCCCGCGTCCAGGGCCCGCCGGCCCTCGACCCGCAGCCCCTGCGGCACGAAGGCCGCGAAGGCGCCGGCGAGCTTGTGGCCGCCGCGCGAGACGTAGTCGGGATCGGAGTCGTCCTGGACGACGACGATGGCCGCGGCGGTCTCCACCTGGGTGGCGGGCTTGGTGGCGACGGTCTTGCCGACGGTCACCCGGCCCGCGGCGATCAGCTGGCTGGCGTGCTCGCGCGAGCGCGCGAGCTTGCGCCTGACCAGCTCGGCGTCAAGACGGCGGCGTGCCACTCCTGCCACGTTCGGTTCAGCTCCTGTTGTCGTGCGGACGGGGGGCGGGGTGCGCGTCGAGCAAGGTCAGCTCGTCGCGCAGCCCACGGTGTACATCCTCGTACACCCCCAGGTGTCCGTCCGCCGGGAGGTGGTCCACATCGGCGAGACGCGCCAGGTGCGCGTCGACGGGGGCGTGCCCGGTGAGCTGCCGGTCCACGCCGAGCGGCGCGGGCGCGGCGGGCTCGTACGGCTCCTCGGCGGCCCGGTCGGCGGGGTCCGGCATCTCGTCGCTCATGCCCCGACGCTACCGCGAAGCCCTGGGGTACCGTCGACGGCGATGGCGACGATCACGGAGTGCCGCGGCGCACTGGACAGACTTTCCGACAACCTCGCGCGGGCGGACGACGGCGTGCGGGGTGCGGCCGCGCTCGACCGCACCCTGAGCTGCCACATCACGGACCTCGACACGACCTTCACGGGCCGTCTCGCGGACGGCCGGATCGAGGTCCAGGACACGGTTCCCGGCCCGCCGCCGGTCAAGGCGCAGATCCGGCTCGCGATGTCCGGCGACGATCTGGTGGCGATGGTGGGCGGCGAACTGAACTTCGCGAAGGCCTGGGCCTCCGGCCGGGTCAAGCTCGAAGCGGGCTTCCGCGACCTGATCCGACTCCGCTCGCTCCTGTAGACCCGATCGGGCTCCGCTCGCTCTCGCGGGCCCGATCCGGTCCCACGCGCTCCGGCAGGGCCGATCCGACTCCGCTCACTTCTGCAGCGCGGGCTCCTGCGCGTCGGGCTCCTGGGCCTGCGGGACGACGGTCCGCCGGGCGCGCGCCTTCCGCCCGGCCGGCACGACCAGCGGCGTCCCCGTCTCCGGGTCGTCGATGACCTGGCAGCGCAGCCCGAAGACCCGCTCGACCAGCTCGGCGGTGACGATCTCGGACGGCGGTCCCTCGGCGACGACCTCGCCGCCGCGGACGGCGATGAGGTGGGTCGCGTACCGGGCCGCGTGGTTGAGGTCGTGCAGGACGGCGACGAGCGTCCGGCCCTGCGTCTCGTGCAGTTCGGCGCAGAGGTCGAGGACGTCGATCTGGTGCTGGATGTCGAGGTACGTCGTCGGCTCGTCGAGCAGCAGCAGCGGGGTCTGCTGGGCGAGCGCCATGGCGATCCAGACGCGCTGGCGCTGCCCGCCGGACAGCTCGTCGACGTACCGCTCGGCGAGCTCGGCGACCCCGGTCGCCTCCATCGACTCGCGGGTGATCCGCTCGTCCTCCGGGGACCACTGGCGCAGCAGCCCCTGGTGCGGGTAGCGGCCGCGGGCCACCAGGTCGGCGACGGTGATGCCGTCGGGGGCCACGGACGACTGCGGCAGCAGGCCGAGGGTCTTGGCCACCTTCTTGGCGGGCATCGTCTGGATGGACTGCCCGTCGAGCAGGACCCGCCCCGTGCTGGGCTTCAGCATCCGGGAGAGGGCGCGCAGCAGGGTGGACTTGCCGCAGGCGTTCGGCCCGACGATGACGGTGAAGGAGTTGTCGGGGATCTCGACGGACAGATCGCGGGCGATGACCCGCTGCTCGTACGCGAGGGTCACCGATTCCGCGCTCAGCCGCTGCCCCTGCCGACCGTCCATGCCCGTGCTCCCGATGTCCGCCAACCCAGAAAGAGTTAGGTTAGCCTACCCAACTTTCGAGACCACCGGCCGCCTCTGCCCCACCCGACACCCCACCCCGGACCGCGCCACCACGGAACCCCACTCAGGCCCAGGGTCGGGCTCAGACCCAGGCAGGCCCCTCGGACCGGCTCACACCCCCAGCCGCGCCAGCACCTTCCCCGGGTCCGGCACACCCGCCCCCGGCGCATCCGCCGCCGACCATGCAGCCCCGCACAACGCCCGTACCGCGTCCATCACGTCCGCTCCCTCGCCGGCGCCGGCCCCCGCACTCCCCAGGACCAGCTCGCCGCCGCTCACCGCCGCGCGCCACCCCCCGCACAGGAACCCGCCGTCCGCGTCCTCGACCACCTCGGGCTGCCCCACCAGCAGTCCGCGGAGGTCGGCAGCCACATAGGTCGGTCGGTGCTCCGGCACCGCCGCCAGCAGCTGCGCCACGTCCGTCACTCCGGTCAGCACGAGCAGCGAGTCCACACCGCCGTTGAACGCCCCCTCGATGTCCGTGTCCAGCCGGTCCCCGACGACCAGCGGCCGCTTCGCCCCCGTCCGCAGCACCGTCTCCCGGTGCATCGGCGGCAGCGGCTTGCCCGCGACCTTCGGCTCAGCGCGCCCGCCCGTCGCGATCCGCACGACCTCCACCGCGGCACCGTTCCCGGGACCGATGCCCCGCGCACCGGGGATCGTCAGGTCCGTGTTGGACGCGTACCACGGCACCCCGCGCCCCACCGCGTACGCCGCCTCCGCGAAGCGCGCCCACGGCATCCCCGGGCCGCCGTACCCCTGCACGACCGCCACCGGCTCGTCGTCGGCCGACTCCACCGGCACCAGACCGCGCTCGCGCAGCGCCACCCGCAGCCCCTCCCCGCCGACGACGAGCACCCGGGACCCCGGCGGCACGTCGTCCGCGATCAGCCGAGCCACCGCCTGCGCGGAGGTCACCACGTCCGCGGCCTCCGCCGGCACCCCCAGCTCGGTGAGGTGCGCCGCGACCTCCTCCGGCGTCCGCAGCGCGTTGTTCGTGACGTACGCCAGGTGCATGCCGCCGCCCCGCGCCACGCCGAGCGCCTCGACGGCGTGCGGCACGGCCTCGCCGCCCGCGTACACGACACCGTCCAGGTCCAGGAGCGCCGTGTCGTACGCCTCGCTCAACGGCACCGCACTGCCGCCCGGACGATTCCCGCCGGCGTCCCGCCGTCCCTGGCCGATCCCTACCGTCACCGCTCACTCCTCGCATCACCGGGTGGAATTCCCCCGCTCCCCCGATCATCGCTCATGGCCACCGCCCACATACGATGACGAGATGAACACCTCAGGTCACGCGGCCGCCGACGTCCGCGACGACACCGCAGGGCTGCGCCTGGCCCCGTTCCGCGGACTCCGTTACGTCCCCGAACGGGTCGGCAGCCTCGCCGCCGTGACGTCTCCTCCCTACGACGTCGTCGTACGACCTGACGGGCTCCTCCATCTGGAGTCGGCCGACCCCCACAACATCGTCCGGCTGATCCTCCCGCAGGCCATCACCGCCGGCACCCGCCACCGCAAGGCCGCCGTCACCCTCGACCGCTGGCTCGCCGACGGCGTCCTCGCCCCGGACCCGGAACCCGCGCTCTACGTGTACGAGCAGCACGGCGACGGCATCCTCCAGCGCGGCATCATCGGCGCCCTCGAACTCTCCACCCCGGACGCGGGCGTCGTCCTCCCCCACGAGGACGTGATGCCGCACGTCGTCGAGGACCGCGCCGCCCTCATGCGGACCACCGCGGCCAACCTGGAGCCGCTGCTCCTCACCTACGTCGGCGAGGAGGGCGGCGGCGCCGACGAGGTCATCGCCCGCACGGTCCTGCGCGAACCGCTGCTCTCCACGACCACCGAGGACGGCTTCCACCACCGCCTGTGGTCCGTCACCGACCCCGCGGAGCTCGCCCGGGTCGCCGGCGACCTGGCACACCACCAGGCCCTCATCGCCGACGGCCACCACCGCTGGGCGACGTACCTGCGCCTGCGCGAGGAGCACGCCGCGCCCGGCCCCTGGAACTACGGCCTGGTCCTCCTCATCGACACCGCCCGCTACCCGCTCCGGGTCCGCGCGATCCACCGCCTCCTCAACCGCCTCCCGGTCGCCGACGCCCTCACGGCCCTCGGCGACTCCTTCCGGGTCCGCCGCATCGAGCACCCACTGCCGGTCGCACTGGAGGCCCTGGAGGCCGCCACAGCCGACGGGAACGCCTTTCTCCTCGCGGGCGACGGCGCCTTCCACCTCGTCGACCGCCCCGATCCCGCCCTCCTCGAACGAACCGTCCGCACCGACCGCCCCCCGGCCTGGCGCACCCTCGACGCGACCGTCCTCCACTCCACCCTCCTGGAGAACGTCTGGCACATCCCGGACACCCCCGAGGACATCGCCTACATCCACGACACCGAGGCCGCCGTCGCCCAGGCCGAACGCCGCGGCGGCACCGCCGTCCTCATGCACCCGGTACGCGAGGACGTCGTCCGCGACCTCGCCCGCCAGGGCGTCACCATGCCCCGCAAATCGACCTCCTTCGGCCCCAAGCCCGCCACCGGCCTGGTCCTGCGAAGCCTCGCCCTGGACTGACCCGGGCCCCGGAAACGCAGAAGGGCGGCACCCCCTCGGGGTGCCGCCCTTCTCACTGTCCGACCACGTCAGCGGTCGTCGCCGCCGCGCTCGTCCTCGTCCTCGTCGTCCTCGTCGTCGATCTCGTCGTCGATGACGACGACCTCGTCGGACTCCTCGACGTCGACGTCATCCACGTCATCCACGTCATCGGACTCGTCCATGTCGTCCATGCCGTCCGACTCGTCGAACGCGTCGACAAACTCGACCCCGTCCATCTCCGCGAGGCGGTCCGACGCGTCCGTGGCGCCGTCCTTGTCGGCCTCCAGGGCCTTCGCGAACCACTCCCGCGCCTCGTTCTCACGGCCGGCGGCCAGCAGCGCGTCGGCGTACGCGTACCGCAGGCGCGCGGTCCACGGGTGAACGGCGCCGGAGGCGAGCTCGGGGCTCTGCAGCGTCACGATCGCCGCGTCGAGCTGCCCCATGTCCCGGCGGGCACCGGCGGCCACGAGCCGCATCTCGACCTGACCGGCCTTGTCCAACTTCAGCACCTCGGGCTCGCCGGCCATCGCCAGCGCCCGCTCGGGCCGGCCGAGCCCGCGCTCGCAGTCGGCCATGACGGGCCACAGCTCGACACCACCGCTCATCCGCCGCGCGGCCCGGAACTCGGCCAGCGCCTCGGAGTACTTCTGCGTCGCGTACGCCGCGAAGCCGGCCGCCTCACGCACTGCCGCGACACGGGACGCGAGCCGCAGCGCGACACGCGAGTACCCGTACGCCTGCTCCGGGTCCTCGTCGATCAGCTGCGCGACCATGACGAGGTTGCGCGAGACCTCCTCCGCCAGACCCTTCGGCAGGCTCATCAGCTCCTGACGCACGTCCGGGTCGATCTCGTCACCGGTGACCTCCGGCGGAATCGGCAGCCTCTTGATCGGCGCCCGGTCACTCCGCTCCCGGTCGAAGTCGCGACCACCCCGGTCGTCCCGACGCCCGTAGCCACCCCGGTCGTCCCGCCCACGGAACCCACCCCGGCTGTCGCCCCCACGGTCATCCCGCCGGAAGCCACCCCCACGGCTGTCGTCCCGACGGAACCCACCGCCACGGCTGTCGCCGCCACGGTCGTCACGGCGGAAGCCACCGCCGCGGTTGTCGCCACCGCGGTCGTCACGGCGGAAGCCGCCCCGGTCGTCACGACGGTCGTCACGCTGGTACGACGACGAGGGACGCTCATCACGACGGAACGACGGACGCTCGCCACCACGGCTGTCATCCCGGCGGAAACCACCGCCACGGTTGTCACCACCACGGTCATCGCGGCGGTCGTCACGCTGGTACGACGACGAGGGACGCTCATCACGACGGAACGACGGACGCTCGCCACCACGGTCATCGCGACGGAAGCCGCCACCGCGGTTGTCGCCACCGCGGTCGTCACGGCGGAAGCCGCCCCGGTCGTCACGACGGTCGTCACGCTGGTACGACGACGAGGGACGCTCATCACGACGGAACGACGGACGCTCGCCACCACGGCTGTCATCCCGGCGGAAACCACCGCCACGGTTGTCACCGCCCCGGTCGTCACGGCGGAAGCCACCGCCACGGTTGTCGTCCCGCGAGTAGCCCGGACGGTCGCCGCCGCGGTCGTCACGGCGGAAGCCGCCACCGCGGTTGTCGCCACCGCGGTCGTCACGGCGGAAGCCGCCCCGGTCGTCACGACGGTCGTCACGCTGGTACGACGACGAAGGACGCTCATCACGACGGAACGACGGACGCTCGCCACCACCACGGCTGTCATCCCGGCGGAAACCACCACCGCGGTTGTCACCACCGCGGTCGTCACGGCGGAAGCCGCCACCACGGTTGTCCCCACCCCGACTGTCGCCGCCACGGTCGTCACGGCGGAAACCACCGCCACGGCTGTCGCCACCGCGGTCGTCACGGCGGAAGCCGCCACCACGGTTGTCGCCGCCACGGTTGTCGCCACCGCGGTCATCGCGACGGAAGCCACCGCCACGGTTGTCGTCCCGCGAGTAGCCCGGACGGTCGCCGCCACGGTCGTCACGGCGGAAACCACCGCCACGGCTGTCGCCACCGCGGTCATCGCGACGGAAGCCACCGCCACGGTTGTCGTCCCGCGAGTAGCCCGGACGGTCGCCACCGCGGTCGTCACGGCGGAAGCCGCCACCACGGTTGTCACCACCGCGGTCATCGCGACGGAAGCCGCCACCACGGTTGTCACCACCACGGCTGTCATCCCGGCGCGGCCCGCGGAAGCCGCCCCGGTCGCCACCGGCACCGTCCCTGCGACGCGGCTCGCGCTCCGGACGGTCGTCGGGAGAGTTGGTGGACATGGTCGTGACTCCTGTCTTCGGGTACTGCAGTCATTCTCGCGCAGCCGGCACTCAGCCGCGCATCGGAAAAGTCAAGCAAAAAACAAAAGGACCCCTGGTCCCAGCGTGAACGCTGGGACCAGGGGTCCTGAAGAATTGTTCGGCGGCGTCCTACTCTCCCACAGGGTCCCCCCTGCAGTACCATCGGCGCTGAAAGGCTTAGCTTCCGGGTTCGGAATGTAACCGGGCG